>JAZAIZ010000216.1:0-6096 GCA_036230545.1 Myxococcota bacterium
GAAGGGCCGCTACAAAGAATCCAGCTCCTCCGACTACGTCGACCACCTCGCCCTTGAGCAGAGCTACACCCTCCAGACCCCCAACGCAGACGGTACAATTGGCACGATAGAGGTCCCCATGCGCCGGGCAATGAACCGTGTCCTCCAGGACGCCTACATCAAGGACTGTCAACGTGCCCTGCGCAATTGGAACAAAATCATCTCAAAGGCCGGCCTCCACTACGAGTTGAGCCTCCCCTCGGAGCGCTTTCAGCGAGCCATGGGTCCCTTTGCTCAAATGCCCTTCACCCCCGAGGGACGATACGACCCAACGATGCTCAACGCCGAAACCAACCCCTACGTCCCTAGCCAGGCCGACAAGGAGTACCTCAACTCCATCATGGGGTGCGTCACAGCTCCCGGAAAATACGCCAACTGGATCGCCCCTCCGAAGACCGGAATCAACCGACAGGCTACAGAGTTTGAGTACGTACGCTTTAACCGCTAACGCTCAGCCAGCAGCCAAAAGACAGGTTTCGGGCCCCATTTGCCCCTTTCCTCCCCCAGAAAACGATCAAAGAGCTTAAGTTACTCAAAAAGCGCTGGCCACCAAGGCTCTCAACATGGGAGTAATCCCACTTTCCCCTAACTCAAGTGAGCATCAACGATGACTTTAAGTATTGTAGAAAAAGACGTGGTCGCTTCTGTCCACTACCGCGGCACCCTGACCGACACCGGTGAAGAGTTTGACTCAAGCCGTGGCGGAGAGCCACTCAGCTACCTCGTGGGCGCGGGACAGATGATCCCCGGCTTTGAGAAGGCCCTCATGGGCGCCGCTGTGGGCGACAAGAAGACCTTCAACCTTGAGGCAGAAGAAGCCTATGGTCCCAAGGACCCTGAAGGTGTTCAGCAGGTGCCCCGAGATCAATTCCCCGCCGAAGTTGAAGTAGGTATGATCTTCGGAGCCGAGATGCCCGACGGCAACAGCATCCCAATTCGCGTTGTCGAAGCCAATGACGAATTCATCACCGTAGACTTCAACCACCAATTAGCCGGTCAGCGCTTGACCTTTGAGGTCGAAGTGATGAACGTCCGAGCAGCCTCCGACGAGGAAAAAGAGCACGGACACGCCCATTAGGCCAGTTCCAAGCGATGCAGGGGCAGGGTTTCTCGCAACCCGCCCCTTTCATCATCCCTCAAGAGCCTAAAGAGTTATGGGCTGAAACTCATCGCCCCCATAGCGCTTTAGATAATCCAACGAAACCCCTGAACAACTGCGAACCATCGCGCAGCTCTTGCAGCTGCTTGGGAAGACGTTCAACTGGGCTTCAATATGGCGAATTGAAAATAGTTCCCGCCCCCGGATGTCCTCCAGGTAGTGAGTCTCCCCAAAGCCGGAGCGGCTCATATTGGGGGTGGTATGTTCTCCTGAAATGCAGGGGGGAAACGATTCATAGAAAACCGTCTGCCCCGACGCGGCGGCTTGCTCTCGAACCCTCGCCAGGGTCTCCTGAAGTGGCCCATAACGAAGCTCAATCCCCTTCCAGTCCCCCCCCTTCCCTCCCGTTGAAGGAAACACATATTTCAGCTTGCAGGCAGCGCCGAAGGTCTCCAAACAATAGCTTAAGAATTCAACGAGATGCTCTTGATTATAACGAGTAACGACGAGATTAACTAAAACCGGCACACCATGCTCGAGCAGGTTTCCGATCCCATCAATCGTCTCGAAATGTCCTTTTTCCTTGGTCCCGCTGATGAGACAGCTTACGTCCACCCGGTGAGAGTGCAGGGAGACAATAGCGCTCCGGAGGCCGGTAGCCAACGCCCGCTCCGTAAACCCCGCCTCCGAAAAACTTCTCCCATGAGTGTTTACATCCCACACAATCCCCTGCTCCCCGGCCCGCTCAACCACGCTCCAAAAAGCAGGGTGAATCGTGGGCTCGCCCCCTGTCATCACCACGCGCCGAAACCCACTGGCAGCAAAAAATTTAACCCGCCTGAAGAGCTCCTCCACCGGAATAAAGAACCCCTCCGAGCGACCGGAGTTACTGCACATAGGGCAGGCGTTGTTGCACTGCTCCCCCAGACGAAAAAGCGCTACGCTTTGGTCATCCACCGGGATAAACTCGTCGCGCTTAATGCGCATCAATGAAAGCGGTTTTCTCATCATCAGGACACCTGGCTCTCAGCTCTTATGTTCACAACGAGTCTACGCACACATCAACACGCCGGGTAAAGCCCCTCGTTAGACTCACCCCGCTTTGCCCTCACCAGCCCCCCCAACTCTATAGAGATAAACGGGAGTTCGGTACGCATCCTGAAGAACAACCACCTTTTCAGGGGACCACCCTGGCAAGCGAAAGGTGTTGGAAATAACCAGGGAACCCGGTCGAAGCTCCTCCCTCAATTTCTCATGCAGGTTAGTCATCGCCTGAGGAAAGAGATAGCAAACCACCACCGAAGCCTCCCGCAAAGACGCACGATGAAAATCCTGACGCACCAGATTCAGGTTCTTATAACCCATGATGCACTTAACCAGACGCGACCAAAGCCAGGGGAAAAACGACACCTCCATCCCAATGACCCTCGACTCAGATCGGTTCCGATAGATGGGAAAGGCGAGCGTCCCCCACCCGGAGCCCAATTCAACGATTGTCCCCTCCACACGCTCGGGGAGCATCGCCAGGATAACCTGAGTTGCCTGATGCGAGCTGGGCATGGGGGAGATACCAACCCGAAGAGTCGTAATAGCAATGGACAGCACGACCAGTAAAACAACTGAGATGATTATAATTTCAATAAAACTCATCCTTGCACCGTCACCCCTTAAGAGATGAAACCCTCTACTACCAACTAAGGACAAAACCCCTAACGACCGCAACAAAGTCGCGGAAAATCGTTTGCGCACATGACCTTCGCACCGTAGATTAAGAACATAACGACCAAGCGATCCAAGTGAAAGAGACCATGACAGCAAAAGAACGATACCTGGAGGCGTGGGCTCGATTTATCCTCAGCCACCGCGTCGCCGTGAGCCTTGGCGTGCTTCTCATCACCGTGCTGCTAGGGTGGAGCACAACCCAACTCCCCGTCATCACCACCCTGAGGGATTTCCTCCCCCCCGATGCCGTGGGAATGGTCGAATGGGAGGCCGCCCGAGAACGCTTCGGCGGAGATGAACTGACGGTGATTGTTCTCAAGGATGAGAATCACTTCACCCCCGAAGGGATCGCCCGCCTCAAAGACCTCAATGACCAATTCACAGAGCACCCCTACGTGGAGCAGGTGGTCTCCATCGTCACGTCCCAAAAGATAGGCACCGCCCCCGATGACCCCGACAACCTGCTGGTGACAGGGTATCTCCCGGAAGGCCACCCTCCTGGAGATCTCAAAGCAGCCCTCCTCAGAGAAGACAAACTACACAAAACTCTAATCAGCGAGGACGGACTCTCAACCCTCTTTATCGTCAGAGCCGTCCCCAACAATAAGATCACCGCAGCCCTCCCCCACATCTGGCAGGAGACCAGCAAAAGAACCCGTGACCTCCCCGACCGGGAAGCTCAATTACGCGATCCCCAGGGAGAACGACGCCTGCTGGAAATGGCCAAACAAAACCTGGGCTACGAACTCGAGGCCATGGCTCTGGAGAGTGGGTACGCCCAGGAGAACATCCATATAACCGGCTTCAGTATGATCATCAGCGCCATGCTCGCGAGCGCTGAGAAAAACATGAAGACCCTCTTCCCCCTATGCGCCATACTCCTGGCGATCACGCTCCTGCTCCTCTTCCGGCGTTTCGTCGACACCGTTCTCCCGCTCCTGTGCATTGCCCCTGCGGTCATCTGGGCGGTGGGTATCGGCGGGCTCCTCTTCGGGAGAGTGACCATCATGACCAGCATCGCACCCGTGATGGTCCTGGTGGTGGGAGTCTCTGACGTGGTTCACCTTGTCACCCAATTCCGGCATGAGATTTCCCGAGGGAAAACTCGAGACGACGCAATCCTCATCGCCTTTCGTCAAGTGGGTGCGGCGTGCCTCTTAACCAGCGCCACCACGTTTCTGGGGTTCGCCTCGCTGCTCTTTTTACCCCTCCCCGGGCTCCAGGAGCTCGGCTTCTTCGCCGGAATAGGGGTCATCACCGCCTTTCTTCTGGCCTTCTTAATCACGCCCATTCTCCTCTCCCTGACCAACCCCACTCCAAAAGCCGAAGAGGGGGCCAGCGACGGCATCCTTGCTACTTCGCTTCACAGGCTCGCCCTCTTCCTCAAACCCCGCCCCAAAGAGGTCCTTGGTCTCGGCCTTCTCCTAACCATCGCGGTTATCGTCGCGACCTCCCAGGTCACCATCGAGAATGACCTGGTGCAAAAGTTCAAGGCGAACCACCCCGTACAAATCGCCGTCAAAACCATCGAGAAGCAATTCGGTGGACACGGCGAGGTCGAACTACTCATCGACACCGGGGTCCCCGAGGGGATGAAATCTCCACAGGTCCTATCGGCCCTATCGCGACTGGACAAATGGCTCGAACAACAACCTGAGGTCAGTCAGACAAACTCACTGGTAGACCTTCTCCGAGAGCTACACACCATACTGGCCCCCAATCAGAGCCCAAATCATGACCTTCCCATGTCACGCTCCCTCATCGCTCAATACCTCCTGCTCTTTGAGGCCTCAGGGGGCGAAAACATGGAGACCCTGGTAGACGAAACCGGCCAGTACGCACGGATGTCCATTCACACCTCCCACATGAGCGCGGAGACCTTCATCGCCCTGGCCGATCAAATCGACGCCAAAGCAAGAGAACTCCTGCCCGCCTCGGTGAGCGCCCACTCCAACGGGTTTTCACTTCAAGCGGCTCGGGTGGCCCCCGTCATGCTCGCTCAGTCCTTCCCAGCCCTCTCCTCCACCCTTATTTTGATCGCCATCCTACTTGGGTTGCTCTTTCGCTCCATCAACATCGGGGTGCTCAGCATCATACCCAACATCCTTCCTGTGGGGATCGCCCTCTTAAGCGTGTGGCTTGTCTATGGCCTGATTGACGCAGACGCGCTCACCTTCTTGACTGTCTGCATCTGCATCGCGGTTGACGACACCATCCACTTCCTCAGCCGATACCGCATTGAACGAGAGAAGGGACAGGAGCGAGACAACGCCGTGGAGGCCGCAATCGTCGAAGCGGGTCTCGGAATTGTCCGCACCTCCATCATTTTGACCATCGGCTTTAGCGTAATGGTCACTGCCGACTACACCGGCAGCAGCCTCGTGGGGGTGATGCTCCCCGTCACCATGATCTTCGCCGTTATTCTCGACTTGACCATCTTACCAGCCATGGCGTCTCTGGGACTCTTTGACCAACGCGCTTAATCAAACATCAAATATCGGAGCAGGAGCTGGCTTCCAAAGGTTTACCTCTGTCTCCTCGTCAAGACTGACGGCCCCGTAGTGTACGGAGTAGGGCTCCATATCATCGCATTTGAAGTCCACCCTCATGGCGTTAATGTCCCAGGTCCCCGTATCGGGCCCCACCAGCGTCAAACTGTGACAAAAACTGTCCACAACAAACTCTCCCTCAAACACAGCCCCGGATTCCGTAGAACCCGTGGTGGTTTGAAAAGGCATGGTGTGATTGTTGAAATTAAAATGAACCAGCCCCTCAGTCCCCTGGGCACCGGTTTCAATTCGCACCTTAAAACTATGTACTCTTGGCATGGTTCACCTCACGAAAAATAAGGGGTTAGTCCCGCGGCATGGTCTGTTTCATCAAAGATCGCCCCCACCTGCGGTACGGCGTCGCGAAAAGAAGTGTGAATTCCCTGCTTAAGGGTTACGTCTGCCACGCTACACCCCTGACAGCCTCCCCCCATCTGAATGGTGATCGAATTCCCCTTCACCCCCAGAAGACTGATATGTCCACCGTGTCCTGCGACTCCGGGATTAACCACCTCGTCGATGACCTTTTGAATCTCTTCGCGAATAAACTCTTCAGACGGAATCGAGGAGAGAATGCCCTCAGAGAGAACAGGGGCTCCGGCCTCCACGACCCCGCGAATACGCGCTCCAATGTCCGTGGCAAGGGGGCGCCACTCAACATCGTACTTCTCCTCAGGGGTGACAATC
>JAZAIZ010000217.1:0-15622 GCA_036230545.1 Myxococcota bacterium
GGGGGTGTCAGGCCTTCACCGGCACATCTCACTCTTTGGTTCTTCTCCTGATCGCGCTATGCTTCCGACGAAGGAGACACGCGTGGTTCAACGAGTCAGCAACACCCTAATAGGCCGCCTCTTCACCCCTCAACTCGATGAGGCGCTCCCCGAGCGCAGCCGACGCCTCTTTCTTGAGGCGTTCATCTACACCCTGGTAGCCTACTTTCTTGCCTACCTGCTGCGCCTCCCCAACAGCGGGTTCATCAGCATCTTTCTGACCTCGATCTCTCTGGGAGACCGCACCCGCTACCTCCTCATCGAGAATCGGCAGAACACCTACGAGAGCGACCGGACCTCCTGGGAGACCAACCGCCTCACCGCCGTGAGCCTGCTGGCCCTCTTCACCGGCATCCTCAGCGCCTACTTCATCATCGCCCTTACACTTGGCACCCCAGGAATTCTGAGGGAGTTCGGCTTTGCAGTGGACGCCGCGGGGTTGAGCCAGAGCGATCTCCTCACCCGACACTTCAACTCCTTTAAGTTGATCTTCAACAACAATATCGTCGTGCTGGTCTGCATCACCATGCTGGCCTTTGTGTATCAATCTTATGGTGCCATGCTGGCCCTCGGCTGGAACGCCTGTGTGTGGGCCTTCGCCATCACCGTCCTCACCCTGCAAACCATCCACTCGGGAACCACAGCCGGGCCTCTGAAGGTCCTGCTCTCCGCCACATGCCTGCTGCCCCACCTGATCCTCGAAGGCCTCGCCTACATCACTGGCGCCCTCGCTGCGATCTTCTTCTCTCGCGCGGTGAGCCAGTATGCGCCAGAGAACGCGCGCTTCAAAAACGCCACCCGGGTGTGCATCATCCTCTTTGGAACCGCCATGGCCATGGTGTTTGTGGCCGCGGTGCTGGAGTCCACCCTGGTGCCCGCCATCCTCAACCACCTCCGACCGGCGCGCTGATCTAAGGAGCCACCGGCTCCACCACCTCAACGGTATAGCCCCCAAATTCCCGCATCCGCGCAACGCTCACCGCGGCGCCCTCGCTGACAATGAAGCTGCCAAGCTGCTCCAGCATCTCCTCTCGAGCCGCCGCTGCATAAACCAGACACTCCGGGCTGGCTTCACTTTCACCGAGCACGCTCGCAACCTCCCTGCAGCGTAGACGGGGGTCCAACAAAGTCGTGTGCGCCGCCGGACCGATTCGAACCAACGCCCGCACCCCCGCACCCGCAGGCACCGACGCAGAGATCGTCTCAAGCCCCATCACCTCCGCCAGCGCTGACGAGCCCGAGAGCGGCTCCCCGGCCACAGCCGCCGGAGACACCCGGTCCCCGGGAAACACCGCGACGCTCTCCTGCTTATAATCCGGCACCCCGGCCATCTCCATCATCAACACCGGCTGTTCCACGGCCTCGCCAAAATTAAGGGGGTCCACCGCATCCAGCACCGTCTGCAGCGCCCAAAAGAAGGTCTCGTAGAGACCGCCCCCCTCAATCACCCCCTGACAGGCCAGGCCGTCACGCAGGGGCCCCCCGAGCAGCTCCGAGGCCTCAAGCCCCCGGGCCATCCCGCCGACTGGACTCACCAAAACCCCGGACTGAATCGTCGGATCCACCGCCATCAGCACCGCGGCCAGGGTCGCCCCCAGCCCATGCCCCATCACACTCACCCGGCTCTCATCAAAGAGCGGCGCACCGGGCGTCCCCCCGATCCCCACCCCATTCCAAGCGGCGGAGAAGGTCATGGTCCCCAGGGTTTCGCGCAGTTGCATCAAATCAGCCACTGCCTGACGGAGATTATCCCGGGTTCGAAGCATCACCCCGGGGTTGAAAAAATAAGCGCCGCTCTGATCTACATGACCGTCGGGAGCCCCCGCGCCACAGAGGGAGCAAACCAGCCCCGAAACCCCTGGAGCGCTGCGGCAGAGCCCCGGATAGGACACGCTCTCCGCGCCGGTGAGGGCACAGGGCGCGTTTTCGCTGAGGTCCGCGCAGGCCGTCCCCGAATCAAGGGGCAATGCATTTTGCCCAAAATCGTAGGTGTGTCGCTCCTGGACTCCCTCCGCCAATCCCGCAAACCAGGGCAGCGCCCGATAGAGCCCCGCCGGATCTTTCAATGAAAAAGGAAAGAGCGCGCTCTCGGCCCCCGCGGGGTCAGCCCCCTCAAAGCGGTCGATGCCATGCAGCGGGAGGTCCATGGCCACCGCTGCGATGCCACGATCGGTCAGGGCCTCCACAAAGGCGAGCAGATTCCCCCGATTCTGACTGATGGTGTGCTGGAAAATCACCACCGGCCAACCAGCCGGGGGCATGGTGTGTCCACTCTGAGGGTTGGGCAACACCACCAGCAGGGGCGCCGTCTCGCTGCGCTCCACCTTCGGTCCCTCACCGGGGCGCCTCTCCCGAGTAAAGCGCGTCAGGGCCTCGCCATCCTCCAGGCGCCAGTAGCCCTTGGTGGGATCGGCCCCGAGGTATTGCTTCAACTCCACCGTGCCGAGAAAAATGTCCCCACTGCCCTGGGAGATCACCCCACTGGTGTCCATGGCAGGGCCAAGCAGCCAGGAGCCCGCCTCCACGCTCGCAGCAGCAGTATCAAGGCCCGCATCCACCCCCTGAGTCGTGAAGGTCCATGACAAAACAACCCCGGAGATCCCCTTCCCCAACCCCAACGCCAGCTCGAAGGTGTTCACCAGAGAGCGCAGGCTCTCCAGCCCCTGGGCCATGGCATCCTCCCGCAGGCCTGGGATGAAGTTCATGCGCGATTTGCCGTGCCGATCGGTGAGAGGTTCCGTCCCCTGCACGATGCGATAGATGAAGTCCGACTCCACCCCAAAGCCCTCCGCGTCCCGAATCCCCTCAGTCACGGCCACAAGGTAAGAGGCGCCAGCCTCCAAAGGACGCAGGGGCACAATGCTCACCTGGTCTTTCTCGCGCACCTTGGTGGTGCAGCCATCGCTGGAGTCGTTGTAGGCCTCGGTGATCCGCTCGACCCGCACCTCATAATCCACTCCGACCACAAGCTCGACGAGGGGCTCGGCGGGGTCGATCTTCACGGAGGTGGGAAAGGGATACTCGGACGCCAGGCTCACCTTGAATAGCCGCACCGTCGAAGACGCCCCACCCGTCGCGCCGCCACCAACCACCGTCGCGGCGTCCACCGGCCCCGAGAAGGTGAAGGTCACCGGCGCCACCGTCGACCATCCGTCGAGGGTCCCCAGGGCGTTGAAGGGATCGCTCTTATCTTCGGGGGTCTCGTTCTCCAAAAGGAGCGTGCCGTCACTCGAGCCCATAAACGCCAGGTTGGTGGGCTGAGGCAAAATCGTGCCACTCTCCCCGGTGCAAGGGTCCGACCACGCCGGGTTAAATTGCGCCACCGTCGGCGTCCTGACCGGCGTCTCGTTGAGCCCTTCGAGGCTCGGCACCCCGCAGGCCACCATGAGCGTCACCAAAATCCCTAACCCTATCGTTCCCCTGAATCGGAGCATGACCCGGCCCTTTCCTGCGCTGCTCTTAACTCTCAGCCCGCTAAAACGAGAGTCCTATTTCCCACCGGCCGACGACGCTTCGCCGGCCCCTCAAGACCGCCCAAGGTTACCCCCTCGAAGGGTCTTCTGCAACGGCCTGGAGCCGCGGAAGCCACTTCTCCCGTGCGTTTGAGCCCGAGCTGCGCTAAGAAGCCCCCCATGGAAAAAGGACTGCACAACCTCCGCGTGGTCAGCTTTGAGAGCCGACGCGCCGCCGACATGGCCCGACTCATCGAAAAACGGGGAGGCGTCCCCATTCAAGCGCCCTCCATGCGCGAGGTCCCCCTCCAAAACCAGCGAGAGGCCTTTGACTTCGCCGACGTGCTCCTCGGACAGGGCGTGGACGCGATGATCCTCCTGACCGGGGTGGGGTCCCGAATGCTCGTAGAGGCCATGTGCCTGAAACACCCCCGCGATGACGTTTTCAACGCCCTCAAGGCCTGCGACCTCCTGTGCCGAGGTCCCAAACCCGTCACCTACCTCAAAGAGGCGGGGCTGCAACCCACCCTGGTCGCCCCCGAACCCAACACCTGGCGAGAGCTCATCACAGAGTTCGACCAGCGCGGCTATCCCCTGGCCCAACGGAACATCGCGATTCAAGAGTACGGGCGCAGCAACCCCGATTTGGTCGCCGCGCTTCAGGAGCGCCATGCCATCGTCCGCTCGGTCCCGGTCTACGGTTGGCAACTGCCCGAAGACACCACCGAGTTAGAGGAGGCCCTCCACCGCATCGCCCGCGGAGAAGCCGACATCGCCCTCTTCACCAGCGCCCAGCAGGTCGACCACATCTTCGCCCTCGCGCGCCGCCTCGACTGCTTCGAGCAGCTCCTCACGCAGCTCCAAACCGCCACCCTCGTAGCCTCCATCGGCCCCATCACCACCGAGGCGCTGATTGGTCACCACGTCCCTCCCAACGTGGAACCCAAACGTCCCAAAATGGGACACCTCATCGCCACCCTCTCCGCCGAGGCGAAGACCCTCTTGGGTATGCGTTAAAAGAACCACCCCGCACAACGTACCTCCAGCTCTCTTTTTTGGGTATTTTCGAAGCATTTCTCATTGACCTTCAGGTTTCCTCTGATATTAGCGGCCGCCTCTCTTGAACTCAGCGCTCTTGTTTAAGCGCAACTATTGGGGGTTCCCGCTTCGGCATCAGCCGATTCGTAAAATTAGCAGAGTCTATTTTTGTTTTTTTATGGTTCATGCAGTGGGAGAAAAGCATGTTCAACGGGACGCGTGCGCGCGCAATTCAGTTTTTTCTTGTCGTCGTCCTCGGCGGCGTTAATCACGTTGGCTGTGGTGCCGATTTGGCATCCCAGGCAGACCAACTCCAGTGGGGAGACGCCACCGAGGAGTTTGTGCTCGGGCGCTCCTCGACAGCCCCCCTTCGCACCATTCATCTCACCCTCGCCCCCAAACGGGTCAAGCGCTACCGCGTCAAGGCCACCGAGTTTGTGGCGAGCCTCAGCCAAACCACCGACGCCCTCGCGAAGCTCTCGGCCCGGCACTACGAGATCGAGCTGGAGAGTGAGCGCGGGCAAGAACCCGACCTTGTGGTCACCGCTGACGAGCCACGGGTGCGCCACTGGACCCTCCGGGTGCACAACCTCAGCGACACCCCCCTACACGCCACCATTGTCATCACCCCCGTGCCAGAGGTGCAGGACACGCCTGCGCTGACCATCCCGGAGAACCTCCACTCTGAGGTCATCTTCTCCCCCGGAAACTACGGGGACACTCATCTCACCCGAATCGTTGAGGCCCTGAACACCGCCACGGAGTCTATCGACATCGCCATGTACAGCTTCAGCGACGCGTCCAGCCAACGCGCCGTCGCTGACGCCATCAACCGGGGCGTGGTGGTGCGCATGCTTCTCGAAGACGCCCACAAGGATTTCCGCAGCCCCGCTGACACCCGCTCGGCGCGCTTTGAAGAGTTGGGCGTGGACGTTCGCTACGTCAACAAGATCATGCACCACAAATTTGCCCTCATCGATGGCCCCCAGGATGAAGACGACCTCGCCGACCAGGCCACCCTCATCACCGGCAGCGGCAATTGGTCCTGGGGCGCGGCGCACCGCTACGACGAAAACACCGTGCTGGTGTCGGGACACGGCCCCCTGGTCCTCTCCTTTCAGCAGGAGTTCAATCACCTGTGGGAAAACTCTCGGGACCTCCTCTGGAACGAGGACCTCGAATACACCGAGACCCTCCCAGTGGACGAAAACCACACCCTGAACCTTGAACACGACGGCGTCGAGGTCCTCTTCACCTCCGACAATTTCCGCACCTATTACTCATCCCGTTATGGCAACACCTTTGGCACCCTCCCCGAGCGAAACACCATCGCCGATGGGGTCGTCGCGCTGATTGAGAGCGCCCAGGACTCCATTCTGATCGCCTCGGGCCACATGCGAAGCCGAGCCATCGCCGAGGCCTTGATCGCCAAACAAAACGCCAACCCCGAGATGGAGATTCGGGTTTACCTCGATGGCCAGGAGTTCATCAACATCAGCACCCACTGGCGCCAGGTTTTAAAGCTCAACGAGTGCCTCGAACAAGCCGGCAGAAGCGCCTCCAGAGCACGACGCTGTCGCAACCGCGGCTTTTATTTTGGCTACGCTCTGCACCTTGCCGACATCGACCTGCGTTTCAAGCACTATGCCTTTCGATGGGATTATTCCTACGCCGTGCAAATGCACCACAAATACGTCATCATCGACCGGGAGCTCGTCGCCTCCGGCAGCTACAACTTCTCCGACAACGCCGAGCACAACACCTTTGAAAACATGGTCGTCTACAAAAGCACTCATTTTCCCGAACTGGTGCAGGCCTTTGTGGACAACTTTGAGTCCATCTGGACCACCGGAGAGGGGCAGCTTGAGCCCCTGCTCGACACCATCGAGCACTCCGATGAGTTTCCCCTGGTCTACGACTCCATGGCCTTGAGCTGGACTGACGTCTACCACCTCAAGACCCTCATCCTCGCCCACTGCCCTGAAATCTACAGCGATGAATTCAGGCGCAACCCCACCGAGCACCTCACCTGCGCCAAATCCCCCTAACGAGGACTCCATTGCCACGCTCGCTTAGCTGCGTGACAACAGAGAGACCCATGGGAGCCCGTCGACCCTCAACCACAACGACGGGCTCCCCTTCTTGCGCCTACTCAAACTTCGTCAAATCTGCAAAGAGGAACTCAAGCCCGTTCAGCTTGATCTCATAAACCGTCTCCATCTGCTGACCGAGCTTTCCCGCAGGGAAGCCCTTCTGCTTAAACCAAACCACGTAAGGCTCGGGGAGACTCAAAAGCGGCCGCCCGCTGTATTTCCCAAAGGGCATGCGAGCATGCACAAGCTCCCGCATGAATTCAGGATCGATCTGCACCGGTGTTATTTCTTCCATATCCATCAAGCTCTGGTATGCGACATTCGTGACCACCACAAGCCCCCTCTCCCCCCCACTGCCCCCTTGTTTTCCCGTCCCAGTCTCTTTAAGCTGACAAGCATCAACAACCCAAGGGAGAACACATCATGAGCTTAACCCCAATTCGCCAGCCACTCTTCATCCTCGGACTCCTTTTGAGCCTTGCCCCGGGCTGCGGTGGAGAAGAGAGTGAGAGCTGCCCTGAGGGCCAGGTCGACTGCGACGGAGTCTGCATGGAAGCCATCGCGCCCACCGCTGCCGCCGTCCAGGCAAAGGTCTTCAACCTCCATTGCAGCGCATGTCACTCCTACGGCTACAGCCTCGACAACGAAGGCCTGATGCTTGATAGCCTCACCGACCTGGCCGCCCTCATCGACAAAGCCTCCGCCCAGATGCCTGAGGTTAAACTGGTCGCCGCGGGCGATGCCGCCAACAGTTACCTCGTGCACAAGATGCGTGGCGAAAACATCAAACCCGGCAAAGAAATCATGCCTCCCGCGTCCTGGCCTGCGCTCTGCGAGCCCAAGATTAAAGCAGTGGAAAACTGGATTAATCAGGGCGCCCCCTGACAGCCGCTACTTCAAGCGCTGGGCCTCAAACGCCACCTCCATACAAAAGCTGATCGCGTCGCAGGCGTTCGCGGCGTCAGCATCGTCCCGCACACAAGCCACGGGGCTCCCCGCTTCCAGTCGGCTATCAAAGCCTCCCATAAAGCTGACAAAGAGTGGAAACGCGACCTCTGGCTCGGTGTCTCCCTGGATCTGATTTCCAATCAACCCGCAAACCACCGGTTGCTCCGCTTCGGGCTTGCCACAAACCTCAATGAAGCGCTTAACAATGAGCATGATCTCCTCACTGCTCAAGTAGCCCATCAAGAGCAGGTCCGCGCTGTCAAACCCCTCCCCTTTCGGAATCAACCGGCCCTCCAGCGCCACATTCGTTAGCCCGGGATAAATCTTAAAATCCTCGAAAATCGGCATGGGCAATCGAATAAAAGACGAATGCGCCGCAAACCAGCCATCCCGGTCCAGCATGATATCCGAGAACTCTCCCCCCACTCCTGATTCGGCCTCTTCAACAATGAGAAAATCCCTGGAGGAGGTCTGCGCCCCCTCGTGAATACCAAGAGAGAACGACCCCTCGGGGGCAGGGGACCACCCGGAGGTAGTGGCCACAATCACCACCTGAACATCCACCCATCCGTCCGCTTCAAAGAAACGCTCCAATCCCCCCACCAATATCACCAGGCTCCCAAGACCCGACCCCACCTGATGACCCGCCACCGCGCAGCCTCGGTCCCGCGCCACTTCGGGACTCTCGGGCACACCCAGGTTGACCAGCCGGGCGCTCAGCTCCCCGGAATCACCTCCGGAGTCCTCTACGCACCCCACCAACAACATCAACGCAAGGCCCAGTCCCCATACCGCCATCCACCGCATCCCGTCCTCCTGTGTCTAAACCTTCAACCCCTCAAGCGCCTGGGTGCCCCCTTCACCAAAATGGTCAACCCTCACCCCAAAGGCCCCCAGAATGGACATGAAGAGATCTCCCTTCGTCTCTCCTCCTTCGAACTGCAGGTGTCTCCCCGTCGTGAACGCCCCCCCGCACTTGCCAGCCAGCACCGCAGGAACATTGTCCTGACTGTGGGCATTCCCATCACTCATCTCCCCGGTTAGCATCACCATGCAGCGATCGAGCAAAGACCCCTCCCCCGCCTGCAAAGCCTTCAACCTCCCAAGCAGGTAAGCGAACTGCTCCATCTGCCACGTGTCGATTTTCGTGAGTTTGTCCAGCTTCCCCGGATCGTTCTGATGGTGCGACAACTCGTGGTGGCCTCCGGTCACATCAAGGAAACGATACGCGCGATTGGTGATCCCGTTCCCGAGCATAAAGGTAATGATTCGAGTCATATCGCACTCTATCGCGGTCACCATCAGATCGGTCAAAATCCGCACCCTGCCGGGATAGTTCTCCTCATAGTCGGGTAACGCACTGGGACCACAGGCCGCCTGGGGAGGTCGAGTAATCCGCACCTCCAACTCGCGCACCCCGGTGATATACTCATCCAGCTTGAGCTTGTCGCTTCTCCCCAGCTTGTGCTTCAACGCGTTCGCGTCCGCGAGGACATAATCCAGCACGCTCTTGCGATAACGACGTCGCTTCTCCTGCTCCGCCCGGGACGCCGTGGGATCATCCCCCGCATACATTCGGTCAAACACCACCTGCGGATCGACCTGCTTCTGCAGGGGCGTGGTGGGTGTGGCCCACGAGATATTGCGGACGTAGGCGCAGCTGTATCCCGAGTCGCAGTTCCCCACGTTGCCTCCCCCCTCCGAGCCCATCTGCATGGATTTGAAGAGCGTGTCCGGAGCGAGTTTTTGCGCTGCGAGTTGGTCCACAGAGACCCCATTGGAAATCCCGGTGCCTTCCGTCTTCACCACCGAATGGGCCGTCAGGCACCCCGCCGTGCCGGCTCCATGGCCACCGGTGCCCTGGGGACTCGCGGCGTGGTTTCCCAACCCACTGATTAGCAAGAGCTCATCCTTGAAGGGGGCCAACGAGGCCATGCTCTGGCCAAGCACAAAGTCACTTCCCGTCCCCACCGGAGACCAGGTGTTCATATTGAACCCGTTGGGGGTAAAATAGTAGATCATCCTCAAGGGACCGGTGGGTGCGCCCCAGGCGCTTCGGGGCAAAAGGGAGGGAAGAAAAGGCAAGGCGAGGCTCGCCCCCGCACCCTTGATAAACTGTCGTCGTGAAAGACCGCGTCCCATCACTCACCTCCCTCTGAACCAAACTCACCGCGACGAGACCGAAAAACATCACTCAACACCAGCTCTGTGATGAGGTCCTGAAAGCCCCCTCCCCCCTTCTTCGCGCTGGCCACGATCTCTGCATTCCAATGCTCGTCACTCTCCATAGGCCCCCGACCCAACCCGTAAATCATGAGCTGCTCAGCAATGCACTCATGATACCCCTCGCGACTCTGCACCATCTCCGCCAACTCCACTGGCCCCTCAAAGCTTGTCCCGTCCGGAAACAACCCGCTTGAATCAATCACGTGACCTTCATCTTGCTCGCGCCACTTCCCAATCGCGTCAAAGTTCTCAAGCGCGAAGCCAATGGGGTCCATCACCTCGTGGCAGCTCGCACACATGGGGTGCGCCCGATGCTGCGCCAGACGCTCGCGAAGACTGCCAGTGAGCTGGTCCTGATCCTCCAGAGATTCCACACCCGGCGGAGGGGGGTCTGGTTCATCACAAAGCAGCTGGGTCAACACCCACTTTCCGCGCAAAACAATGGACGTCCGCTCCTGATGCGAGGTCACCGTATGCATCGCCCCCTGCGACAGGAGCCCCCCCCGCACCGTGCCCTCGGTCGACACCTTTCGAAACTCTTCCCCCGTCACCCCTGAGATCCCATAATGGGACGCGAGGCGCTCATTCAAGAAGGTGAACCCCGAAACGAGCAACTCATCCACGCCCTGATTGCTGGTCAGGAACTCCTGGAAGTAGAGGTCAGACTCCCGCTTCATTTGCCGCGCGAGCTCTTCATCAAAGTCCGGGAAAAGATTTGGCTCGGGCTCCGCGCTCAACACCGCCCGAGAATAGAGCCACTGACCTGCAAAATTATCCGTAAGCGACTGCGCCCGCTCATCGGCCAACATCCGCTTCACCTGGCCCCGCAAGACCTTTGCTGTCTGAACTTTCCCCTGCTCTGCCAGGGTCATGAGTTCCTCATCGGGCATGGTGCTCCAGAGAAAATACGAAAGCCGGGTCGCCAGCTCGTAGTCGGTCAGGCGGTGGGGGCTGACCCGATGGGGTTCCGGATCCACTTCGACCCGGAACAAAAAATGGGGTGAGAGGAGAATCGCCTGAATGCCCAAGGACAAACCGCGCTCCGGCGAGTCTCCCTCGCTCAGAGCGACCTCCACCAGCTCAAGCAGCCGCGCGAGTTCCCCCACAGTCACCGGCCGGCGAAAGGCTCGGCTGGCCAGGCTGGTGAAAACCTGCCGCGCACACACCTCCCAGGCATCGTGGGTCATCGAGCAGGGCACAAGCTGCTCGCGGCCCGAGGAGGGCACCAAGCCCTCCAGCGGCCCCTCCACCCGTGTCCCCTCAATGACAATCCTGCGCAGCTCCTGAGGAGCCGTTCCCCGATAGGGGTTCACCAGAGAGAGGGCGAGTTCAACCTCCCCCTCCACGCCCTCAAAGGCGACCTCGTAGGTCCCCGGAGCATCGGCCACAGCGTCAATGGTTAGCGTCGCCTCTGTGCTCCCCCCAAGCTCCACCCGCAAACGCGGCGACTCATCTCCCACATGGACACCAAAGGCCCGAAGAACCAAAACGTAACTCCCGCTCGCTCTCAGGGGGACCTTCACCCCAAGGCGCCCCTCGTCCCACAGGCTCCAGCTTGCGCCCCGATAGCGCGAGCCTGCCACACCGTCCCAATCCTCCGCTCGAAACGTCAGAGCCCCCGGCAAACGCAGGAGGTCTTCGGCCAGCATCTCAGCCGCGCGATGGTAGAGCTCCACCTGCAAAGGCGAAACCGCCAGTACATCTGCAATATTGTCGTAACCATACCCGTGGTCATCGGAGGGAAAATGATCCGCAGGCCGAAGCTCGGTTTTCAAGAGATCCCGCACGGTGTTGTTGTATTCAACACGATTCAAGCGGTGCAGGGTAACCCGGCCCGGGTCTTTCTCAGACTCCTGACATGCCCCCAGTCCCGCCAGATAAACCATGCCGCAAACAATGAAGTGCCGCTTCAGCATCAACCAACCTCCCCGGCGACCCACAGGTGGTCGCCCAGCAACACGCTACTCAAGGGAATACGGGAGGTCAAGTCCCGCCCAAAAAGCGGGAAGGGTTTCTCCAAGCACCTACGAGAGCGTGCTCAGATCGATCTCATTAAAGCCCGCGACCTGCGGGTGACCGGGTGCGGGGACGATGCCCTCGTCACGCACCAGCTGTACTGTCGCCATCCCCGATGCTCGGGCGGCGTCGAGCTCGGCGCCCACATCAGAGAGGAAGAGGATGCTCTCCGACGGCACCCCAATGGCTTCCGCGATTCGCACATAGGCATCGGCGTCTTTTTTGTTGCCGATGGTGGTGTCGAAGTTACCGCTGAAGAGGGGGGCAAGATCTCCGTAATCGGAGTAACCAAAGAGGAGTTTTTGCGCCTGAATGGATCCGGACGAGAACACATAGAGCCTCATCCCCGCCTCATACCACCCCCGCAGGCAAGCGTGGGCATCTTCATAGAGATGCCCCTTGAGCTCGCCGCTTTGATAACCAGCCTCCCAGATAAGGCCCTGCAAAGCCTTCAGTGGCGTTGCCTTACGGTCTTCATCAATCCAACCAAGGAGAGCCTCCACGGTGGCGTCCACGGTGTTGTCGCAGGCTGCGAGAACCTGGGCCAATTTCAGTTGTTCCTGCACAACGGGCTCATGAGCGTTGGCCTCAACAAAGGCCCGCAACTCCCGCTTCGCGTAAGGAAAAAGCACCTCGTGCACAAATGAGATCGAGGATGTCGTCCCCTCTATATCCGTCAGTATAACCCTAATCACAGGCCCTCTCCCTCCACTGAAATGTTCTATTCAAAGCGCGGGTAGTGATCTGCGATGTCACTGCCCGTGTACTGCGCCACCCACCCCGCAGGATCGGTGAAGAAGCGAATGCATCGAAAGGCCGGCTCGGGCCCCATATCAAACCAGTGCGGTGTGTTCGCGGGGATGCTGATATAATCCCCCGCGGTGCACAGCACCCCATACACCCGCTCGTCAATATGCAGGTAAAAGAGGCCGGCCCCCTCAATAAAAAAGCGCACCTCGTCATCACTGTGGCGGTGCTCGCTCAAGAACTTCTCTCGCATGGCGTCCTTATCGGGGTGGTCAGGGGTCAACCCGATAACATCGGCGGTCTCGAAGGAGCCCTGCTCTTGCACACGCTTCACCTGCTCAGCATAGGCGGCCAGAACCTCTTCCTGAGTGGCGTCCCTCGCGAGTTCCCCCTCGCAGGACCACTGTTGATACTCTATGCCAATAGCGTGCAGCGCCTTGGCCATGGCTGTCTTATCCGTGAGAATCTCGGCGTCCACCGCAGAGGTGTCTCGGTATATATGTAGCGTGCTCATCTTGATTTCCTCTATTCCGCTCTACCACCACCGGAGCGCATCCATTCACACTCCAGCAAAAACTCCAGAGCCTCCACCTGCCGGCGTGCCTCAAAGACGGTCGCGCCCCAGCTATAAAGCCCGTGGCCGCGTATCAGGTATCCCACCGGGAGGCCATGGGCCTGCACATATTCTTCCACCGCCTCAGCGAGCCGCGCGATGTCCTGATCATTCTCAAAAACAGGCACTTCCACCCGACAGTCGTGGGTTGAGATCCCACGAAAGGCCTTCTGCATCTCGTAGCCTTCAAAAACCAGCGCGTCACCAGCGCAATGCCGGGACACCACAGTGCTGATCACCGAATGGCTGTGCAACACCGCTCCCACCCCAGGGTCCAAGCGATAAATCTGAGTGTGCAATCCCGTCTCCGCCGATGGTTTGGCACCCTCCCGCGGCGTCTCCACCACCACCCCTCTCCCATCAACGACCAAAAAATCGTCTCCACTAAGTTCGCCCTTGTGCGCCCCGGACACGGTCAAAAGGAGCGCGTCGTCCCCCAAACGGGACGAATAATTTCCGCTGGTAGCAGGAGCCCAATTACGTTGATTGAAGAAACTTCCAGCGGCGATGAGCGCATCGGCCTGTTCCTTATAGGTTTCGTATATACTCATGATGGTCCCAGTATACCATGATTCCCCGCAAAGACACCCCGCCGATAAACCTAGCGGCGCTCAGCTATCCCCTGGCATTCCAAACAAAAGGGAGTCTCTGGACGAGCCTTTAAGCGCCCAAAACCAATGGGTTCCTCACACCGACCGCATTCCCCATACTCATCGCGAGTCAACGCCCCCAACGCCCTCTTCACCTGCTTTAATCTCAGCTGATGACTCTGCCGATTAGCGGTGGCCATCTGTTGATGCTGCATCGCATCCATCCGCGAGAGCCGCCCGATGGGCTGGTCCAACTCCACGGGCTTCGCCCCTTCCTTCGACACCTCAAGCAACTCCAAAAGCTGCACCTCCAGGGCCAAAAGGTCCTCCTTTAATGACTCCAACTGCGTGGCGTTCAACTCTTCCATCCCCACGTCTTACCTTAAGAACGATCCCCGATTCAATGGCCCGATGCCTGGTCGCAGGACACCAGGGTGACGTTGACAATAACCCGACACCCGCCCCCTGCACCTTAGGCACGGCCCAATTAACTAACAAAAGAGATCTCGCCAGCGGACAAGCCAGAATCAAATTGCAACAATGGAATGGAATGGAGTTTAATGCCCTCTCAGAGAACCTGCGAAGGCGACCACACAGTGAGGCGGTCAGAGTCGAGCGGTCACCCCGGACAGAGGTCCGGGGTGACAAACGTTCAGATCAAGGCTCGTTGAGGAGTTGATTCAAGGCGCCGATGAAATCAGACTGGCTGTTGGCGACATATTCCATATTGCTGCCACGAAGAACGCCACTCCAAGGCACGCCGCCAAAGTTATAGTCGTTCACGTAAGTGCGCAGGGTCTGAAACCCGGGGTCCACCAGAACCATGGAGGCATCAACCTTACCCTGGTGCTGGGGCTTGTTGATATAACCAGCGCAATCATCCAAACTCGCCGGACGATACGCGCCATCTTCTCCAAGAACAATCCAGGACTCAATCATGTCAGGATAGTCCGTCTGGGCCTGAGCCGCGGGAACGACGGTGTTGGGGCACTGCGGGCACCAACCTGTCGTCTGCACCAGCCAGATCGCCTTTTTCTCGCCACAGGAGTCGTGCAGGTTCACCCACTCACCGGTGCAGCTTTGCAGGGAGAAGTTCGCAATCTTATCACCAATGCCGACGCCCGTTCCCCCAGCGACGCAATCCCCACCGCTTGATGCCGGGGGAGTCGTTCCACCATTGTCTGCAGGGGGAGTGGTGGTTGTGCCGCCACCTGGGGTTCCGGAGGGTGCATTTGCCGGATTGGTCGTAACACCCGCCCCAATCGTCTGGTTGTAATTGTAATCGTCCATGCACCAGGTCTCGCCACCGGGTGTAGGGGTAGAGGTGTAGTCTTCTGCAACCGTAACCTCATCGAAAACAACATCGTAGAGTGTTCCTGCGAACTGCGATCCGTCGCCCCCGGTGGAGGTGATCTCAACAGTCCCCTGAGAGGCATAGTAAATCTTAGAACAGCCCTGCTCTCCAACACACCCCGCTTCGATAGTCAGGCACAGACCACAATCTTTGTAATTGATCCCATCAAGTGAATAGGTGCCAGGCCCCATGGGTCCACCCCAGCCAGCTACCGAGACCAACCCAAGTCGGTCAAATTGAGACGCGCTGCCTTTAGCGGCCATATAAAACTGCGAGGTGATGTTGCCGGCATCGTCAATCTCCGCAACGGCCTGCTCAGCATAAGCGGGGAAACCATTGTAGGTGCATGCAGAGGTACCGGAAGTGTTGCCGCTGTTGCCGCTGTTGCCGCTGTTGCCGCTGTTGCCGCTGTTGCCGTTGTTGCCGCTGTTGCCGCTGTTGCCGTTGTTGCCGCTGTTGCCGCCGTTGCCGTTGTTGCCGCTGTTGCCGTTGTTGCCGTTGTTGCC
>JAZAIZ010000218.1:0-17637 GCA_036230545.1 Myxococcota bacterium
CTGCTGCCCCTGGTCCTCTCCCGTCTCTTCCCCGGCGTCGAAGGAGCTCCCCTTCTGCGTTCAACCCTCGCGGCGCGACGCGCACAGGTGACAGACGAGCGGGAGGGCCTGCGGGCTGATGTTCACCGCCTCTTCATCACCTCCGTGATGCTGGGGTTCCTCCTGCTGGGACTTTGGGTCTTTCTGCACCGACGCGGGGTGCGCGACGCCGTCTCCCGCGTGGTGCAGGAGGGCATCGCCGAAGGAGAAGAGTGGGAAGCCGACGCCATCACACGCCTGAGCCAAATCAGCGGCACATCCGGAATGCTCATTACCGCCGGCGCGATCGGAATGAGCCTCTACGCCATCTACGTCATGCTCACACGTCTGATGAACTGGGGCTGGTAAAGCCCCGCCAAAGGCCCCCTCCCCCATTCTTTTTTTCACTAGAACGTGTTTCATTCTCTCTGTTTTTCTGTCATATCCCCTCGGTTATTCATTCGACAAGAGGGAGCCAATGACTACCAGGGACATCGATTTATTATCACTCGACCTTCACACCTACGACCCCGAACCCATCTACGAATACCTTCGCGAAGAAGAGCCCGTTTATTGGGATGCCAAAAACGAGCTGTGGGCAGTCTCCCGTTACGACGACGTCATCTTCGCTTCCAAAAACACCGACATCTTCTGCTCAGGCCAGGGAGTCGTCCCTGGAGTGGGCCTTGAGGATTGGCCCGACGAGGCCATGATCAACCTCGACGGTCACGCCCACACCCGCCAGCGGGGACTGGTTAGCAAAGGGTTCACCCCACGGCGCATGGCCGGCCTTGAGCAACACGCCCGAGACATCGCCGTTGACCTCGTCAACAAGGTCAAGAGCACCGGCAAATGCGACGTGGTCAAAGACCTCGCGCGACCACTCCCCATGCAGCTAATCGCGGAGATGCTGGGATACCCCGAAGACATGTACAACACCGTGCTCGACTGGACCGACACCTTCACTCAGGGGGGCTGCGGTCAAGCGTGCATCACCGACGAGGTGGTGGAGGCCTTCTCCAACTTCTGCATGTTTCACATGCAGCTCCTTGAGGAGCGTAAGCAAAACCCCGGAGACGACCTGCTCAGCATCTGGCTCAGCGCCGAGTTGGAGGGGGACAAGCTCAGCGAAGATAAGTTGCTCTACGAACACAACCTGCTTCTGGTGGGGGGCAGCGAGACCACCCGAAACGCCATCAGCGGGGGCTTCCTGCAACTCATCCGACACCCCGAGCAGCGACAGCACCTGATAGACAACCCCGAGGCCCTCCCCAACGCCATTGAAGAGATCGTTCGCTGGGCCACGCCCTTTGTGCGAATGGCGCGCACTCTGACCCAGGATCACTCCTGGCACGGCAAGGAGATGAAAAAGGGCCAACAAATTGTAATGCTTTACCCTGCGGCAAACCGAGACCCCAGAGCGTTTGACAACCCTCAAGTCTTTGACATCCACCGCGACTTTAAGCGCCCCTCCCTCTCCTTCGGATACGGCAAGCACTTTTGCCTCGGCGCATCCCTGGCCCGACTGGAGTTGAAGGTGATGTTTGAAGAGGTGCTCAAGCGTATCCCCGACATGCAGTTGGATCCCGACAACGAGGTTGTCCCCCACCCCTCCTGCTTTATCCGGGGTCTTGAGTCCCTGCCGGTCACCTTCAGCGCTGTCTAAACAGCTGCCTCTACGAGGCGGAGAGCGCCCTTGGGACAACGCATCTCCGCCGCCTGGGCCTCGTCCATGAGGTGCTCGGGAACAAACTCCGCAGCGACGATCAACGCATCGTTAACTTCATCAACCTGAAATAAATCGGGGCAGGCCTCGTTGCATTGAAAATTAGACTCGCACAAATCCCAATCCACAATAATCTTAATCGCCGTCACTGCTTCTGCCCCTTGCCTGGATGATCCTCCGGGGAAAATTCCTTCAACAATCCCCACCAACACGGCCCTTCAGCCACGACTGCACCCATGCCACATTCACTGAAAATGTTCGAGCCTCAAAGGATGGTTTTTGCACCCTACTCCACGCAACGAAATCCCACGCTGCTGCTGGCTCTGCTCGGAAGACGGTAACTGCGACTGCTGGTGAACAAGAAATTCTCTCCGCTAAAAAACGACCCGCCGCGCATCACCCGCGTGATCTCTTTGCCCCCGTACCAGGAGGCCGTCCACTCCCACACGTTGCCCGCCATATCACACACCCCCTCGGCAGTGTTCCCGGCCGCTCTGCTGCAAACCGGCGCCGTGCTGTCTTCTCCGCACCCCGCACCATCGTCGGTCTTATAGTTTGCAAACGCGCAGGACGGAGCGCCCTCTCCCCAAGGAAAGGTGACCAGCTTCCCGCCCCCGGTAGCAGCGTACTCCCACTCCTCTTCCGTCGGCAAACGAAGGCCTGCCCAGGTGCAAAACGCCGACGCATCGGCCCAATCGACGTTGTTAACAGGATCGTCCTGCGCCCCGCGCCGATGCCAGTTGGAATAACGGCGGTTAATGCGAGGCACCCTGCACACTCCGTCTTTAACACACCCCTGATACATTCCCACAGTCACTTCCGTCTTCATGATTCGAAGCGTCCCCACCAGCACAAGCTCGGGAGGTGCCTCGATACGCAGCAGCGCCTCCACCACAGGGCCTGGCTCCTCCTGCACCCGGATCTGCCGGGTGAAACTGCCGTGCTGCTTGTGCCGCAGTTCAAGCAAATAGACTCCCGTGGGCACCACCTCCTTCAAAGGAGTCACCCCCACCGGTTCACCGTCCAACAACACCTCCGCCTCCACCTGCTCGCCCGCCTTGGTGAGAGCCACTACCTGCAGCTTCCCCTCCCGGGGCCGAGGCACAAATTTGAACTCCTGACTTTTGTTCCTGAGCACCATCACAGATTCACGCACCGGATAAAAACCGTGCCCCTCAAGCACCACCTCATAGGAGCCCACCGACTGCTTCCACTTCACCACGGGGGTCACCCCAATCACCGTCTCATCCAGCCGAACCTGCAACCCCGTCGGCTCACTCCGAACCGTCAGGTACCCCACATGGGGAACCAGGGTGAACTCCTGGGGCTCCATCTCGCGGTACACCGTCACCTCTGTGGTCATAGGCTCGTGCAGCGCCTTCTCCAGCCGAACGTCAAGTACAGCGCGGTCTACAAAAAAACTTGAGCAAGGGGTCACACTGCAAACCTGCCGACCATTCACCCACACCTGCGCCCCTGGAGGACTCGTTCGAAACCCCACCGACACCTGCAAGGAGCGATTGAAGTCTTCCATGTCGATGGAGATAGACTCCACCGCAGCGGCCGCCTTCTTCGCGCGTGCTTCCCGCGCCGCTTTAGGGGACACCGTTGACTTCCAGGTCCCCTTGCGTGAACGCCGTATCACCCGCTTGACCTGCTCCCCTTCGCTCAGGCCGCACCGAAAACCAACGCTCCGACTGCGGGTATCGGGGGGAATGCTGTAGCGGTAGGACGCCTTAAGGTACTCCCGACCGCTGACAAATGCTCCACCGCGCAACACCATCTGGTTGCGATAGGCTTCGGAGTCGGTCCACTCCCAAAGATTTCCCGCCATATCATAGGCACCGTAGGGACTCACCCCCTGAGGCTTCTGTCCCACCTTCCAGGTGGTGTTGGTGCTGCACCCCTGCCGCTCTCCATGCATCATCACCGCGTATTCACATGTGGGAGCCGCGTCGCTCCATGGAAAGGCTCTTCCGTCGGTTCCTCGAGCCGCCTTCTCCCACTCGACCTCTGTGGGCAGGCGCTTGCCCAGCCAGCCGCAATAGCGACCAGCGTCATACCAGTTGACATAATTGATCGGATGCCGTGCCTTCTTCTTTTTTTGAAAATTGTGGTATCGCCCCGTACGTGGCCCCCCATAAACACACGCCCCATCATCAACACACGCCTGGTATTGGCCCGCGGTCACCTCAAAGCGATCGATGTAGAAGACCCCCGTGGATTTCGTCTCCTCAGCGCCCTCTGGCCCGTAGGTAAAATAACCCGACGGCACCTGCACCATCCCCGGAGGAGCACCCGCCAACAGGCACCCTGCGAACCCCAAAACCAGGCAACCCCTTACCAGGAAGTGGAAAATTGCTCCTCTCTCAGCCATCGTCAACTGTCCCCCGCCACCCAGGAAAGACAAGGTGGCCCATATTTCATCATATCCTAATTCCGCATACTCCTCTATTGCCGAACGCTGCGCCCTTCCAGCCCCAAAAACCGATTTATTCCAAATAGTTTAATCCCTCACTCACGAATGACGCAGCAGGTCATCCCCCCCCCCGGAAAATCAGCCCCCTAACCTCTTGATTGCTGGTGCCGCCCAAACCCCTCAAAAAGGGGCCCTGAAAAGCTCAGAACCCCACTAAACGTCCCGCCGTAGCCCCAAACGCAGGATCCGCTCCAGCAGCCTTGGATACTCCACCCCCACCTCTTTGGCCGACATGGCGAACTCATCCTCCCAGGCGATGTTGGGGTTGGGGTTGGCCTCCAGCAAAAAGAGCTGCCCCTGAGCATCCATCCGAAAATCCAGGCGCGCATAACCCGACAAATTCAGCGCCCGATAAATGCGCTTGCTCAACTTCGCCAATCGCTCCTCACTCTCCACCGCAAGCGCTGCCTTCTTCCAGGTGATTTGGTGTCGCTTTTGGTAAGAAGGATCCCACTTCACCTTCTCGGTCGCGATGCGCACCGCATCCGGGGGGAGGTTGTCCAAAATAATCTCCCACGCCGGGAAAACCTCAAGGCGTTTGGTGCCCATCACCCCCACGTAGATCTCCCGACCATCGATATATTCCTCCACGATAGCGTCGGTGCCCACCCGTTGATGAATAAATTGCACCCGCTCCTCAAGCTTCTGGTCGTCCTCCACCACCGAGGCCTGGGCGATGCCACAGGAAGCCTCCGCCACGAGAGACTTGACGATTAAGGGAAACCCCAATCGCCGTGGACGGCGCGCCCTTCGTCCCATGGGCACCACCATAAATGCGGGCACCTTCACCCGGTGATACATCAACACCTTCTTGGAGAGCGCCTTGTCCCGCGCAAGGGTCAACCCCCGCGGGTTGCAACCGGTGTAATGCTGCCGCATCAACTCAAGATAAGAAACCACGTGCTGATCATAAACACACTCCCCATGAAACGCCTCCAAGAGATTGAAGGCGATGTCGGGCTCCCACTCTTTGATCCCCTCTCGAATGGGCAAAATCTCATCCCCCACCCCCAACTCCAACACCTCATGCCCCGCCTCCTTCAGGGTGGTCACCACGTCGTACTCCGTGCGCCACTCTTCGATCTCCTTTTGGGACTTGCCCTCCAGAGACTCGGGGGGGAGGAGACTCCGATGCATCAAAACCATCACCCGTAGCTTCTTCACAGGGGGATCCTCTCACGTGATGTGTGCAGGTACTGCATGGTTCGAACCGTCAAAAGAATCGCAAAGTCCACCCTCACCTGCTCTTCGGGCGAGGTCACCCGGAGCCCCAACTCCCGGCAGCGTCCAATCATGTGAGTAAAGACCTGATCCAGAGTGAACGCATACTCCCCGGTCCAACGAGCCACCTGAGCACGAATAACCTTTCGGTTGCGGCGCAAAAACGCCGACGCCATCTCCGCCCGGCTGCCTTCACCTTCCTCCGAAAAGAGACGCCGCAGGTCACGGTCGTAAACGTCGGGAAACCCAACGCCGTAACGCCCCTGCTTCTCCTCATAATACTCCCCGAGGGTCTTCCTGAGAGTCGAGACCCGCTCCACCTGGCGCCTGGTCCGCACCGGCGCGACCTCGCCCTGCAGGGACTCCATCAACTCATCGACATACTCCAGCTTCTTCAATGCCGGCCACCCCTGATAGCGACGCCGCCACTTAGCCCGGGGCTTCAACCACACCGCGAAGGTCTCCGCGAAATCCTCCGCCGGGTGACTCTGGGCGTACCAGGCGTAGAGGTTGAGCACAAAACGCTTACTGCCTGGCCTCGGCTGGTAGCTCTCCGGATAGGGCACCGTGGCAGAGCCAAAGACCTCCCGCCACCGCTTCCGTCGGTGCAGACGGAAAGCGTGCTGAATGGCGTGCCCCGCCTCGTGCCGCATGAGCTTCATGCACCAGGGCAGGTTGCCCCCCTCCACCTCCAGCATCTTTCGACGCTCGAGCTTCATCAGGCGGGGATGGGCGAGGTAAAAGGGCGCTGCAAAACCCGGCACCCCGTCCGGGCAAAACCACTCCTCCGAAAACCAAAGATGCGGCTTGACCCGCAAACCACGCCGTTGCAGTTCCTCGTAGAGTTGATCCCGAGGCCGCTCCAGGTAAGACCCCTGCATCTGCAACCCGAGATCACACAGCCGCGTCTCAAGGAGTTCGGCGTCACTCCAGTTTTCCCACGAATACCGCTGCGGGCGACGATTTTTTTTACCTGCCTTCCCCATCGGCTGCCACCAAACTGCTTTCAGTCTACCAACAAGCGCGCCGGGACGCCAAATCGCCCAGCAACTGCGAGAAAAGGCCTTGTTCACCACGAGAAAATTAACCGAAGAATTCAATTCCTATTCCACCACAGCACCAGTAACCAGCATGCGAACACTCCACCAACTTAAACCTCCGCAAAGCAGCGTCCCGATTTCCCCGCCCGAAAAAACTCAACGATTGTTAATATTAACAGTTGAGGTCCCCACCGGAACTGTCTAATTGTGAGCCATTAACCAAAATCACCCAGGGGGATTTATCGTGAAGAAGATTCTTTGCCTCTTAACGGCGCTTATCTGTATCACCTTTTACGGCTGCTCGGACGCCGAAGAAGTTAAAACTCAATGCAGCGCTGACTGCAACGGCCTCTTCGCCGGCAACCCCAACCTCAACTGCGTTCTCTGGGACAGCTCCCAATACATCGGCGGCACCCTCGCCTGCGAGTACAACGCCAAAACCAAAAACTGCGAAGCGGTCACCACGGGCTGCACCACCGAGGCTCCGGTGGACTCGTCCCTGGTGGGAGCCCGTCAGCCCTGCAACGGCAGCACCATCCAATGCGAGGACCCCTACACCTGCGTTTTTGTCAACCAGGGAGACCTCGCTCTCTGCCTTGAGGACTGCACCGAAGACCAAACCACCTGCGAAGAAAACTATTATTGCGACACCCGCAACATCATCTTTAACGCGGACGCCGTCTGCTGGGGCACCTCCGGGGTCGACGGCACCTGCCTCCCCAAGGCGAGCGACGGTAGCTGCGTGGGCGACAACGTCGAGTGTGTCCCCAACGGCATCGGCATGAGCTATGAATGCAAGGCCACCTGCGACGGAGCCAACGTCGACAAAGAGGGCGCCGAAGGCGGCTGCCCCGAAGGCCAGTGGTGCCTCGCTGACAAATCCGGTTATATCGACGGCCTTGAGTTTGAGACCAACGCAGACGGCAACCGCGTCAACTGCGCCACCGACCCCACAGCCTGCGACGCGAGCGCCAAATACACCTGCCGCTCTATCCGTGAAAACAACCAGACCTCCCAGGTGTGCGGGCGCCCCGCCGGCCGCTGCGGCACCAAACTCGCCGCCCAAACCAACTTTGCCCAATCAGCTCTCCAGCTCGGCGGCAACGAACTCACCGCTGACTCCTTTTGCAACTACCTCGGGCGCAGCCAATACTGCGAAGGCTTCACCGAGACCCCCGATGTCAGCGCCAGCGTCGAATGCGCCAACCTCGGATGGGGCTACCGGCTCACCGATGATGAAACCAGCCAGCCCTACGCCTGCGGCAGCGACATGGACTGCTCTGTGCGAGGAGCCGAGTGCATCAACTGGAGCAATGGCGCCTCTTGCGGTTACCTGGCCTCCGTCTGTGTCGCCTATTGCGAATCCGCAGATGGCGAAGAGACCTACACCTGCCCCGCCGATCAGGTCTGCCTCGCCCCCGAGACTCGAATCGGTTTCATCCGAGAACTCGACCTCAACGGCACCGTCCGCCGCTGCACCGACGACGGCCCCTGCGGCACCGGCTTCACCTGCACCGAGTTCAGCGACGGCGAGTTCTGCATTCGACACAGGAAGGTCTGTCGGGAAGTCCCCGCAGATCCCTGCCTCAACGTAGACTGTGGCCCCAACGGCACCTGCTCCGCTGTCGATGGAAGCCCCACCTGTGACTGCGCGACCGGCTTCGCCGGCCTCCGCTGTGACACCTGTGACGAGGGGTATCTTGCAGACGGCACCGGTGGATGCACCGCCGCGTGCAACATCGACTGTGGCCTCCACGGCGATTGCGTTCTTGAAGGAGCAGTCCCCGCGTGTACCTGCGACGCCAACTACGGGGGAGCGCTCTGCGATCAATGCGACACCGGATACACCGAGTTTCCCGCGAACTCTGGCTTCTGTATCCCCGACCCCTGCGAGAACTGGTCGTGCAGCGGCCATGGAACCTGCTCCCTGCAAGCCAACGGCGCCACCCTCTGCACCTGCACCGTGGGCTACACCGGCGCCCACTGCGATGCCTGCGACGGAGGACACATCGCCTCCCTGGTAGACTCAGCCAACTGCATCAACGACCCCTGCGCCGCAGCCGACGCGTGCAACAACCGCGGCACGGGTTTAAACCACGGCGCAGGTGCAGAGGGCTGCGTGCAGGGCCCCGATGACGCCCCGCAGTGCACCTGCGAGGCGGGATGGGAAAACAAAGACCAATGCGCTTGCGCCACCGGACAAACCCGGGTCCTCGAGGGCATGATCGATACCTGCCTGGATGATCCCTGCCTCGGTCAAACCCCGTGCAACTCCCACGGTGCGTGTACCAGCAACGTGCAAATGAACAACGCCACGCTCTCCCTGGCCAAAACATGCACTTGCGATGAAGGCTACCTCGGGGACGCCTGCCAATACTCCCACGTCGACACCTGCAACGGGCACGGGACCGTCGACGCCAACGGAGCCTGCATCTGTGACAATGGGTGGGAAGGTGACGCCACCTGCAGCACCTGCACAACCGGCTTTATCGAGTCCAACGCCACCCCCGACACCTGCGTTCAAGACCCCTGCCCCGCGCTCAACTGTGACGTGGTCGCCGAGACTTGCAGCATTGACGCCAGCGACAACGCCACCTGCGTCCCCAAGCCCTGATAGACATGCCTTCCTTAAGAGACCGGGCCCTTCAGCACCATGCGGGGCTCGGTCTTTTAATGCTCCCCGCCCCTCTCCAGGGGAATACGACGAAAGAGTTGGCACACCAGCATCGCCAGAGGTAACACGAAGATCATATACACCCCCGGGATGACCGCCATCTTGAGCTGCGCCTCCTCAGGAAAGCTGAACGCGATGATAGCGATCGTAAGCGAGACGTTCTGAAGCCCCGTCTCAAAGGAAACCGCTCGCGCGTCCGCCTCTCGCAGCCGCAAAAGACGACTGAGGCTATATCCCAAAACAAAGCCGCAGAAGCTGACTAAAAATCCAGCCCAGAAGATGCCAGCCCCGCTCTCTCGCAGGGTGTCTTGATGCTTCACCACCGAGAAGGCCAAAATGCCAACCAGAAGCGCTATCCCCGCCACGCTCGCGGCCCGCTCAAGCGGGGGCGCCCAACCGGGGCGTCGGGCACGCACCAGCATCCCCAAAGCCACCGGCAACACCACCGCCACGGTGCTCATCATCACGTTCCCATAGGGCACCTGCAATGCCTGCTCCCCCCAGAGAGCGCTGTAGACCATCAGGATCAGCGGGATAGAGAAGATAGCGATGAAAGTGGAGCAAACCGTCATGCACACACTCAGGCAGAGATTGCTACGAGCATAATAGGTGAAGAGGTTCGAGTTGACTCCCCCGGGAGACGCCCCAAGCAACACCACCGAGAGAGCGAGCTCTCCCTCAAAGCCCAGCCCCTTCGCCACCGAGAAGGCAATCAAGGGCATCACCAAAAACTGCGAGAGAAACCCGATGAAGAGCGGGTAGGGGTTTTGCGCCACCCGCCTAAACTGCTCCACCCTTAGGGTCGTCCCCAACCCCGTCATCACAAAGAAAACAAACAACCCCACCGCCACCAGCTCGTATTTGAACATGTGCCGAATTTATCCAATCCCCCCCCCACGCTCAAATATTCCCTCCCGGGGCTTGCCCAGCACCTCCTGAACGATACATTGTGGTGCTATGTCACTGCCAAAACCATCCCGCCGCTCCATTGCGCTCCTTGTGCTGGGCAGCGCAGGAATCCTCTCCATGATGAACCTCACCATCCTCTTTGGAGCCCGCGACCACCTCTACTCCAGCGTTGAAGACATTCCCTATCGAGAGGTGGGGGTGGTGCTGGGCTGTCCTCCCAAGGTGTCCGGTGGCCAACCCAATCGCTTCTTTCTCTCTCGAATCACCGCCGCGGCGGCCCTCTTTCGCGCCGGCAAGGTCAGCAAACTGATCCTCAGCGGCACCGCGACTCCCTATTATGACGAGCCCAAAGCCATGTACGAGGCCCTGGTGGAGCGAGGGGTCCCCCCCGGTGTCCTGAGCCTCGATCCTGAAGGACACCGCACTATCGAGTCGGTTCATCGGGCAATCCATGTGTTTGGCCTGGCGCAGTTCACCATCATCAGCCAAGCCTTTCACAACTCCCGTGCCGTCTTTCTCGCCCAACACTTCAAGGGCGACGCGGTGGCCTTTAACGCCCCCGCCATCACCGGGGTGCGGGCATGGCGGATCTTTATCCGAGAGTATTTTGCCAGGGTGAAGGTCTTCGCCGATCTGCTCCTCGCCCGGCTGGAGTCTCCGAAAACCCCGTAAAATGGGCCGAGCGCCAACACATATCAAAAACCAGATACACAGAAACCAGCTAATACCTTTTTTGTTATATTTCAATTGCCAAATATCCCCTAAACGATATAATTCAAGCATGACTAATGTATCCAATCTACGCCGACGGCAACTCGACCGGACGCTTCTCAGACCCCTGGTGGAGGCAAAGGTGCCCCAACAGGGCTGGGTTCGTGAAATCCGAAAAGCGCTCGGAATGACTGTGTCCCAATTGGGCGCTCGCATGGGAATCGCCCAATCCAATGCCTCCCGACTGGAAAAAAGTGAAGGAGAGGGCGGAGTCACCCTGAGATCCCTCAAACGGGCCGCCGAAGCGATGGATTGCCAGCTTGTGTATTTCCTCGTTCCCAACCAGGAGAGCTTTGAGGAGCTGCTGGAGCGCAGAATTCAAGCTGTGGCCAAAAGAGAGCTGGAGCGCCTCAAGCACACCATGGCCCTGGAAGACCAGGCCGCCTGGGAGGCTGACGAAGAGCAGCTCCTCAACGATTTCACCCAACAAATCGCGAGCAACCCCGCCCAGCTTTGGGATGACGCAGCAGAGCCCCATGGACATCCATGAGCCCGAAGGAGCCACCCCGCTCTCCCCCGAAATGCTCGACGGCTTAATTCCGGGATTAACCACGCAGCAGGAGCTCAATGAGTTTGAGCAGCTCAACATTGCCACCGCCATGCGCTGGGCTAAAAAAAGCCGCAAACTCAAAGAGCTAGCCAATCTCGAAGCGCTTCGCTTGCTGCACCGCAAGATGCTGGGAGAGGTCTGGAGCTGGGCCGGACAATTTCGCATCAAGGACACCAACATCGGAGTCGCCTGGTACCAAATCCCCGAGCAGCTGTTGAAGCTCTGCGCTAATGTGACCTATTGGCAAGAAAACAACTCCTGGTCTCCAGACGAAATCGCGGTGCGCTTTCACCATAAGCTGGTGCAAATCCACCCCTTCCCCAACGGCAATGGCCGACACGCCAGGCTTGTGGCCGATTTAATGGCGCAGCAACAAGGGAGAGCTCCCTTCTCCTGGGGCCGACACGCTATTGGCGTCTCGGGAGAAACAAGAGACCGCTATCTGAAGGCACTGCGCCTCGCGGATCGCCATCAAATTGAGCACTTATTGGAATTCTCCCGCAGCTGAAAAACACCCGGGATTCCCAATAGCCGACCTCGATTCCCTATGCTAAAACCCCTCTGGCTTCTTGTTTCAGCGCAGGCCTCCGCAACAAGTCGGCACCCCATTGAGAGGAGAATGAGATGCACCCCACAATGTCCCTGAAAGCCAGTCTCACCGCAATCCTGCTTGGCTGCCTCATCGCCTGCTCCACGCAGGGAGTCCCCGGAAAAGAAGCCTCCCCCACTCCCACCGCGGCGCCCACCGGTCCCGAACAGCCAGGCACGGAAGACCCAGGCAAAGAAAGCCCGCCCCCAGAAGCCCCTGGCGCAGAAGAACCCGGCGAAGAAGAACCAACCACCGAAGAACCCACCGAAGAGCAACCAACCACCGAAGAACCCAGCGAAGAACAACCAGCCACCGAAGAACCCAGCGAAGAAGAGCCCAGCCACCTCCCCGCGCCGCCCACCACCGCGACCAGAACCATTCAGCCAGTGCTCCCAGCTTCGTGGCAATCCGACTCCCTCAAAGCTCAATTTGGGCTCGTCACTCACGGTCCCGGGGAACACCATCGAATCCGCAACGACCTGGAGATCCCCCCCCAACCGGAGACACCTTCGGCCGGATCTTCCATTGCCTACCTCCCCCATCTCTCAGACACTCAAATCGTCGACGAAGAGAGCCCCTCCCGCGGCTTCACCCTCGCCATCTTCTCAGGCACCATCTACCGACGCAACGAACCCTTCACCCCCCACATCTTTCACGCCACCCTACAAACCCTCAACCAAATGCATGAAGAGCATCCCTTTGATTTTACGGTGCTCACCGGCGACCTCATCGACAACCGCCAAAAGAATGAGCTGGACTGGTTCTTTGAGGTCATCGACGGCGGGTGGGTACACCCCGACAGCGGGGACGACGACGACCCCATCCCCGGGCCCCTCAACGATCCCCACGACCCCTTCTTCTCCGAAGGACTCAACACTCCCTGGTATTCGACCTTTGGCAACCATGACTTTCGCTTCGTGGGAAATTTTTCCACCAGCACCCTGGTCGGCTCTCCCACCCGCTCCTTCTCGGCCAAAGCTGTCATCCCCACCTGCCTCACTTTTGAAAACGAATCCCCCTTCCCGGCCCGCTGCGGCGTCCCGCCCCTGAGCTATTACTCCATGGGCCGCATCACCCCCGACGAGCAGCGAGCCAGCATCTCGGTTCCTGACTTTGTCTCCAAACACCTCGAGTCCCGCACCCAGCCCGCAGGTCATGGGTTCACCCAATCCAACCTCGATGAACAACACGGCTATTGGGTCGCCGATCCCATCCCCGGGGGCCCCATTCGGCTCATTGCCCTCGACACCCTCTCCCCCATCGGCCCCGAAGGCTACCTCAGCCGCGAGCAGATCGACGACTTTCTCATCCCCGAACTTGAGCGCGCCCAGGATGAGGGCATGATAGTGCTGGTGCTTTCCCACCACCCCTCCCTGGAAACCCTCCGCGGCTGGGAGTTAAGGGAGCTCCTGCATGAGCACCCCAACGTGGTGGCGCACCTGGTGGGCCACGGGCATCGCCATGAGATCACCGCTCACCCCGGCGACACCCCCGAGGCGGGCTATTGGGAGATTCAAACCGCGTCCCTGGTTGACTGGCCCTTGCAGCAGCGCCTCATCGAGGTGATTGATAGAGGCGACGGATTTGGCGAGCTCTGGTCAACGGTCTTTGATTTTGACACCCCACCGGAATCCATGGCGGCGGCAGGGCGCTTTTATTGCCTCTTTGATCAGCAAGACCAGACCAGCCTGGTGGTCCCTGGTCACGGAGGAGAGAGGGCCGACCGCAACGTCATCCTCCGAGTCGCGTTCCCGCCCGCGGTGAGCGAGCGGCTGGCAACCCTGCCCCCACGGGAGCCCGCCTCCCCTGGCTTTCGTGAGGTCGGTGGCAGAGCAAACTGACTCTTTCTTTAGTTCGCGTAGTCCACTGTGTCGGTGTGCAAAATCCGAATCTCGTACCCATCCCCTAAGCGGCGGTCGATCCGCGTCAGACACAATTTGTTTTCGTCCTCATCGTAATACCACCCCGCTTCACTGGACTCCTCAGCGGTCTGCGGCAACGTGACGTAGCCCGCCCCAGGAACATCCCGGTCCCGGCGCTTAACCTCAATGTTCTCGGCCTTGCCGCCTGCGGGGCGCACCCCGTCCAGCTCAAAACAGGCCAGCGTTGCCATCTTGGCGAAGCGCTCCAGGGCCGCCCCCACCCCGCGCTCGGGAGTCTCCTCGCAGATGGACTCAAAACTACGGCGGCGAAAGCCCTCCACAAATTGCACATAGCGACTCCCCGCCATGGCTGCACAAGCGGGACCAATGGACGTGGTGTTCCGGGTAAAACGACACCACTCGCTGTAAACCTCTGCAGGGGCGCCCTCAAGGCATGAGCAGTCATAATTGGCCGCCCCCGTGGTCGCGACGTGACAATCAGCCGGCTCTCCACTTCGCCAACTCAAACCACCCTCACCCGATGGCCGAACGCCCCCGATAAAGCCAAGAGCCAAAAGTGAATTGGAGCCTCCTTTACGGTCCAGCAAGAGCCTGCTCATGCGGTTGACCCCAAGCAGGGAATCCCGCGCCTCGGCCTGATAGCACATGGAGCCTTCAGGAAAGCTGCCCTCTTCAAAGGAGTGGCGCACCTCCATCAAGCCCTGGGGCATCGAGCAGTCATCCTCGTCACTCACCAGCATCACCGCGAGGAGGGCGTCGTCGCGCACCCAGGGCTCCCACGCTCCCTCCGGGTTCACCCAGGCGTTGGGGGCGCCCTCCCCCAGGAGGCTCCCTGCCACGTTCAAAGCCAGCGCGTCACTAAACTCTTCCGGTTGAACCCCGGTAGCGAGCAGGGCCGATTTGATCCCCTCCTCCCAACCAAAGCCCGAGGTCCCAAGGCCTGCCAGGTTGCTGCGAAAGAGCCCACCGATGAGCTCTGAAGAGAGCCGGGTGATGCACTCCCGCTCCTCGGCGCTGCACTGCCCGGGGTCATCGCACCAGGCACAACCACAGGCCTCACAAACCCGAGCGACCTGTTGCTCCCGATCAATCACCGGAGTGACCTCCTCCCCGGAGGTCGGCAGCAGCGGCGCAAAGCGCGCCCACTCAGTGTCGGAGAGATTCGGGTAGCTCGCGCGGGTAAACACCTCCGGATCAAAGGCCGCAAGCAATCTCCCGGCCACGCCGTCGTGGGGACGCTTCAGGGTCACCTCGGGCTCACACGACGCGCACTGGTCACACACACCATCGCAACCACAGCGCCGACAGTCCCCCCGGGCCCCGAGAACGCTGATTTGCCCCCCCACCTCCACCGGTGGATTTGGCTCCCCACAGCAGTTGGTTTGAAAGCCGTGGGCGTCGGTGGAGACGATGCCAATCCGGTAGCTGGTGTCGGCCTGTCCGAGCACTCCCAAAAGCCGGTCGATTCCCTTTCTCAAAGCCTCTTGCTCCTCAGCCATACTTGAGGAGTTGTCGATCACAAAGAGGATATCTGCCTTGGCGGGGGTTTGCACTTCAAAGCGAAGATGCGCCGCGCCGCGCTCGGTGTCCGGTTGAAACAAGAAGGTGTAGCTTTGACATCCAGCCAAAAGCGCCCCCAAAACCAATCCAACAATCACTCGCCCACTCATGCCCACCATCCTGTCCACGCCCTGTGTCCTCTCTTGACCCGGGTTGCGTCCCATCCGCCCCCGAAAAAGAAATCAACGCTCCCCGGGCCCGGTCATTTGACCCCATCTACCCCGTTCTCATATAAAATCACCAGGTTTTATGCTATTGAGACAGCCATAGGAATCGGATAAGCACAGGGTCGACAGACCAGCCGGCTCTCCCTGAACATCCGCCGTCTGCTTTCTCAAGTGAAGGACACGTTATGCCGTACGAATTACTTCTTGCCGACGACAGCACAACGATACAACGCGCCGTTGAGATCACCTTCACCAAAGAACCCCAATTCTCGCTCACAACCCTCGGAGCCAACCAGGACATCGCCGCCAGGGCCGTAGAGCTCCGCCCCGCAGTGGTCCTCCTGGCCTCACGGCTCCCCGGAAACGACGCCTACTCCATCTGCCGCTCGATTCGGCAACACCCCAACACCGCCCACACACGAATCATCATGCTGGCTCCCGAAGGGGGCGATTTTGATCCCGAGCAGGCTGCCCGCAGCGGCGCCGACAGTCACATCGCCAAACCCTTTGACACCCAGACTCTGATCGACCAGGTCAAGAAGGTGGTGGGAGAACCCCTAATCCCCTCGGCCACCACTGCCCGGCCCCTGCAAGAACTTCGACAACCAGCCCCCACTCCTGGAGTGCCCCTCTCAGCAGCAACCAAAGCACCTGCCCAGGCACCAACAACGCTGGCACCTCCTCCACCGGTGGTCCAGGCGCCGCGCGCAGAGCGTGGGACCTACGAAACCCTGGCCCCACCGCCGCCGGTAGTCACCCGTTCCTACGAGCCTTTGGCCCCGCCACCACCGGTGGTGACAACGCAACGCGAGACCAGCTACCCTCCACCGCCAGTGACGGCCTCCGCCCCGGCCACCATCGCACCGGAAGCGCCCGCGAGCATGACTCCTGCCGAGCCTCCTGCGGCCCCAAGCCTTGAGTCCCTCATCGCCAACGCCATGGACAAACCAACGAGCGCCGCACCACGCACCGTCACTGCTCCAGCAGCCGAGGCACGCAACCCTGAAGGCCCCAGTCTGGAAGATCTGATCACCAAGGCCATGGGCACTCCCCCTCCAGCACGCGCCCCCTCCTCAAGAAAGCGCCACGCAGAGGCCAGCCACCGTCAAACGCCGATGTCCGCGACGTCAGCGCTTAAAAACCTGGTGGCCAACGCCATGCCCAACCGAGCAGACGACGCTCCCGCTGCTTCAGAGATCGATCTCTTCAAACGCTACCAAACGATTGAGGACGTCGTCACACCACGCACGCAATCCGCCAAACCTACCACCCCGGAGGCTCCGCTCCCCACCGAGCCGATCACCGAGCCGGTCAGCGAGACAGCCATTGAAGCCGCAGTCCGAAAAATTACCCAGGAGACCATCGAGCGCATCGTGTGGGAGGTGGTCCCCGAATTAGCCGAGGTCATGATCCGCGAGCGGCTTGAGCAACTCGACAAATAAGCACAGCGAGGCAGGAGGGCGCAGCGCTCGAAGTCATCGTGCTCTCAGCACCTGCGCTCACTCCTGCAACACGCTCAACCTTAGCTCTCAAGCCAACCTAAAGCTCCCGCGCTTTGCACGCCGCCCAATTCCGGCTGGCCGTCTTCGCAGTCACGGTCATTTTTTCAACCCAGAGTCCATATCGATGACAAACCTCCCGATCTCCCCCTGTCCGCCGCTTGCACTCCTCGTAGGCCGCAATCTTCTCCGACAGGGCAGTCTCCGCCTTTGCCAGCGCCGCTTTCTCTTTTTCACACACACGCGGTGAGGGCTTCCCCCCCAGCTCATCCTCTCCCTGCCCCCTGGGCACCTCCGCGCCACCGCTCGCACCCTCCTTAGGGCTCTCCTCACCCGCCGCCGAATCAGTCTCCTGCTCCTTGAGCGCTCGGCCATAGGTCATCAACGCCTCCTTCAAAAACACCGGCGGCTGCCACCGTACTGTCGCCAAACAGGAGTGATCGCTGTGGTCATAGGAGACATCCTGAACCGGTGCCTCCACAACCTGCTGGTTAACATACCCATAAAGAAAGGGCGCCCCCTCGCCAGCCCCGAGTTCATCGGCGGCCTGC
>JAZAIZ010000219.1:0-2816 GCA_036230545.1 Myxococcota bacterium
GTGGAGCGATCCCCCTGTTTCGTGGAGGGAGTTGTCGCTCCAGCATGTGGTAGTGAAGCCCGACGATCTCTACAGAGCCTTAGAGCGTTCCAAAGTGCCCGAAAACCAGGTGATGCATGCGTGTCCCATACCTCGGTGCTGGATCCCGAAAAAGTGGCGTAAAACCATGGTCTGGAATTTTGGGGTTCGTAAAAACGCGAAGTTTCTCCCTGCGTGCGAAAATTGCGCCGACCGTTCCGATTGTCCGGGTATCCTCGAACCTGCGCTGGAGATATTTGGAGACGAGTGTGCTCGAACAACACTCTAGACAAATCCATTACTCACCCCACCCTTTTAAGCTCCCCTGTTCCGAATATCTCAAGGTAGAGCCCCCAGGTTTTTGGACAGGAATCGCGCAGACTACAGTCCCGACACGGAAGAGCAACAGGGCGCATCTTCTCCCGAACTCCATCAAAGTCATCATGAACCAGCCCCAGATCATCGATACGGTGTCGTGAAAAATCCTCAGTGGCGTCCGGCGTGCCATGTAATGGAGCGTCCAGGAGACAAAGAGGAAAACCCTCCGTGGAGATTGTGATGCCTATCCGCTGAGCATAGACGGCCGCTCTGTTCACAGCCCGTGCCGCATCACTCAATCGAAGAAGTTCCTCGCTGGGAACGCCATCCACCAACTCTACAGGGCGGGGAAACGCGAATTGAACGCGAGGTAAGCCTAGCTTGGCGGCGAGCGCAACCATCCGCGGGAGGTGAGTCGAATTGCGATGCAACACCGGAATAGTCACCCATACCTGAGCCCTCGTTCGCTGTATCACTTGCGCCGCCTTAATCACCTCAGCAAACGCGCCGCTCCTCCTTACCAGTCGGTCATGCATGCCTGGCTCATAACCCAGCAACATCAATTCATACGCATCGACGAGGCCATCCAGGCTCTCAAGAGTCCCGGGAAGTGCCAACCTACAGCCGTGTGTCTGGAGTTGAATGAAGCGATAACCCACCATTCTCGCACGCCTCAACAAAGAAGGAAGATCTGGTCGTAAGGTCGCTTCCCCACGCATCACAACGAGTTCATCGCAGCCAGCCTGGCGGCCATCCACAAGAGCCTTCTCCAGGTCCGCCCTTCGCGCCTCCCCGTGGCTGGAATGGTCGCGCAAAGTACAATGCACGCACTCCAAATCACAACGCGTGGTCATGCGAAGAGATAAGCGCCGCCCACCCGGAAGGTCGGCCAGTTCCGCATCAGAGATACTGGCCGTCTCCCTGGACACCGACGTCCGCTCGCCCCTGCGCACAACAAAGGGCCCAATCGCCAACACGTCGGCTCCCAGCTCCGGGAAAGCCGCCAAAGCATCCTCTGGCGTACATACAATAGGCTCCCCTCGCCGATTGAAGGACGTATTGAGAACCAGGGGAACCCCGGTCCTGCCATAGAATGATGAGAGCATACGATGATAGACAGGCTGGTGCTCCGCATGTACGACCTGTGGTCTGCTCGTTCCATCGACATGCACCACCGCGGGGACCTGATCTCGTTTCTCCGCCTTAACCTCCAGGGTGAAGAGCATAAACCGTGAATCAAACGCGTCAACAAACCAGTCGTCTTCATGACCAGCAAGAATCGAAGGCCCGAAGGGACGCCACTTCTCCCGCATCTTGATACTGTTAACCTTGTTCTGCATATCCACACGCCGCGGATCGCCGAGAATACTCCGTGCTCCCAAGGCCCGCGGGCCAAACTCCAACCCTCCCTGAAACCAACACACGACTTCGCCATCCGCGAGATATCCCGCGCTCACCTCTGCGATATCATCTACCCGTGTGTAGGAGACCCCTGCTCTGCGCAGCGCTCCCTCGATTTGTTCCGGCGAAAACGACGGCCCCACCCCGGGAAAGACCATTTCCTCGAGATTACCTCCTACACTCTGCGCCCAGGCTTCCGCAGCAGCGCCCACGGCGGTCCCCGCATCGTTAGCCCCCGGCTGCACCCACACCACGTCAGGACGAAAGGTGGTCCGCATAAGGTTGTTCATTCGACAATTAAGGGCCACCCCCCCCGCCAGACAGAGCGCGTCCACACCTCCCTCAATACCCGTCTCCACCAGGGTGGTCAGGGTTTGTTCCAACGCCGCTTGTAGACTGGCTGCGAGATTCTTATGCGCTTGCTGAATAGGCATCTCGGGGGTTCGAGACAGCGACGCAAAGCGGTCCTGCAGGCCCCCCTCATGCACCGACACATCCGACCAAGAACCTGCGGAGAGATAGGGCTCCAAATCTCGAGACACATTCCCAAAGGCAGCCAAAGCCATCACACTCCCCTGCCCGTGACCACCAAACCCCAGCAAGCGGGTGACCGTCTCGTAAACACCGCCAACAGAGCGGTCTGTCAGGGACAGCAGCGTTTTGACGGGGGTGAGCTGGTCTCCCTCCCCCCGAAACAGCGCGGCGGTCTCACGGTCACCTCGACCATCCACCGTTAACACCCAGGCGGCCTCCAACCCAGAGAGCCGATACGCCGAGGCTGCGTGACAGAGGTGATGGGGAATACACACGAGCCGACCCGACTGCAAAACAGGGATGGAACTCGTCTCGTCAAGAACAGGAAGGGCACGCCGATAACGGCTCAGTAATCCGTTAACAGCAAACAAATCCACATCATCCAGCGTCAGCCCATTCTCAGCCAGCAACACACGAACAGACCGCCTGCACAAAACCTGCTCGACCGTCAGCGTTGGATCGACACCAAGATTCCTGAACCCAGGCCCCACACGAGGCTTCCAACCGTAATGTCGAACCCTTACAAGCTTTTCTTCCTCCAGCGC
>JAZAIZ010000220.1:0-6334 GCA_036230545.1 Myxococcota bacterium
CCCCGAACGTCTCGCCAACCCCAGGATTTCTAGAATACGCCTCTTCGCCAGCGCCCTGAGGCGCTCCAAGGCCTCCTCGTTGGTCTCGGTCAAAGAGACGCCCGAGCGCAGAGCCCTACTCAATCGCGCCGAGTTAAGGCTCCGCAAACAGGAGGCCTCCGGACACACATAGGCACCGCGGCCCCTGGCCTTGCCACCACGGGCAAAGAGGAGAACACCCTCCATGCAGGATAATCGTAAAAGTTGAGGAGCGGGTAGGGAGGCTCGACAAACAACGCAGCTACGCTCAGGCAGGGAGGCTGCCCTTAAACGTCCAGCGCCTCCCTCTTCAGGTGCAGCTGTACGAAGTATCTCTTGCTTCTGTACCACTCGTGTTGCCTCAGTCCTCTCACTGCGAGTCAATCAACCAACGCCTAGGCGTCGGTTGATTGCTCCACTTCAGAGGGTTGTGATTCAAACTCCATCGGGGCCGACTCAGCGGCCTCTTCGTTCACTTCTTCAGCCCCAGACTCAGGAGTTGCGTCGGCATCGGCCTCCGCTGAGGTCTCAACGGCCACCTCGGCATCGGAAGCGGCCTCAGCATCGGAAGCAGCCTCAGCACTGACGCTCTCTTCTTCCTCTTCCTCCACCTCTTCACCGGGGATTCGCACCACGCCATCCACCACTTCAACACCGAAGGAGTCTGCTCGCTCACGAACCTCCGCCTCATCCTTCAAGAACTGCGCTGCGGAATAACACAGCTGCTTGCACTTCTTCTCCGGCAGATCTGATTTTTCGGCGAGGGCCTCTACATCAAGCTCAACGATATCTTCGGGCTTGGCCACACCGCTCTTGATGAGTGCATCGTAAGCACTTTCGCCCACACCACGCACCGACTTGAGCCTGTCATCATCGGATTTTCGAATAACGTTCGCCAAATCTCGACCCGCTGATGCAGCCCGTGCAGACTGCTCGGACTCCGCACGCAGTCGCTCGGCGTTCTCCTGCTCTTCTTTCGCGACAGCCTTGCCGCTGGCCACGATAGCGCTCAGGTTCTCTTCGGTGATTCCGGGGAACTGCAGCAGGTATTCAGTCTCAGTCTCGACAAACTCCTCCGCGGAGCGAATGCCATGATTGTAAAGCGTCTGAATCAGAAACTCGTTAGCGCCCTCAATCCTGGAGAGACTCTCCCAGGCGCGGTCCCGGATCTCCTGAATCCGCGACTCCGAGTGAATATCCAATCGCCACCCCGTCAGCTGGCTCGCCAAACGAACGTTTTGCCCCTTGCGCCCAATTGCCAGCGAGAGCTGGTCATCGGGAACGATGATCTCCATCGAGCGGTTCTGCTCATCGATCAACACACGGCTCACCTCAGCAGGCTGAAGCGCGTTGCAAACAAAGGTCGCGGGATCTTCGGAGTAAGGTACAATGTCGATCTTCTCGCCACGGAGTTCCTGAACCACCGCCTGAACACGCGCGCCCTTCATACCAACGCATGCGCCCACGGGATCAACATCCCGGTCCGTAGAACTGACCGCGATTTTAGCTCGGGAACCGGGCTCTCGCGCCGCGCTCTCAAGTCGAACCACGCCCTCATGAATCTCGGGCACTTCCACCTCAAAGAGCTTCACCAGCATCTCGGGGCAGGTTCGGGACAACACGATCTGCGGCCCACGGGTGTGCTCCTGAACCTCGATCACAAAAGCCTGCACCCGATCGCTTGAGCGGTAAGACTCGCGCGGGCATTGATGACGCAGGGGCAAAATAGCCTCGGCTCGGCCAAGGTCGACGATGATGTTGCCACGCTCGAATCGTCGCACGATCCCGGTAACCATCTCGCCTTTTCGATCTTTGTACTCATTGAAAACGATGTTGCGCTCAGCGTCACGAATGCGCTGGATGATCACCTGCTTGGCGGTCTGCGCAGCAATGCGGCCAAAACTTCGTCGGTAGGTCTTCAGGTTGAGGATGTCGCCATACTCTTCATCCTGCTCTCGGGCTGCTTCGGCATCGGTGCTGAGGAAATAGATGGGAAACACCATCTCATCCCCATCTTCAACCTCAATGCCCATGTCGAGGCATTCCTGAACGGAGATCTCGTTAAAGGTGTCAGTCACCTCCACCACGACCTTGATGGTCTGGCTGAGATCGACAGCGCCCTTCTCTTCGTTATATTCAGAGACAAGGTCACGCTCAGAACCAAACGCCTTCTTCGCCGACGCCAAAATGGCCTCTTCGAGCGCATCCACCAGGATGCTCCGGTCGATCCCTTTGTCTTTACTTACCTGATCTAAAACCAAACTGAGATTAGTATCCATTAGATACGTCCTCCAATCGATGCGCCGCTTGTCACCTCACGTCGCTCGTTGCCGTGTCCATGGCAGCCCCTAAAATTCAGGAACCAGCCGCGCCCGGTCAATCAAACCGTACGCGATCTCCACAGACTGACCATCAACATCTATTTGAATCGCTGAATCCGTTGCGCTCAGCAATTCTCCCGTAAATTTATGACGCCCCGCCGTCGGCTCCTTCGTGGTCAATTTGGTCCGAGACCCAACAAACCGCTTAAAATCCTTCGGCCGCGTCAGGGGCCGGTCCAAACCGGGTGAGGATACCTCCAAGGTGTACTGGCCCTTTAAGGAGCCCTCCACCTCTTCCGCGTCCAACACATCCCCCACCAGATGAGACACCTTGGTACAATCGTCCAGTGTGATCCCACCCTCAGAGTCAACATAAAGACGAAGTATCCGGGAACGTTGAATGAACTCAACCAAAACCAGGTCGTAGCCCTCTGCCTCCAACAGCGTGGATACCGACTCATGAACCGCGTCAGTAAAAACAGACATTCAACATTCTCCAAAAGCCCCGCAGGGCGATACCGTCCAGTCAGCCCCAACACGCGAAGATCTGCACCGCGACCTCCGATGGTTCGCGAGCTTTAACACTTGCTATGAACCTGAGAAACAGCGGGTAATTCAACCCACCAAGGAGGAGAGGAGGGGAAAACCCCAACTCAAAGAGCCAACGACGCAATTGATACAACCAGATGGACGCTTTGTCAACTGCCGGGCAGCTCTCCCCCCCGAAGGAGAGCCTCAATAGTCGATTCTGCCCCGCATGGACCAACCACTTGATTATTCTGATATTTCCCCGCTTTAATTCACCCGTGTGGTCAGGCGCAGGGCTTTCTTAACCAGAAGGGCAATATCCTTCTCGGCCGGCTCGACCTCCAGCACTCGCCGGCCTGCATCCTCGGCCACCCCATCCTTGAAGCCCAGGTTCACCAGAGCGCTCACCAAATCTTCATAGATCGAAGGCTGCGCACAGGGCATGCCCCCTCCGGGCGCTACGCCCTGGGGCAAGCGATCTTTGAGTTCCAGCAAAAGCTTCGCGGCCTTTTTGGCTCCCACCCCGGGGATACGCACCAGCTGGCCCTTGTCCCCGCGCACCGCGATGTCGCTCAGCTCTTCCGGAGAGAACATCGATAAAATCGCCAGAGCCAGGCTGGGCCCCACCCCACTGATCCCAATCAGGGCCACAAACACCCGACGGCGCAAGGCGTCGGTGAAGCCATAGAGCCGCAGGGCATCCTGAGTGAGATGGGTGTGCACCAAAACATGTACTTCGTTGTTTTCGTTAGGTAATGCTGTCAGACACGGCAGTGGCATCGCCACTGCATACCCGACTCCTCCGCACTCCACCACGACCCCCTGAGCGTCTTTATGAGCCAAAACCCCACGTAGACTGGCGATCATATCAACCTCCTCGTTGCTGCCCCAGCGAGACCTTGCTCACGGAGCTTTGGTAAAACTGGCCGTGACAAATGGCCACCGCCAGGGCATCGCTCTCATCCAGGCCCAACTCCGGGCAGCCCCCGAGCAGCAGATGGACCATATGCGCCACCTGTTCTTTGGAGGCCCGACCGGCTCCGGTCGCCGCCTGCTTGACCTGGCTGGGAGTGTACTCACAGATCTCCAGCCCCGCGCGGGCCAGCGCCAGCATGGCTACTCCCCGAGCGTGGCCCAACTTAAGGGCGCTCTGGCTGTTTTTAGCGTGAAAGATCGCCTCAAGGGCTCCCTGGTTGGGGCGGTGGTCCTCGAGGACGCGCTCCAGCCCCTCAGCAATGTGGACCAGACGCTGCCCCAAATGCGCTCCCCGGGCGACGATCGTCCCGGAAGCCACCCGGGTATATCGCGTCCCCTGTACGTCAATAACACCCCACCCCGTCTTATGAGAGCCAGGATCAACCCCCAATATCCTCACCATGGTCACTCCCTCCCTCTCCTCAAGTGCTCAAGGGTACACAGCCCGTCGATAAACCCCATGGGACGCAGCGGGCCCAACCGAAAGATTAAAACAGCCCACCACCTCCGACTCGGGGCGCTCGGTGGCGCTCTCAAAAGCCAGAAAAAAGCGCCCGACGATGCGTCCTACTCCAGTCGATTCGTCGGTGGAGGTCTCGAGGATCTCAAGCCGTCCCGGAGCTGAAGAGAGCACTTCACTCCCCGCCGCAGCGAGCTCTCCCTCGTTGGGGTTGAGGCTGAAAGTCCCGTCTCCATTGACATCCATCGCCACTCCCACCCTCGCGCTGAATTGAGCGCTCCCGTCCCATTCACCGGTGAGGTATGTACGGGGCCCCTGACGCATGAAGCCCCAGCCCACCGGGGCCTGGCCATTAGCGGCGTCAAGAAAGCCAAACTCCCACACGAGGGCGCGACCGCCTCGAAGGCTCGTGGCCTCCACCAGAGTCAGCAGCCGGTCGTCCACGATTTGCTCGGGGAGATCATCCTCGTCGGCGACGCCCAAAAGGGCACCACTGACATCCGGCACCACCCGCTCCCCACACTCAAGGCGACACTCGGGGTCGCTCGTGGAGGTCAGGCAGCTTTGCTGACAGGTGGTCTCAAAGGTAAAGAGGCGCGCCGGCAGGCGCCCTCGGTAACGAAACTCGCCGGGCTCACAGCGGGGCGGTGTGTCGCATCCCAGGCTCCAGAGCGCCGCAGCGACCAGAAGCAGTCGAAGGGTATTGCAATAATGTTGTTGAACCATATCTCTTTTCAATCGCTCTCATGTTGCTCAAGCGCGTCGCCATCCCGAAGACAGGCTGGGTGCCCTTCACCGGAGGTCCCGCACAAGTCACCCCGCTACCCAAGCCGCTAACACAGCCGCGCAGACGCGGCAAGTCGGACTCCTGAGTCGATTTTGAATCAAAGCCCTTTGCACCGGCCCCCCATCTGTGCTTGCTTAGGGCCCGACCTCTTCACCCAAGGAGCCCCCATGCGCTTGCACCTTTCCCTTCTCATCGCCTCCCTCCTCATCCTCACCAGCCCCGCCCACGCCGGGACCTTCTTTGAGGCGTCCCTTGGCTATGGAGTTGAAGCAGCCCCCAACCCGGGGGAGAGCCAGGACCCCAACCTCATGGTGGCCGCCGGATGGGGAATTGGTGAGCTTATCATCGCCGAGCTTGGGTTGGTGGGGGCCTACCCCGGGGGAGAAGACCTCCCACGCCAGGGGGAACTCCAGATTCGCCCCATGCTGGTCATCTCTCCACCACTGCTTCCCCTTTATCTGCGCGGAACCCTCGCCTTCAAAGACCCCTTCAGTGAATCCCGCAAGCTTGCCTATGGGGCCAGCCTGGGGCTTCGCTTCTCGCTGATGGGCCTTGGGGCCTTCGCCGAGCTTGGCGCGCTCCCGGTCAACACTGACCCGGTTCGCTGGATCGCCGAGGGCCGAGTGGGGGCATCACTGGCCTTCTAATCGGCCCTCAACTCAAGCAGCCGGTCCGCTAGCTGGCAGAAGCCTTCACCGCCCCGCCCGGAGGTGACAAACTTCGGCAATGAGGTCATGGCGTCCTTAAAGTCGTGCACATTGGCCACCCCACAAGCGTAGGGAAACCAGGCGAACATGGGCTCATCGTTGAGGGAGTCGCCGCAAAACAAAAACTCTTCCCGGTGCTCATCAAGATCCAGCCCCCAACGCTCGCGGGTGAAGAGGCGGGTCATGGAGAGCTTGTCATAGTCCCCAAACCAGCCGTTCACATGAATGGAACTGACTTTTGCCTTGGCACCGTGGGACTCGAAGATTTCAACGATATTTTCAACTGCTTCAACGCTCAAGGGGGGTATATCTTCACAGAAATCAATCGCTAAATCAGTTTCTCGGTAGGCTTGGTCTGCAGAAAGTGCGGCACCCGGAACTTTTAATAAAACTTGATCCTCGATGATTTTCAGACGTTCACGATCATGCAGGCGTTGGTCTTCATCATTGAAGAAATGCCTGATCATTTTCCGGAAGGAGTGCTGGTACTGGAAATAGAAGGCACCGTTTTCACCAACAACTCCTTCAACAGGCCAAA
>JAZAIZ010000221.1:0-1165 GCA_036230545.1 Myxococcota bacterium
CTCGAAGCATGATATCCCGAAGGGCATACCCCGTGGCGCCGGCATAGAGTTGTCCCGCGCTGGGACCGATAAAGAGCAGCGGAAAGAGCACCCCCGTGAAGCCAACCAGGGTCACCGCGATGCCGAGTAGCAGGGCCACGTCTTCGGATTTTGCCTGGGTGACTCCGTAGGGAGATACCGGCTCCGAGCGTTGGTTGTTGGTTTGCACGGGTGTTTCCACGGTGGGAGTGCTTCGGGCGTGGGTCGGTTTAAGGGGAGCTGCGGTCAGTGCGAGCAGCAGGGGAAGGATTGCACAAAGCCGAGGCAGGGTTTGCGGGGTGTTCATGGGGGCCTTTCAGGATGAAGTGCTGGGAGGGGTGGATTGTGATTGGTTAGACGGTGTCGAGGTCGGCGCCGGGTCCGAGGGGTTGCCCATAGCTGAACTCGATGAAGCGTCCGTCGGGGTCGCGGACCCCGCAATAGTAACCGACGGGATAGGGCTCCTGGGTGGGGGCCCATTGGAGGCAGCCGGCGTCGTTGGCCTTCGCTGCTACAGCGTCGACCTCCTCCCGGCTTTTAAGGGCGAAGCCGAGGTGGCTGTAGTCGGTGGGTGCCTGGGGAAGGGCGGAGTTGCCGGGCATCAGCACGAAGATAAGCTCATTCTCCCGGCCGGGCTCGGCCATCCAGACGACGCGGGTGTCTCCCCCGGCGACGCGGTCCACACGCTCCTGGGTGATGGTCATGCCGCAAAATGAGCGGTAGAAGGCGATGCTGGTGTCGAGGTCTTTGACCTGTAAGGCGACGTGCGTAAAGAAGGGCTTCATTCGGACTCCTCTCGTACGACCGCCTCGTTGCGGACCTGGTGTGATAATTCTCTTTTACAACGCTTCGGTTCTAAATCAAAATCCCGCAGCGCAGGGGCTGGGACGCAGGTGGCGCAGGCGTTCAAGGATGAAGGGAGCCTGAGGGCGTTTGGGGTTTTGGCCGAAGCGCTGGTCTGCGATGCGGGCGCATCGGGCGAAAAATATCAGACTCGGGAATGCATAATCCCGGTGGGGCAGGGAGAACGCTTAGGAGGTGAGAGACTGGGCGGCTGCGCGACCGGCGAGGTAGCCCGTGGACCACGCCCATTGAAAATTAAATCCTCCGATTCGCCCATCGCAGTCGAGGATCTCGCCCACCAGAA
>JAZAIZ010000222.1:0-6718 GCA_036230545.1 Myxococcota bacterium
GCCCACGCGAGGTCGCCCCCGGCCGTTCCCCCATTGACCCGGCTGATGGTCTCATACACGCGCTGGCCCGTGGCCACGTTGTAGATGGAGACGTCACCGGACTCGGTGCCTCCTTTGGACAGGGAGACGGCGACGAGTCGGCCGTCGTGGGAGGGGACATACCAGTCGATGGTGGTGTGACCCGATGGGTCGAAGCTCTCGGGGTCGAGCAGTTGGCGTTCGTTCTCAAGTTGGTCGAGATGGTCAAAGACCACCAGGTAACTCTGTTGTTTTGGGGGCGCGTATTTTTGTGCGAAGAGTTTTCCGCCGACGTAATTGAGATGGAAGTAATTCTCCATGGTCGCGCCGAGGACCTCGCGAATCCGTTGCTCAAGGCGGGGCCGGCTGGACAGGGTGTCGAGGTGCGTGCGGGTGTAGGTGTTTTGCGCGCGATTCCAGGTTTGCACGTCAGGCTTGTCCCAGTCTTCGAGCCAGCGATAGTCTTCGGTGACCGGGACACCGTGAAAGGTGTCAGTGATGGGGTGCTTTTTCGTCGTGGGTGGGGTGGTGACTCCGGCTCGTCCGGCGTGAGGGCGCTCTTGCAAGGCGCATCCTGCCGCGAGCAGGAAGGTGCCGACACCAATGAGGGATCTAAAGACACGGGCGTGATGCATCGTAGGGCTCCTTTGTTAGGGGTGCTTGTAGCTCAGCGTGCTGGCGATGCCAAGCGACTCTGGTGGACGATTCAGTCGGCGATGGTGGGTGAGGTGATGGCGGTGTCCTGGGGCACGCCGGGGTAAGCGACGTTGAGCTTGTAGGTACTGCGTTCGTAGCCATGAACGGAGATGTGAAATTCACCGGGGCCATTCACTTCGCAGGTCTCTTCATTGCCCTGCAGGTAGGGGCGGCAGTCATGGTGGTTGAGTGTGGGGCGGGCGCCTCGTCGGATGTAGAGGTCGGCGTCACCGCGACCTCCGGAGAGGGTCGCGCGCAGCTCGTTGGAGAGGACATTAAAGGGCCCGTAATGCCGCCACCGGTTCTTGGAGACGGTCCCTCGCTTGTTGACGTGCAGGGGTTGCAGGGGGGGGAGGTTCAGGGATTGGCGCAGCAACGTTTGAATGTCTGAGAATTTGATCGCACCTCGGGCGATGGAGGTGTTCTGTCGAGCGACAGGGAGCCAGAGAAAATCGGGGTGGGAACGTTTGCTCTCGCCGATCCATTCTCCCCCGGTGATACGGCCCCGTCGGTCAAGCTCGAGGATATAGCGGTAGACGTCGGTGTGGGTGAACGTGTCAATGCGGGCGCTGAGGTTGCCGTCGAGGTTGGCGGGGCTTTCGCCAATGTAGTCCACCTCTGTTTCAACCTGAAAAAAGGTCTTTGCGTTGCGGTTAAAGGCATACTTCGAGGGAATGGTGCCGCCTAGCTTGAAGGTGGTGTGGTAGGAGGACTCCTCGGAGCTGAAACCGTTCACCGAGATATAGACGCTGGTGGCGTCCTCCGGTGCGTTCAGCTGGCAGTGTTCCTCGCTCCCCTGAATATAGGGGGCACAGTCAAAGCCGCGGTGGGTTGGTTGTTCATTAAAGCGCACGTAGAGATCGGCGTCGCCGCTGCCGCTCATGATGACCGAGACGGCGTCGCCGGATTCCACGGGGTAGGGGCCGTAATGTCGCCATTGGCTCTTAGCCAGAAGATCACTCTTTTCGTGGATGGAGGCCCCCTCGCGGGCGTCGAGAAGAGTGTTGGCTTCTTTTGGGGTAACTTCCTTCAATTGGAGGGTGCGGAAGGCGCGAATGGGTTGGTTCCACACTTCGTCATCGAAGGTGCGGTCTTCAATAAAGGATCGCTTCTCCAACCCAAGCAGGTTCGCGAGCAGGAGATGGAGCGTTCCGGGGTTGGTGTCGATGCAGTCTTGGTTGGTGGGCCGTCCGTGGGCGTCGAATTCGATTCGGCCGGTGCTGTTGTCATCGTTGCATCGGCCTGACACCCCCAGGGCATCCACGTGGTTGTAAGCGAGGGTCAGCAGCGCTTTGATGTCCTGAACCTTAAATGTTACCCCGGCGTGGGTGACGGGCTCCAGGGGCTCTGCGCTTAGGATCGATGCGGGGGCCCAGGCATGGCAGATCCCCCACCAGTGGGGGACACAACGCCCGGAGTCCTCTCCGTGGCGTTTAGCGCATTTTTCACCCAGACTTTTGTCACATTCTTTGCGGGTGGTGCAGGGGGTAGCATCGCGGTAGCTTTCAATCCCGTAGTAGCGGGAGATGCGGTTCTCGAGCCCTTTTACCCCAAATGCTTCACCATATTTGGCGGCGGGAGATTGGGTGGTGGGGCCGTCCCAGCGGTAGTTGATGTTGTCTTGATAGGTGGGCCAGTAGTTCCCAGTCCAGGGGACGGTGGCAGCTTCACCTGTTCGGGGAAGCTCGCTAAGGCGGTATTGGAGTGGAAGGTTGAATAGCCGTGGGTGGTCATTGGGAGTCCATCGCATGGGGGTAGTCAGGGAGCGGGTAGAAGAACTCACCTCAACCTGAGCGTCTCCGCAGGCGCTCAGGAAAACAAAGATGAGGGTACAGGCTGCTCCGATAGGTCGGATGGAAGGGCAATGGAACGATTTCATGATGATATTCTCCCTCGAACCCTGGATTGGAGTGCTGTCAACGCTCTCTTCCAGTGTCCCCGAATGGTTTAACCTCTTGGGCTGTTGTTGCGGCGCCAATTTCGAAGTTCGTCAATTTTGTCAAGGCACGGTGCGTCGCTAAGCCCAGGTAGAGGGGAGAGTTGCGAGGGGGCCAATCCGAAGTCAGAGTGGGGGACGCTTTGGAGGCCTGTTGGAGCAGGCCTTCACGGTGGTATTTTTTAAGGATGTGTCCTTGCGGTCAATATTGGCTGGGGGGAGGGCAATTTTGCATTGGGTTTGAAAGTTGGTCATAATTGGGACATGGCAGCGAAATTAGAGGTGCAGATTGGTCCCGGCTATAAGACCTTTGAGTTGGGGGAGTCGACCGTGATCGGACGCGATGCGGGGTGCACCATTCCGCTGGAGGATCGTCTCATCTCCCGGACTCATGCCGAGATTCGCCAACTCTCCATCAACAGCTATGAGCTGGTAGATCTGGGGAGCACCCACGGGACCTTTGTTGGCGACAAGCGTATCTCCAATCACAACCTTGTCTCCGATGACATCATCATGATCGGGGCGACCCGCATTGTTTTTAAGCAGGACTTGACCGAGTCGGTAGGGGTCAAGTCGATTGTTATTGAGGCCAGCGCTGATGTGCCTTTTGTTCAGGAGCGAATAGATATTAAGGAGACGGTGTTTCCTGCCTTTGAGGAACACGGTAGCCCCGATGAGTTAAAATTGAATTACGAGAAGCTTCGGGCTTCCTATCGTTTGAGCAAGGTGATGGCCAGTCAGGCGGACGCTGAGTCTCTCGACCTCTTGTTTGAGGGAATCCTCGACGCTGCTTTTGACTTGCTGGCGGCTACTCGCGGGGCCCTGATTCTCATCGATCGCGAGACTGGTACCCCTGTGCCGCGGGTCGCCCGGAATCGCTCCGGGGATACGGCTGAGATTGTGTTGTCCTCGAGTGTTATTAACGAGGTGTTGAGCTCGAAAGCGGGTCTTCTTATTGCGGACGCCGCGTCCGACAGCCGTTTTCAGGATGCCAAGAGCATCATCTCCCAGGCCGTGCGTTCAACGATGTGTGTGCCGCTTATCTCCGAAAATGAGATGCTGGGGGTTATACATCTTGATTCGCAATTTGCGACAAATGTGTTCTCAGAGAAAGACCTGGACCTCTTTAATACGATTGCGCGGCAGGCTGCTGCGGCGATTCGTGGCGCGATGTTAAGGGAGCGTATTCGGAGTGAGTCGAAGTATCGCGTCTATTTTCAGCGCTTTCTTTCCCCGAGTCTCGTAAAGCAGGTGATGGATGGAGACTTTCAGCTCGGCCAGGAGGGAGAACTGACCGAGATCACGGTGCTTTTTTCGGATATTCGCGGCTTCACCAAGATGTCTGAGGGGATGACGCCGGGAGAAGTGGTGGCCATGTTGAATGACCACTACGAGCGCATGGTGGATATTCTCTTCAAGTATGGGGGGACCTTCGATAAATATGTCGGAGATGAACTCATGGCTTTTTTTGGGGCTCCCGCGCCCCAGAAGGACTCTGCGACACTGGCGGTTCGTTGCGCTATTGAGATGCAGGATGTGAACGCGGAAGAGAACAAGAAGCGGGAGGCCGCGGGCGTGAACCCCATCTATTGCGGGATCGGTGTGCACACCGGGCTCGCTGTCACTGGCGCTATCGGGTCTCCAAAGACCCGCCAGTATACGGCGATTGGCGATTCGGTTAACACCGGCGCGAGGCTTTGCTCCCTGGCCGGCAACGGAGAGGTCATCATCAGTCAAGCGACCAGTGAGGAGTTGGTGGGCACTCCAAGGATGGAGGAGCTGGAGCCTCAAAAGGTGAAAGGCAAAAAAGAGCCCTTGATCGTTTACCGAATCTCGGCGATCGACCGCTAGCTTATTCCACGCAGCGGAACCCGACGTTAATATAGTGGTTGAGTGCGACGCCCATGCTGTAACCGTAGGTTTTTAGGGAGGAGTAGCTTTTCTCGTCGAGAAAGGAACCACCGCGAACGATAAAGTAGTTCCCATCCGGGGTCGAGGTCCACTCCCAGACATTGCCGCTCATGTCGTAGAGGCCGAAGTCGCTCGTGCTATCCAGGGTGTAGATACCGTTGCTGAGGGTGTTAATTCCGTTGTAATAGCCGACGGGGGTGGTGCCTTGTTCGAAGGGGTCATTGCTGCCCTTATAATTAGCTCGGGTCGGGTAGATGGTTTCACCCCAGGGGTAGGTGGGACCATCCGTACCTCGAGCCGCCTTCTCCCATTCCTGCTCGGTGGGAAGTCGCCCATTTTTCCAGGCACAATAGGCCGCAGCTTCCGGGTGACTGATGTTATTCATGGGGTGTGTGCCATAGCCCAGGCGCTTAAAGTTTCCATAATCACTGGGATTGACGTTGTAGGTGCAGGCGCCCGCGCTGACACACTGGCCGAATTGTTCAGCGCTAACCGGAAAGACGTCCATATAAAAGTCGGGAAGTTCCAAATCCTCTTCAAAGTTTTCATCGCCAAAGGTAAAATAGCCACCCGGAATCAGCACCCTGCAATCGGTTGTCTGCTCCCACGTACCGTTAACCAGGACATGAACGCAGTAGTCTCCTTGATCGCAGATGCCGTCGCCATCGGTGTCGGTGCCGTCGTTCTCGGGGGCCCAGGTGGTTAGAGCGCAGTCGTCGCAGGTGTCGCCGTCGGTGTCGGCGCAGACCCGTGGGTTCAGGGAGTCGGTGTCAACGTGGTCGGGGATCAGGTCTCCATCATCATCGGGATCTCCCTGGTTGCATTTCCCATCCTTATCGGTGTCGGTGCCGTCGTTCTGGGGCGAGAAGGTGAGGCTGGTGCAATCATCGCAGGTGTCGTTGTCGGTGTCGGAGCAGAGGGCGTTATTGAGTGGGGCCGAGTCTGTGTTGTCGTTGACCCCGTCCCCATCGTCGTCAGGGTCCCCCTCATTGCAGGCGCCGTTGTTGTCGGTGTCGGTGCCATCGTTAGCGGGGTTGAAACTTCCGGTGACGCAATCATCGCAGGTGTCGTTGTCGGTGTCGGCGCAGAGCGTCGGGTTCAGCGGCGCGCTGTCGGCATCATCATCCACGCCGTCGTCATCATCATCGGTGTCTCCGGGATCACAGATGCCGTCGTTATCGGTGTCGGTGCCGTCGTTTGCGGGGTTGAAGGTCCCACTGGTACAGTCGTCGCAGGTGTCATTGTCGGTGTCGGCGCAGAGAGCCGGATTCAACGGCGCGTTATCGACGAGATCGTTTCGGCCGTCGCCATCATCGTCGAGGTCTCCCTGGTTGCACGCGCCGTCACTGTCGGTGTCGACACCATCAAGCGAGGGCTGAAAGGAGCCGCTCGCGCAATCATCGCAGGTATCGTTGTCTGTGTCTGAGCAGCGGAATCGGTCAGTGTCGTGGCTGTCCACAAAGTCGAGAGCGCCGTCGTTGTCGTCGTCATTATCACCGAAGTCGCATTGGCCGTCTGAGTCCGTGTCGATCCCGTCCAAGCTGGGGTTGAAGGACCCGCTGGCGCAGTCGTCGCAGGTGTCATTGTCTGTGTCTGAGCAGCGTGTGGGGTTGTTATCGTGGCTGTCGGCAGCGTCGAGGGCGCCGTCGTTGTCATCGTCGGTATCTTCGCTGCTGTCTTTGCAGCCGTCGGAGTCGTAGTCGGTTTCAGAGGTGGATTTCCATTGAAGATTCCCCGCCGGACAGTCATCGTTTCCGTCCAATACCGTGTCATTATCATCGTCGGGGTCGCCCGGGTCACAGAGGCCATCGGAGTCATAATCCGCGCCGTCATTGTTCAGGTTGTAGGTTCCACCGACGCAATCATCACAGCTGTCGCTGTCGGTGTCCGAGCAACTGTAGGGGTTCAACGGTGCGCTGTCGGCGCCGTCTGCGGCGCCGTCATTATCATCGTCGGGGTCTCCGGCGTTGCAGAGGCCGTCTGAGTCAAAATCGAGGCCGTCACTCAGCACGTTGTAGCTTCCGTTGACGCAGTCTTCACAGGTGTCACCGTCGGTGTCGGAGCAGACCAGTGGGTTGAAGGGTGCGTTGTCTTCGCTATCCGGTGACCCGTCGTTGTCATCGTCGAGGTCTCCTTCGTTGCAGAGACCATCCGAGT
>JAZAIZ010000223.1:0-2759 GCA_036230545.1 Myxococcota bacterium
CCTGAACACCCTCAAGTCGTGACTCAAGTGCCGCACGTTCACTCCGGGAGTCTTCAAGACTTACCTGCAGCGCGTCTCGCTCACCCTCAACGTCCTCAAGCCGCGACTCAATAGCAGCGCGCTCACCCTGCAAGCCTTCAAGGTGTTGCAAAAGCGTGTCACGCTCACCTTCAACCCCCTCAAGCCTGCTCACCAATGCGGCACGCTCACCCTGAATCCCCTCAAGGCTGCTTTGAAGTGCGTCACGCTCGCCCTCAATCCCTTCGAGGTTGCTTTGAAGCACGGCGCGCTCGCCCTCAACACCCTCGAGGGTTGATGCAAGCACAGCGCGCTCATCCTGAACCCCCTGAAGCGTCGACTCAAGCGAGGCGCGCTCATCCTGAACCCCCTGAAGCGTCAACTCAAGCGAGGCACGCTCACCCTGCAACTCCTCAACGCTCTTCTGAAACGCGTCTCTGGCGCCCTCAGCCTCGGCCAGAGCCCCCTCGAGCGTGGTAATCTGCTCACCGGCATCCGCAAAGCTGGCCTCCAACTCCCCGGAACGATCTTGCGCTCCACCAAGGCTCGACTGCAATTCCGCAATCGTCTGATTTCCTGCAACGACCCGCTGCTCGGCCTCTTCCAACTCCCCACGAATCCGCGTGACCAAGTCCGCTTCATCTGCAAGCTGGCTGGATAGGGTCTCCGCCTGAACATCACGCTCGGCGATGGACTGGCGCTGATTATCAATGGTGGCTTTATATTTTTCGATCGCCTCATTTCGAATGTTAAGGTCATACTCAAAGGCTTCACGGGTCTCGGCAAGTTCCTTAAGCGCCCGCTCCCCTTCAAGTTCAAGCTCTTCTCTCTTAAGGGCCGCGGCCTCCACCTCTTCTACACGCTGAGCCAGCGCCTGACTCACCTGCTCAAGCTCCTGGCCCAGAGCTGTGATCTCACCCTGATGGGCGGTGAGCAACTCGGCAATCCGGGACTCCAATGCGGCCACATCGTCTCGACGGGCGTTCTCCTGGGCCTGCACCGAAGCGTTCGCCTCCCCAAGCCGCTCCTCCATCTTCTGTTGCTCGGCGTCTCGCGCCTTTAACGCATCGGTATATTCCACCGAGAGCTGATGATGGGAACGCTTCTCCGACTCCAGCTCCCTCTGCAAGAGCTCAATCGCCCGGTTTTTCTCGCTCAGGGCTTTATTGAGGGTCTGCCCATGCCCCTTTTGAGTTTTAATGAGCGCTTCGAGGGTGTCGAGTTCACCCTCTCGAACCCCCCAGGCCTCCCGAAATCGAGTAACCTGACTCTCTACTCGCTTGAGCTTCTCGCGAAAAAACTCAACCTTCTCCTCCAAGCCCCCCCGGGAGGAGGGCAAGGGGCTGGCGTCGGGAACAAAGAGCTCTTCAAAGGGAGTACGCCCCTTCCAGTCTGTGAGGCTCCCCCGCTGCCTGAGAGGGGGTGGTGTCAACGCGGGAGCAGGGGTCTCTTCACCTGCCCGCTCTTCTCCCAAATCCTCCTCAACGTCATCGCTCCATTGCTCATCAGCCATCGGGTACTCTCCAAAACTTTGCCGCACCAACTCTACTTATTAAAGTTTATCAAGAGGATCACGAGCCGTTCAACCACTAGTGCGGCCGGAAGAAAGTCGTGACCTCCGTTATTTTTCAGGGTTATGAACCGCGATATTCAGAAATGACCCCTTCCAGGGGCTCCAGGACAAAGAGGGAGTCCTCAAGGTGCTGCCCAACCTTGATATCCCGTAGTTTGATCCGCCCCTCTCCCCCCTGACCGGGCGCTGAGAAGCCCAACTCGGCCGGGAGTCCTGAAGGGTCCCACCTTGAGATTTTCACCTCCCAGGGGCTTTCTCCTTCAATGGCGCTCGTAATTCGAGAGATCTTGGAGGTCTCAGGAACAACCTCCACCCGCATAGCGGCCGCGCCGCGCTCAAACTCCACCACAAATCGAGCGATCTGTGGATCGTATTGCCAATTCGCGGAGGGAGGAATCGCGATCCTGCCAAAGAGCAGATCTACCCACCCCGCCGAGTCGAGGCTTAAGGGCGCGAAGGGCAAAAGCCGGTTCAAGAGAAGCGCCTTGGCCGGCCCATAGAGAAAGCGGCCCTCTGCCAGCTTCGCCACCTGAAACTCTTTGCCGTTGGTGGCGAAAGCTTCAAGCACGCCCCCGTGGGGGCCCTGAATCTCATAGCGCAAAAAACCCGGTCGCTTAGAGGCAAGCGTCGCTGTGCCCTTCAAGCGACGACCTTCGCCAACCCAGGTCAGACGCGCCTCTGCCACAAACGATTCAGGCCCATCACTTTTTCGCTCGATTCGCTTAAGGAGCTCGTCCAGCTCTGCCACCTTCAAATGCTCGGGAAGCCGAACAGTGGTCGCGCAACCAGCGAGACACAACCCAACGATGATTAACCAATAACGCATATAATCCTACTCACACAAAAGCCCTCCCCATCCCCTCTCGATTCAGGACTCAAGCTCAACCAGTCGCTCTCGCAGGAGCCGGGTTAACCTTTTGTCCGGAAAAAATTCCAGGGCAGCCTTATAGGCCTTAAGCGCTTCCACGCGTTTACCCAATAAAGCGTAAACGTCTCCCAGATGTCGAGTAATTTCGGGATCACTCGGAGACATCCGGGCCGCCATCTGAAGCAGTTTAAGGGCCCTCTGGTGATGCCCCTCTTGGTAGGAAAGCCACCCCAAACTGTCAAGAATAAATCCGGAGAGGGGAGCCAGTCGATAAGCTCTTCGCAACCAAACACCCGCCTC
>JAZAIZ010000224.1:0-3900 GCA_036230545.1 Myxococcota bacterium
ACCCTCTACACTCCTCTGGCGCTTGTCCTCTTTGCGATGGAGGGCAAGGTGGACTGGGTCTCGGGAGCGGTCCTCGCCTTGAGCCAGGCTCTTGGGGGGTATCTTGGCGCCAACGCGGCCCTGCAAAAAGGGGACCTGCTGATTCGACGAACCCTTTTGCTGGCGGTAGCCCTGGCGGTCCTTAAGCTCGCTGAACTCTATTAATCCTTGGCGCCCAAAGGGGAGTCTGCTAAGGAGCCCCATGGCAAAAAAAGTAGATTGGCATTATCACCGCAACGGTTGAACGAGCTGTGTAAAAGCGTCCAAGTTTATGGAGGCCAACAGCGTTCAGGTAAAAGAAGTCGTCTCGGCGGGCAAGAAGCTGCAAGAGAAGGACGCTCGGGCTATCGCCAAAGCATCCTCTAAAATCTTTGTCGCCAAAGGCAAATCCCTCAAGGAGTTCAAAGGAGGACCTTCCTTTGACAAAGACGCCATCCCGGCAATGCTGGGAACCACGGGCAACCTGCGGGCGCCCTTGCTGCGCGTCGGCAAGATAACCCTCGTGGGATTTAATGAGGACGTCTACGGGGAACACCTACTTTAGGGGAACCCACGCTTTCTTTCCAGGCGGGTGAGCCGCAAGAATATAACGGGTTCGCCGGTTTCGTGGCTCGGGTGTCTCGTCCGGAGTCGCCACGGCCTGCTCGTCTTCTCCAGCGCCGTACCAGGCAATGGGGATTTGAACCCCCCGCTGGCGAAAGAGCCGGGCGATGGAGCGTGCACGCTTCTCGGAGAGTCGCCGGTTGGATGTGGCCTCCCCCACGGTATCGGTGTGTCCGCTGATAAAGAGACGCAAAGTGAGCACCTTGGAGTAGCGCCGAAGGGTCGTGGTGATCTGCGCAACCGCCTGTTCCATTTTCCCGTATTCGGAGGGGGTAACCTCCCAACGGCCGGTGGCGAAGCGCACGTCCTCGTGGGGGATCTCAATCTGCCAGGGGGAGAGTTCGAGGCCATTGGAGAAGCCGTCCACATCTTCGCAGCGCAGCGTGAGCTTTAGCACTACATCCGCGGCGCTGTGGGGACGCCAGGTGATGGGGAGCCACGTCCCGGCGCGAGCCCCCTTGAGCGCGACGCTGCCCTGAATCAGAGGGCGGTCTTCTATCAACGCGTTCACCTCACAGCGCTCGGCGTCCCGGGAGAGCCGCACCTCCAGTCGGCCCTCCTGCAGGCGCATACGCTCGTAGGGGGCTTCGATCTGCAGGGGCTCGGCGACGATGACGTCGAAGGACACCGGCCGCGTGGTGGAATCGCCCTTTGCGTCGGTGATGGTCAGCTCGCCGGTGTAGGTCCATCGGCCCAGGGGCGTTTTCAGCAGTACCCGGGCGCTTCCTCCGGCGCGGATCCTGCCAAAATGGAGTTCGAGCGCCGCACCGTCGTTGCGCTTCACCTGAAGCCGCGCATCGTTAAGAGCCCCTTCGGAGCTCAAGGTAATGGAGGGAGGCTCTTGCCCCTCAACCACGCGATTCATAATCTCCCAGCGCAGCTCTCCCTGGGCCATCGCCGGTGAAGGGCAGATCGTGACAAGCGCAAGAAGACAAACTGAAAACAAGTGTTGATAAAGCGTCATGAAGGAAGCGTTGCCAAAGCAGCGCCTCCATGACAAGGGCGGACGAGAAGATTTTGCTTTAGGCGGTGACGTCCAGCCCCCCCAGAAGGGGTTGCGGGGTCAGAATGCTGCTTTGAAGTCGACTTCTGCATTGGCGCAGATGGTTAAGCTCCCGAGCCACTTGACGCTGTTGCTCAAGCAGCCGCGCGATGCCTTCGTCAACGGTGTCGTATTGCTCTCGAAGCTCGGTGGCAAACGTTGAATCCTTTGACGCTTCCCCCTCCAGCGCGGCGAGTCGCTCCAGGACCGCCTGTCGCTGACGGGTGAACACGTCCCACGCCTCAGCATTTAAGTCGCCTGGCGGCGTGAGGGTGACAAGCTCCTCCACCAGCTGACGCCAGTCAAGATCGGGAGGACTCATCCGTTGGCCGCTGCGACCTTGGCCTCGTCTTCCGCGATTCGCACCGCTTCTCCCCAGGTCTGGCGTAACTTCTCAAGGTGCAAGATTACCTCATCGAGGGGCTCTGTGGCCATCTCCATGCTGGCTTCCTGGAGCCGCTCCAGCAGGTAATCGTAGAGCATCTCCAGCTGCTTACACAGCTCGGGCGCTTTCTCGTGATCCAGGGTCGCCGTCAACTCGGCGAGAATCGCCATGACACTGCCTATTTTTTCGCCCTTAATCGCAGGGTCACGGTTCTCGATTGCGATCCGCGCCTGTCGTGAAAAGCGAATGGCTCCATCATAAAGCGCCAGAAGAATCTCCCCTGGACTCGACAACATCACCTGGTTTTGTTTGTAGCGACTAACGTTGGCTCGATACATACCCTCTGCTCCTCTTTCTTTCTATTTGCCTGACATCGCTTGCAGCATCGCGTAGACCTGAGAGTTCTGTTGTTGCAATTTCACCATCGTAATCTCCAATTGCGTGAATTGGGCATTAAGATTGTTTTCATAGGCGCTAACATTTCGCTCAAGTCTCACGATATCATCCTCCAGATTGCTGAGGCTCGTATCGAGCCCTTTGATCCGGGTTGTTAAATACCCATCGACGAAATCCGTATAAGTTTTAGTGGTATCTTGAATTAGTTTGGCCACGCCCTCGGTTCCCGAGTCCGTGTTGGTGATAAAAAGATCCGCAACCGCCGTGACATCCGTGTTAAGTGCTTCTTTTAACTCGTCTTTGTCGATCTCCAGCATTCCACTGGAACCGGTGGTGATCCCAATGGTGGAGAGCGCGGTATACTCCCCGGACAACCCGGAGACGCTATTTCCCACCGTGGAAAAGAGCGCCTGCTGAAGACCACGGAGGGTGCCGTCCCCCTGCATTCGGTCTTTGTCGACCACTCCATTAAACACCAGCTCCTCATTCACTCGCCCCATCACGTTGTTGTATGAACTCACCAACGCTTCGATGTTGGCGATAATCGCGTCCTGATCGGTATCAACCCGCAGGGTTACCGCGGAGGTGGTGGTCTCGTTCAGGTTGAGGGTCACACCAGGGACTACATCATCGATGATGTTGTCGGCGCTGGTGATGGTGAAGCCGTCGAGACTCACGCTCGCGTCAGCGGCAGCCTGCTGAGTGTTGGTGATCGCGAGGCGCTTGTCGGCGCTCGCTATCCCTGCTTCATCAAGGGAGAAGCCGTTGGAAGCTCCGGTCTTATTGCTGGAGATTTGCAGGTAGTAATTCGTGCCATCGAAGATGACCCCGGCGGTGACCTCGGCACCGGACCCATTGATCAGGGAGGCTACATTGTTGAGGGTCGTGGTGGAGTCCACGTTGATGGTTTTGGTGGCGCCTGTCCCATCGGTTATGGTGAATGATTCCCCATCACCGAAACCCAGGGCGGCGGCTTCGTCGGTAACGTCCGCTCGGGTGGAATAGGTCCGTTGTGCCTCCGCCAGGGCGGAGATGGACATCGAATAACTCCCCGGGTAGGCGTTGCCCCCCGCGGCCACCGTGACTTTGTCGTCGTCGGAGGACGTGGCTTTGTAGACCAGAAACTCCTTCTGGGTATCAAACTCTTCGCCCTTACTCGAGAGGGACTCCAGTCTCGTTTTGATATCGGAGAGGGTGCTGCGGTGGTCGTTAAACACCGCTTGCTTTTGCTGGATTTGCCGCATTGGTCCGCGAGCCGCGCTCACAAGGGCATTAACAATCGATTTGGTATCCAACCCGCTGCTCAGTCCCGCAAAATTAACCGGCCCTATCTCGCCCGCCATGGACTCTCCCCTTCCCCCCCCACCCGCCCTGGTTAAAAAGGGGACGGGGGGCTAATGCCCCCCAACCCCCGTGGGGTTAAAACCAGGCTTTA
>JAZAIZ010000225.1:0-4402 GCA_036230545.1 Myxococcota bacterium
CCATCCGACGAATGCGTTTCTCCATGGCTTCATCCCCCGGAAACGAGGGCTCGTCATTGGGCGGGATCGTGTTGATATAGGGGGACTGCATCAGCGCCGGCAACCCAACATTGAGCTCACGGGCCCGCTTGATCAAGGCGCGCAACACATAACGAGCGCGGTCTCCACCATCGGTCGCCACCAAGGCCTCAAGGGACTCCAGCCACTCATCCGTTTCATCGACATCCATATCAGGGAGCTGAGACTTGAATTGATCAAACATACGTTCCTCCAACCCGGTAATCCTGTTTCACTCGTCGCTGATACGTCGAATACCAACAAGCGTCGAAGTTCTTAACGCAACCGGGGGGGGAGGGGTCAAGCGCTGGCACTTGAAAGATGGGGCATTTTTTTGAATGAATCCTTATTCAGTAACACATCGCCAGAAACGCTCTCCCGCCGGTCCATAAACGCACGAAAACCCAAAGGGTACGCACCCTCCTCCCCCATTCTCCAACAAAACAAAACACCCACCTTCACCCACCCCCGCCCCCCTAAAACCTACATCGGATCCTCGCGAGTCCTTTGTTATAAACAAGCAGGGGGGCCCGATAATGGAACGATTCCGTCTCTTAGTTTGCATGGCGATCTGCACCGCAACAATTCACTGCTCTGGGGAGACCACGCGCTCCCCAGAGCCCTGTGTCACCCATCACCCCAGCTCATCGACAAAATGCGGCACCTCTCAGAGCCAGTGCACCCAATCGGGCTTCACAGCAGGAACAAGTGTCGCCCAAACCGACGGAGCCAACTGGTATTATGTCAGCCGAAATCTGACCAACACGGCCCAGCTCAGAATTGATCTCCTCGCTGAATGGAACGGGCCCTCCACCCCTGGCACCTACTCCCTTGAAGACGTTAATTATCGTGACTGCGGGCTCTGCCTCTTGCTCTTCAGAGAATGCGACGAGTCCGAGTGTGCTCGTATCCTCTACGCCACCGAGGGCAGCGTGGAGATCTCCCAACTCGGGAGCGCCCCAGGACAGCGTATCGCGGGTCAATTTCATGACGTCGTCTTTCGTGAGGTAACTCTCGACCCTGATTGGACATCCACTCCAGTTGAAGGAGGTGAGACGTGGTGCATGGACGGTTTCGCCTTCGAGAAGTCCCTCCTCCACCCCAAGGGGACCAACCTCTCCCAGCAGATCATCCCCAACACCCCCTCCCCCTCGTGCCTCCCGGAGGGCAATGGCAATGGTATCGGCGCCAACATCAGAGACTTTGAGTTGCCCAACTGCAACGGTGTCCCCACCCGCCTGCACTCCCTAACCTGCACCCCCGAGCAAAAAGCCGCCTGGATCGTCGCCTCCGCCGACTGGTGTGCCCCCTGTCATCAATACACGGACGAGGCGACCACACGTTACGAGAAGGAACGCGGCCGAGGTCTCCTTCTGCTTGAGATCATCGGCGAAGACGCCACCGGCGCTCCTGCGACCCTTGATACCTGCAGAGCCTACGCGGACCGTCACGGATTGCCCTATGAACACACCTTTTACGACCCGCACTGGCAGACCCTGTGGAAGCATCTCTACCCCTATCCTTTCTTCGAGCAATCCATGGAGTTGCCCTGGGTTTCGATTCTGAGGGGGACTAACCTCGAATACGTCTACAACAGTCAGCATCACCGCGACCAAGACGAGTCCGACGTCCTTGACCGACTGCTTGAATCTCCGTCGAGCCCTCCCCCCTGACTCCATCAGCGGGGGCGGATTCCCCGCACATCACGACAGGCCGGAAAGCTCAAAAGTCCTTTACTTTTATTAAGTTAAAAGGGAACATTCTCCTCAGTGTCCCCCTTGGTTGACAACAACGCCGGGTCACCCTAATGGCTACAAGAGCTTGTACAACAAAGAGCCACAGGCCCGGACTGGATTTTAAGAGGAACCCTTCATGAACATCAGACAAAAAAGTGTCGCCGTCATTGGAGCTGGTTATTGGGGCAAGAATCTCGTTCGCTCCTTCCACCGTCTCGGTGCCCTGCACACCATCTGCGATGACTCTGAGCAAGCCCAGACCTTGATGAAAGAGCTCTACCCGGACACTCCCCTGGTCCAAAGTTTCGACACAGTTCTTGATAACCCCGAGATCCACGCCATCTCCCTGGCGACTCCCGCAGTGCACCACGGAGAGATGGTTCGGCGAGCGATCCTGGCGGGCAAAGATGTCCTGGTAGAGAAGCCTCTTTGCCTCTCAGCCAGCGAAGCCGCAGAGCTCCACCAACTGGCACGAACCCATAAGCGAATCCTGATGGTGGGGCACTTGCTCTGGTACCACCCCGCTATCCTCAAGCTGCAATCCCTTATTCAGGGTAACGAGCTCGGCCCCTTACGCTATATCTACTCCAATCGCCTTAACATGGGAAAATTGAGGAGACACGAGAACGTCCTGTGGTCATTTGCCCCACACGATGTGTCCGCAGTCCTTGGTCTCGTTGGTGAGATGCCGGACTCGGTCTTCACCCAGGGAGGCAACTTCGTTGACCCGAGGGTCGCGGACACCACCACCTCAACACTCCACTTCAGCTCCGGCCTCCGCGCCCACATCTTTGTCTCGTGGCTGCATCCCTTCAAGGAGCAGAAGCTCGTGGTCGTCGGGGAAAAGCAAATGGCTGTCTTTGACGACACCGCCCCATGGGAGCAAAAACTCTCCCTCTACCCCCACACGGTGAGTTGGGAACGTAATGATATTCCCGTTGCCAACAAAGCCGAGCGTCAATGGGTCCCCTTGGAGGAATGTGAGCCGCTGCTCGCAGAATGTGAACACTTTCTTGAATGCCTTGAAACCCGTCAAACCCCACGCACCGATGGCGACGAAGCTACCAGGGTGCTCAAAGTCCTGAACGCCTGCGAGAAAAGTATGCAAACAAGACACCCCACTCAGATAACAGCTCCCGATTTAAATTATTTTGTGCATGAGACCTCCGTCATTGATCCCGGCGCCAGCATCGGCGACAACACCCGGATCTGGCACTTTAGCCACGTCCTCAAAGACGCCGTCATCGGCAACAACTGCAATATCGGGCAAAACGTGGTGATCTCGTCCCAGTGCAAACTAGGCAACAACTGCAAAATTCAAAACAACGTATCCATTTATGACGGTGTGGTGCTCGAAGATGACGTCTTTTGTGGCCCCAGTATGGTCTTCACCAACGTCAGCAACCCCCGTTCGCATATCAACCGCAAAGACGAATACCAAGAAACGGTTGTCCGACAGGGAGCGAGCATTGGCGCTAACGCAACCATTGTCTGCGGCAACAACCTTGGCCGCTTCTCCTTCGTTGGAGCGGGCGCCGTGGTCACTAAAGACGTCCCGGATTACGCCCTCGTCGTGGGAAACCCCGCGAAGAGAATCGGCTGGATGTGTGCCTGCGGCAAGAAACTCCCCAAAACCCTTACCTGCTCAGCCTGTGAGCAACGGTATGTTGAAAATGAAAACCGATTGGAGCCCCTCCCGTGAGTATCCCCTTTATTGACCTCAAATCTCAATACGCCAGCCTGGGCGAAGACATCCGACACCGAATCAACCAGGTCCTTGACCACGGCCGCTATATCATGGGCCCAGAAGTACTCGAATTGGAAGAACGTCTGGCACAAATGGGGGGGACCCGACACGTCCTCTCCTGTTCAAGTGGAACCGACGCTCTCGTGATCGCGCTCATGGCCTATGGGATACGCCCCGGAGACGCTGTCTTCACCACCCCCTTCACCTTTGTGGCCACCGCCGAAGCGATCGTCACCGTGGGGGCAAGACCGGTCTTTGTGGACATTGATCCCCAGACCCTTAACCTCGATACCACCCAGCTTGAGGGGGCAATTCAGCGGGTTGTTCAAGAAGGCACCCATAAGCCACGTGGGATCATCCCCGTCGATATCTTCGGCTTGCCCGCCGATTATGATGCTGTAGCGGAGTGCGCAAAACGCCACGATCTCTTTGTCCTCGGAGACGGCGCTCAATCCATGGGCAGCACCTACCATGGCCGCCCCAGCGCCAACTGCGCCGACATGTGGACCACCAGCTTCTTTCCCGCCAAGCCCCTCGGCTGCTACGGAGACGGAGGCGCAGTGTTCACCAACAACGATGAGCTGATCGACGTGTGTCGGTCCATTCGAGTTCATGGCCAAGGCTCCAATAAATACGATACCCTTCGGGCCGGTATCAACGGGCGACTCGACACCATCCAGGCAGCGGTGCTACTCGCAAAACTCCCCAGCTTTCCCCAGGAGATTGAAAAGCGCCAATGGGTCGCTCAACGCTACACCGAGGAGCTCGCCGGCTATGTCCGGCACCAAATCGTACCCGAGGGATACCGAAGCGCATGGGCCCAATACTCCATCATGAGCCCTCACCGGGAGGTCATCCAGGC
>JAZAIZ010000226.1:0-1583 GCA_036230545.1 Myxococcota bacterium
GCCCCCAGTGACGTCGACTACATCAATGCCCACGCCACCGGCACGCCCCTTGGGGACCTCAGCGAAGGCAAGGCTATTCTCTCCCTCTTCGGATGTGAGGGTCCCCTGGTCTCAAGCACCAAGTCCATGACCGGACATGAGTGTTGGATGGCGGGGGCATCCGAGGTAGTCTATTCGTGTATTATGATGCAGGGTGGTTTCATCGCGCCCAATATAAACCTGAAGGAGATAGAACCCGCGTTAGCCGGGCTCAAGGTCATAAGCTCAACACAGGAGAAACGCGTGAAGCGCTTTCTCTCCAACTCGTTCGGGTTTGGTGGCACCAACGCCTCCCTGCTTTGCGCAGCCTTCGAAGGATAGAGTTCATGTCGTCATACAAAGCCCCCATTGATGTCCTCCCGCACCGGGACCCCTTTCTCTTTCTCGATGAGGTGGTCGAATGCACCGACACCTTCATCAGGGCCCGGCGTACCTTCCATCCAGAGGAGCACTTCTTCGCGGGACATTTCCCCGGCAACCCTATCGTCCCCGGCGTCATACTCACCGAGGCGATGGCCCAGGCCTTCGCCTACCTGTGCATGGTCCACGCGGACGCAACGAGCATCTACCTCACCGGCATCGATAAGGCCCGCTTCCGTCAACCCGTGCGGCCCGGAGAGACCGTCGAATTTCATGTCACCTTCGAGCACGCGCGGCTTGGCATTATCCGTGGAGATGCGGAGGCCTTTGTGGAGGGCGTCCGGGTCGCCAACGCCCGCCTGATGGGAGGGCTCGACCCCGACAAGTAGACCCCATTGAGCCCGGCCAGGCCCCGTGATAGCTCTTTTCCCATGCAGCTTACACGTCCTTCCCTCATCACCTCCGTGAATCAAATCCTTATCGATGAATTTGAGGTCCCTGCGGGGCAGATCGAGCCCGGCAAAGGCCTGCGGGACGATCTCGAGCTGGACTCCCTCGACGCAGTGGATATGCTCGTTGCCTTGGAGCAAAAACTGGGAGTCCGCCTGCCCGACGAGCAAGCGCGGCACATGAACACCGTGGGAGATCTCTACACCCTGGTGGAGTCCGCCCTCGCCTCCGAATAATGCCCAGCCTCTGCGGCAGGAACCAGGCGCGGACACCAGCGAAAGCGCTGCAACGCAAGCCCAAGGGCCAGCCGGCCATGAAACCATCCCGTCTCCAGCGTTTCGCGCCAGGGAGCCGCCCCCCTTAACCGTGCGGCGCCTGCCAGGGAGACCTCTCCCACCACAAGCCCTGCTCTCGCAGCTTGCACCAGAAGATCCTCATCAAAGCTCGTGGATGAAGGGTTCACCCCCAGAGAAAGGGTAGAGGCGGTGGGGTACACCGCTAAACGCGTAGTGGGCAGCCCGGGTCCAACCCCGGCCCGCACCCGGATCCCTTCCCAAAAGGACGCCAGCCACGCTGGCACGGACAGGGCTCGCGCCCGCTCCGCCACCCAAACGACCTCCGGCTGACGGCAAAGTGCACCAAGCAGGGGCAACACATCTTCGGGGCAATCCCGTCCGCTCCCATCCAGCACCGCGACGTGACTGAACCCCGCAGCGAGCCCGAACTCAAGCGCC
>JAZAIZ010000227.1:0-2133 GCA_036230545.1 Myxococcota bacterium
GATCCGGCTCCGGGGAGGGGGGCTTTTTCGGTGAGATGTCGCCGCCAGAGGCGACCATTACGCTGGCCCACAAAAGCGTTGAGAAGGTGCCGGGCAATCTTGGGGAGGTTGACCCCCTCGGTCTGCCAGCGGTCGATGTAGGGGATCATCCGTTCGAGGGCCTCGACGCGGGTTGTTTCGGGGGTTTCGGCGCCAAACAACATGGCGTCCACGGGGGCGAAGAGAAAGGGGTCGTCGTAGGCGGCTCGTCCCAGCATCACCGCGTCCACCTGCTGGAGCTGGTGTTGAACTGCTTCGAGGCTGGTGATGCCGCCGTTGATTTCGATGATCAAGTGCGGAAACTCCCGCTTGAGGCGGTGCACGTCGTCATAGCGCAGGGGGGGGACGGTGCGGTTTTGTTTGGGGTTGAGCCCCGTTAACCAGGCCTTGCGGGCGTGCACCGTGAAGCGGGTGCAGCCGGCCTCGGCCACGATTTGCACAAAGCGCTTCATGTCATCGTATTGGTCGATGTCGTCGATGCCGATGCGGTGCTTGACGGTGACCGGGATGGTCACGGCCTTTTGCATGGCCTGAACTGCCTGGGCCACCACTTCAGGCCGGGCCATCAGGGAGGCGCCGAAGTTGCCGTTTTGCACGCGGTCGCTGGGGCAGCCGACGTTGAGGTTGACCTCGTCATAGCCCCAATCTTCGGCGATTCGGGCGCATTCGGCGAGGGCCTTCGGGTCGTCTCCCCCAAGCTGCAGAGCCAGGGGGCCCTCTATTTCGGAGAAGCCAAGGAGCCTGTCGCGCTTGCCAAAGAGCACTGCGCCGGTGGTGACCATCTCGGTGTAGAGGAGGGTGTGTCGGGTAATGCCCCGCATAAAATAGCGAAAGTGCCGATCGGTGCGCTTCATCATGGGCGCGACGCTGATGGGATAGGCAAAGGGCTGGTTGGGCCAGTCCTGTGTGAGGAGCACAGACGAGGTCATGGGGAGGCGTTATAGCGCCCCATTTCACGGGCGCCACCCCAAAATGCGGGGGAGGAGAAAAAAGCGCGCACGGTGGGGGCTCTCAGGATCGGGTCACTTGCCCTCGTAGGGAGGATGGTTGGGGAGAATATCGCTCCACTGATAGGGTCCGGAGGTCTTCTCCGGAACCGACACGCCCATGACGTGGGCCACCACTTCGAGCAGCTCATAAAACACGTAGGCGGTGGCGCCAAACATCAGGTGGTCTCCCACCTCAAACACCGGTGAGAGATGGATGCCATCGGGGGCGTTCCAATCGCTCTCAAAGGGGATGCAGTTAATACGCGGTCGGGCCAGCATTTCGTGGATGTCGATGGGGCAGAGCTCAATCAGCTCGCGGCCGTCGGCCAGAAGGTCGTCGTTGTTGACCACGCCCACAAAGGGCTCAAGCCGGAAGTCGGAGGTGTAGAGGGGAAAGGACGAGAGCCGCCCGATGAGGGTGACGTCGTGGGCGTTCATCTCCTCGTGGGCTTCCCGCAGGGCCGTTGCGCTCAGGTCGGCGTCTCTCTCTTCGGGCTGCCCGCCAGGGAAGCAGATCTCACCGGCGTGGTTGTTGAGGGCCAGGGAGCGCTTGCCGGCGTAGCACAGAAGGGTGGCGTCAAAGCGCAGGGGCAGCAGGATCCCGCAGCGCAGGTGGTTGGTGCGTCCGGGCAGGGCATCAAACTCACACCACTGGTAGCCTTGAAGGTACTCTTGAAGGTCCTGTCTGAGGTCGGTCATTGTTGTTTAAGCATAGTCGATGGGCTCCCTTTTGCCTATCGGGAATCAGCGTGGGCTTGGAGAAAAGAATTTTATCTCCTGCAAGCCGTCTGGTTTCATGACATATTGGGGCGCTGTTGACGCCCTAAGGAGTTTCATTTGTTTGACCCGACTCGTACCAGGAGAATTCTGTCCCTCGGTTTGCCGGTGGTTGCGGGGATGGTCTCCCAGAACGTTCTCAATTTGGTGGACACCGCCATGGTGGGGACCCTCGGGGACATCGCTTTGGCGGCGGTTGGCATCGGGAGCTTTCTCAACTTTATGTCCGTGGCCTTTATTCAGGGGTTGTCCTCCGGAGTGCAGACCATCGCCGCCCGTCGCAAGGGAGAGGAGCGGATGCATGAGGTGGCGATTCCCCTCAACGGCG
>JAZAIZ010000228.1:0-10023 GCA_036230545.1 Myxococcota bacterium
CCCCGGCCATGGTGGACGACGCCGTGCTCACCTTTCAAAATGCAGGTATCGAGGTGGTGGTCGGCATCGGTGGCGGGAGCGCCCGTGACGCGGCCCAAGCCAACCCAGGACTCCACCCCACCCGCGACACGGTCAAGTGTTAACTCGAAGGCGTGGGCAGCGGAAAACCCTTCGCGGGTCCCACCCTGCCCTTCATCGCCGCCCCCACCACCGCGGGCACCGGCAGCGAAGCCACTAAAAACGCGGTCATCACCCAACCAGGCCCCGGAGGGTTTAAGAAGTCGTTTCGCCACACCAACCTGGTCGCCCAAATCGCCATCCTCGACCCCACGCTCCTGGCCTCCTGTCCCCCAGACCTCATCGCCGCCGACGGCATGGACGCCTTCACCCAACTCCTCGAAGCCTACACCTCCCAAAAGGCCAATCCCCTCACCGACGCGCTGGCCTGGTCAGGACTCGAGCGTTTTTGTGAAGGCTTCTGGCCCACCTGGCGCGGTGGGGACCACGCCGCAAAAGGCCGTGAGCATCTCGCCTATAGCTCGTTAATGTCCGGGATTTGCCTGGCGCAGGTGGGCCTTGGGGTCGTGCATGGCCTCGCCTCTCCCCTTGGCGCCGCCAGCCCTATTCCCCACGGCGTGGTCTGCGGCACCCTCCTGGGGGTCGCCACAGAAGCCAACATCTCCACACTCAAAGAGTGTGCCCCGGATCATCCCGCGCTCTCGAAATACGCTCGAGTCGGTCGGCTCATCAGCCAAGAGTCTCAGGCAAATCACGACGAGGCTCTGCACCTCCTCGTCCACACTCTCCACACCTGGATCAACGACCTGAAATTAGCGCGGCTCTCCCACTACGGCATCGCGGAAAACGAGCTGGACGGCATCATCAAAAAGGCCGGCATGAAAAACAACCCCGTAACCCTCTCTCCCCACCAGCTAAAGGCACTCCTCACCCAGCGACTCTAACGCATCCTCCACCAAATTTTCGCGGATTTCCCCCTTGCGGCCCTTATTTGAAGCTCATACACAGGCCCTCCGGAAGCGAGACGCCTCCACTAAAAACTCGAAGAAGGAGATGAGCATGAACCGATCCCCCCTCTCTGTCTTACTGGCAACAGCCCTGTTCACATTCACTGGCTGCGCCGCAGAAGAAGACACCACGGCCTCCTCCTCCCCGGTACGTGAGGTCGCGCCAAAAGAGATGCATGTCTCTCCCCATGATTTCGCCCAGGCAGCCCCTTGGTACAGCTGCCCCACAGAGTCGCTTCCAGAAGGGGTCATCACCCTGAGCGCCTTTAATCAAGACACCCACTCCTTCGGTGGCGACGCCGGCAATCTCCGCAAGATCGAGAGCGAGGTTGAGTTTCCCAATGAGCGCTATTGGGAGCAGGTGGGAATGCGGCTCACTCTGGAGTGCCCCGAAAACGGCAAATGTGATCACTGGGACCGCTCCGGGAGCATCCAGCTGGTGGAAAACCCCGAAGCGCCCGCGGAAGAGCAGACCACCATGGAGATCGCCCGCCACATCACCCCCTATCGCAGGGGCATGTGTCAGTACATCGACATCACCCCCATGGCCTCCAGACTGGTGGGAAAACAAACTCTACGCTCCTATATCGACACCTGGGTAGGCCCCGGCCACGCCCAAGGTGAAGGCTGGCGCATCAGCGTGGAGTTTGTGTTCTATCCCGGCACCCAAAAAACCGCCGATGAGGTCATCAGCGTCTGGGGCCGCAAACGAATCGTGGTGGGCCAAACCGAGCGAGACAAAACCATCGAGGCACAAATCACTCCCGTCCAGGTAACTATCCCCGCAGATGCAACCCGGGTGGAAGCTCATCTAACCACCACCGGGCACTCCTTTGGCAACCGCTACAACTGCGCAGAGTTTTGTGAGATGCGCCATGATATCAAGATCAACACCACGACCTTCTCGGTGAATCCCTGGAGGCGGGATTGCGAACAAAACCCCGTCTCCCCCCAATCCGGTACCTGGAAATATGCCCGCAACGGCTGGTGCCCGGGTGCAATCGCCGTGGGAAATATTCTCGACATCACCAACGCGGTGACCCCAGGCATCGAGACCACCGTCGACTTTGATATACGACTCCCCAACGGCGAGGTGTACGACAACAGCACCCCTGTGGATCTTCTTCCCTACACCTACACAGCCCTGAGACTATACATCTACCGTTAAAGCTCTCCTCAAGGGTAAGATCTGCCCCCCCCACCGACGTATTTTATTAGTTTTATCCCACCCCAGGGAGTAAACTAATCTTTGGGAGGGCACCATGAGCGATTCCATCAAAGGCAGCGGTTCGTCAACACCGCCAATTAATCCAACACCATCCACCCCCGAGGTGCCCGAGAGTCCCGCTTCCAAAATGCCCGCACCTGCGGCACCAGATTCACTCGAGAGCAGCCCCACAACCTCCACCCCAGCTACGACTCCCGGACCAGAGTTACCCACGCCCACCCAAGTCGGCGTGTCTCCCTCTGCTCCCTCCAGCATCTCCCAAAACGCAGCCCTCGTCTTCCGCGAAATGGAGAAGGACTACCAACAGGAAGTCATTCGGCCCTGGATGCCCACCAGCATTCCCGACAAAAAGGTGCCTGGCAGCCTCTTCTCGCAATGGGCCACCAAGGCAGGAGATCCCGCAGAGCTGCAAAACTCCGAGATGTCTGCCTCCTGCTTTGAGATCTTCCTGCTCTTCGCGGCCCGGGCAGAGGTCCTAAGCCCCACCCAGGTGCAGAATGTTTTTGAGGACATCGACAGGAGGACCACCCGAGTCCCGGGGTTTAAGAAAGCCGCGACCTGGTTCAGATCCTGGCTGGGTAAACTCTCCGGAGGAAAATCTCATCGAAGCGCCTACGTCCGCGCCAAACGCCCCGACTATGCCGCAGACGTCGATTGGGGAGTAGAACTCCATGTCGACGACAAGGGCAAGCGCGTCTTTCCCAAGCAGGGGGACATTATTTTCTTTAACCCCATCAACCACCGTCCAAACGGGCACTTTGATCACGTCGCGCTGGCCACCGGCAGGCAGATCACCCGCCGAGAGCTCACGGGCAACGAGGCAGACGACGACACTCACTTGGAGGCTGAGATCCTCAGCTTTTATGGGAGAGGTCCCCGCAGAGACACCCACATCGAAAAAACGACCATCGAACACATGCTGGACACTCACTCACTTATCAAGAGAACCCCGCCCGAAGGCGGAGACCGCCAGGTGTTCTTCTCCCCGCCCCCCTGGGCACGCGAACGCTTCATGAAAAAAATCGCTGACCACTAAGGCTTCAACTCCTCCCACGCTTTTCCTCCCCGAACCATTGCAATTGCAGATCTGCACCATTAGGTTCCCTCGCCTGAGGAGCCTTGAGCTCCACAGAGAAAACTCATTTACCTGGAGTCCCCCATGAAGGCCCGACACGTTACGTCTCTAATAATTCTCCTCACCGCGCTCTCCCTCACAGCCTGCGGCGACGAAACCGACATCCCCACTGATGAAGCGACTAACGCTGCCACCAGCGCCTCCGCTACAGAGCCCACCCCCGAAGCAGCGCTCCCCGAAGCCAGCGACGAAGCCCCCGACATGGTCTGCTACGACATCTCCACGCACACTCTCACCGAGGACGCCACCCAGGAGGACTGTGAAAGCAAGGGCTTTATGTGGGTCCCCGCAAGCAGCGGTCACTCATAACGATGGTCTAAACGATACACCTCAGCGCAGGGCCGACAAATGGCGCTCGCCAGGCCGGAGTTGCGTCTCGTACGGCCAGCCACTGCCTTAAACACCGGCCCGCTCTTTTCCTCGTCACAGGCGAGGCACTCATTGAGCGTTCCATCTTCATTATGGTAGGGCGCCTCCAAAAGCGCCAGACAGGGAGCGAGGCACTCCTTTCGAGTGTGAATGGTGTTGTACATCCAAATCTTCGCGCAAGGCGGCGTAAATCCCATATCCTTTAGGCACTCCAAACTCGCGTCCGCCCCCTCCATAAAACTCTTCATGCCGCAGGCGCGCACCGGTTCGGTTAAATCGGTGTAATTCATGTAAATCGCCAAATCATGCAAGGTTGAACAGCGCCCACAGGCTCCCCGATGGGTCACCACCGCGCCAGCCTCTTGGGCCAGGTCAGCGCTCTCGTAGCTTTTCAGGGTGTATTCCTTGCTCCCCTCTCCCTGATTGAGCACACCGCAAACCCCCGTCTGATGGGCTGGCGACTCGGACACATCGTAGGGATCTGCGCTCAGATCTTCAGGCGGGTTCAACAACACCCTTGCCTTCAACGCGTCCATAAGAGCCTGGTCCAACACCGGCGCCGTCCACGTCTCCCCATCGCACTCACAAGTGGGACTGCAGCTCTCAGGAGGAAGCCCTGAGGCATCGTGCTGCACCCCAAACAACCCTGAGCACTCCGCCGGCTCTTTCGACGAACAGCTCCCAAGCAGAAAGGACACGCTACCAATAAGAAAAACAATCAAAAAAAGATAATCACGCAGGTGCATTCTCATGCGCGCTTTATTCCCCCAAACACTCCTCGCCGCAAGAGCCAAACGAGCCTCAAGACAGAGCCCTGCCTTTGGTAACTCAAGCAGCCTCTACATCAAGGCCAATCTCCATCAGGCGCTGGCGTAAGAACTCTCGAGCGCCAATAGATGGATACTCCTGAACGCCCCCACTCCTCTTCACACTGGTCGCCAGAGGAGACAAATCAACCTCCGCCCGGGGGTGCACAAAGAAGGGCATGGAGAAGCGTCGCTGTCGGTCGTTGTCGGGGTTCACCACTCGGTGCGTGGTGCTCTTAAGGAGCCCATTGCTGAGGTTTTGAATCATATCCCCCGCGTCCACAATAATCTGCCCCTCCACCGCTCGAATGGGGCGCCAGGTTCCGTTTCGGTCAAGCAACTCCAGCCCCTCTGCGGTGGCTTCACAGAGCAGGGTGATGAGGTTGATATCCTCATGGGCCCCCGCTCGAACCGACGCCGGGTCGCGGTCTTCACTTACCGGTGGATAGTGAATCACCCGCAAAATGGTGTCTCCGTTCTCCGCCATCTTCGGCAGCAAATCACCCCGCTCCCCCAAAAAGAGGCTGCAGGCCTCCAGAAGGTGTGCCGCGCAGACATCCAACTGTCGATAGAGCTCTAAAAAGACCGAGCGGAAATCCGTGGGGCAGTCCCCTTTCAGTGGCCAGATGTTGGGCCCATAGACCGAGAGCAGGGGATGCTGCTCCTCAAGCTCCCTCCCCACGTGCCAGAACTCTTTCAAGTCCGGCGCCGGCATACCCTTGGCGTGTTCACGACCAAAGCTGGTAAACCCCCGCTGCCCCATCAGCTCCTCAAACTCGTATCGCTTCTTGACCACATCAGACTGAGAGAAAAAAGCCTCAGAGATGGCATAGGCCCGCTTAATCAAATCACGGTCAACCCCATGATTAGTTAACGCAAAGAACCCCAGGGACGTCAGCGAGTCTCCCAATGCCTCCACAAACTCGACACGGTCTTTTGGGGGGGCCCCCACAAATTGTTTGAGATCTAAAACGGGGATGGTCTGTTCGCTCATGGGCTACAACTCTACTGCTACAGGCTTTGCGCGCCGCGTTATCACCGGAAAACCCGTTTGAAAAGGGCCGGGACACAACCTCGACCTGAAAAAACTCTTTTTTTCTCGAAATGTACATTCAGTTCACCCATATGCCTGCCCCACTTAGCCGTGAGATAAAGAGCCCCCAAAACCAGCCCCTTTATGTCCCTCTCCAAGCTCTCTCAAAGAGACGCCAAACCCAGCCGCCCCCCCTGAGAGCGCCTCCTCCTCTCATATTCTTGACTCAATAGCGGAGAGAGACCTTCAAAATTCCTCTTTATTAAAGGTATCTTACGACGGGTTTATCCCGTCGGTCAGGCGTGTTCAACAATCGCGCCACGCTCCCCGAAGGCACCTCCCCATCTCGCCTTTGACGTGGTCCAGACCTCTATCCCATGCTATAATTCGATTATGAGACCGACCCTCCCAAAGGGAAATGACAAGTCGCCCGAAGACATCCCGCATTCATTTCTTGATGCACCCCAGGCAGGACTGCATCGAGTCGTCTGCTGGATGGGCATCCATGACTTTGAGTTAATCGAAGCGAACCTCTCATTCATTTCCGGATGTGGAGTTGAGAAGGTTCAATGCCGCCACTGCGGCATCGTCATGGTTCAAGCCAGCTCTTAAAACCGGCCTGTCTCCCCGCCGCCCTTTTCACTGGCAACCCCGGCGCCCTTCCGCTAATGAGCGCCCATGCGCATTGAGGACGACTCCCCAAAAAGAACAGGCTTATTAGGACATTATCCCACCCCTCTTGAGCCCTGGCCCCAACTGGGAGAGCTCCTTGACTGTGAGCTCTGGGCCAAACGGGACGACTTAATTGGACTCGCCTTTGGGGGCAACAAAACCCGCAAACTCGACTATCTCGTTCAGGACGCCCTGCAACAGGGCGCCGACTGGCTGCTCACCACCGGCGCCCCGCAATCCAATCACTGTCGACAAAGCGCCGCAGCCGCAGCCAAAGCTGGTCTGGGCTGCACCCTGCTCCTCGGAGGCCCCGGTATTCGCAGCGTCACGGGTAATTTGCTGCTCAATTATGTAATGGGCGCCGAGGTAGAATGGACCACCACCGACATGCATGAGCGCGAGGACGCTCTGCAGGATGTCGCAGACAGGCTTCGAGCACGGGGCCACACCCCCTCCATCATTCCCCTCGGGGGCAGCAATCACCTCGGCACCTGGGCCTTCGTTAAGGCCGTCGAAGAGCTCTCCCAACAACTCGACGCCCTCGGCAGCTCCCCACCGGACATCATCATCACCGCCTCCAGCTCCGGCGCCACCCAGGCCGGGCTGGTGCTTGGTACCCAAGCCCTCGGTTGGAACACCCGAGTCCTCGGGATCTCCGTCGACCTCCCCCGAGAGCCCCTGCAAGCCCTGGTGCGCCAATGTATCCAGAGCGCCCAGCAAGCGTATCCCCCCCTCGCAGGATATCCCTCCAACGACCTCTGGATTGAAGATCTCATGACCGAGGAAGAATATGCTGCCTTCACCGCCCCAGAACTGGAGAGCCTCGTGGAGGTGGCCCGAAAAGGGGGCGTTCTGCTGGACCCGGTCTACACTGGCCGTGCCTTCCTGGGCGCGAGGAAGCTCGCAGAGCAAACCCCCAGGCTCTTCGCCGGAAAACGTGTGTTATTTTGGCACACAGGGGGAACCCCCGCGCTCTTCTCCTATTCACGGGGGCTTGCCTCCTATGCAGACACCTGGACCGAAGAAAAGAGCTGAACTCCCCCAAGAAAACCGGTCAACCAGCTCTGCCACACCGCGACGCCATCAAAACACGTCAAGTCGCTGTTTTAGCGGTACTTTTCGTCTATGACTCTTCCTGTTTTACGCGCAACAACCCCAGCTCCCTTCCCGATAACCTTAAGCATACCCCCAACATAGGGCCATAAGCCCCCAGGGAAGCGCCATCATGACCATAAAAAACACCACCAACACGCCAGCGGCAACCACTCCCCAGCCCTCAACGCCGCTCTTTCGTATCCCCAAGGTGAGCCCGGAAACTCTTCAGGCCATGACCCCTGTCACAACGATCACCCAAACGTTGAACGCAACTCGCGCCGCGAACCCAGCTTCCCCAATCTCGACCACCCTCTACACGATCCCCAAAATGAGCCCGGAAGTTTTTCAGGCCATGACCCCCGCCACAACGGTCACTCAGGCTCAAGGTGCCACCACCGCTCCCCAGCCCACGCCCCCTTCAGCACCTCCCGCGGCGCCCTTGAATATCACCCACGAAAAGGTCGGCGGTGTCTTCAATCAAGACAATTGCCAAACCAGCGAAATCAACAAATACGGCGAGGCCCTCGCCATCGGCGCAGCACACCGAACACTTCTTTTCCCCTTGGAGTCGATCACCACACGAATGATGTTAGGCGAGAGCCCCAAAGGTGGATATTTCCGAGGCCTTGGCACCTGCGTAGCGACGGGCGCAGTGAACAAAGCCGGCTCTCTTGCCAGCAATAAAGCAATCCGCGACACACTCGAAAAAAACGAGGTCCCCAATGCCTCCCTCGCCGCCGGAGTGGGCGCCGGCCTGGTCGAGACCGCCATGAACCCCGTCAACGTCATTGCACAACAGGCCAAGATGCTCCCGCGCAACGAAGTCATCCCCTCGCTGCGAGCAATGCCCCTTAAGGGCTTCTATAACGGCGGCCTGGCCCTGATTGGACAGAATGTCATCGGCGCGGGCATCTGGTACCATGGCAACACCCTGGTTCGAGACGAGAACGACTCTCTCCCCGTTGAAGCCGCAAAAGCTGCGGGCGTAGCCACCGCCTCCAGTGCCGCGAGCTGGCCCGCACATTTAATGCACGTTCAACGCATCGGCGTAAACGGCGTCTCCCCCTCCTATAAAGAGATCATCACCCAGGCCGCTAAACAGGGCTTCGTTGAGGGGCTTAAACTGCGCGCTTACTTTCCAGCTGGCCTTCTTCGCATCGTCATCAGTGGCGCCATCCTCGGCCCCCTGATGAACCGCTTCAACGAGAAGTAATCCACGACATCTCACTCCCAACATCCCAGGCCTGACCCTCTCCCAAAAAGGTGAGGCTCAGGCCTGTCTGCTTTAAGACGCCTTCTGATTGAATTAAACAAGTTCAGAGATCTCGGCAGCGACAACCACTTCCCCTGCTCTACCCACAGCCCCCTACCCCGTCCCGACTCCCCTGGATGACAACTCCTCTGCGAACTGTGTACAATGGTGAGTGACGAGGTGTTTCGGGGAGGAGTTCTGTCCAATGGATGATGACACTTATGCGCGGCTTAGAAAGCTCCAGGCGCTCAAGAATGATGGCATCCTCACCGAGGACGAGTTTGACATCGAGAAAGCCGCACTTCTGGAAAAACCCGAGCCCCCTCCTCCCCAACGCCCGCTCCTCATCGCCATCAAAAAACCCGACTCTCTGAAAGGGTGGACCACGCTCTTGCTTATCGCCGCCCTGCTCCTTGGGGCCATCGCATACGGCGTTTATTGGATGTTGCAGACCCTTGAACCCGTGTCTCCGATGTTGCTCAGCACAAGCGCCGCCGGCACCTGGGTGTGCACGATTCCGGGAACCAACTACAAATCGAAGCTTGTGCTCTCAAAGGACAACACATGGCAAAAGTGGATCTCCTCCCACGCGCCGGACAAGCTCGACCTTCATCAAGGCTATGACACTGGTGGTTCCGGCTCCTACAGCATTGAGCAAACACAGTCCGGTCCTGTGGACCGAACCCAGTGGGTCATCAACCTCGACGAAGAGCAAGAACTCACCCTCCTCAGCCACGACTCACTTCGGCAAAAAAATTATTGCACCTACACCCGACAAGGGCCCCGGCAACAATAACCATCTCTTAGCCAACGAGGTCTAGCGCGAGTCCCTTGATTCACCTGCGCCGGAAGACCGGCTGGATGAGCGGGTTCGGTGCGGCGCAGCGTTGCTGCCGGAAGACTTCCCCCCCTTACTTCTGCGCCGACGCGCAGGTGGTCTTGAACCCCCCTCGGCTCCGGGTCGACCGCCAGGACGTCCACTGCGACGTGAACCCGCCTTCTTGGTGGAGCGCGGCGCCACATCACGCATGTCTTCCCCCTCATGGTGAGTGAACTCTTCGAGAACTTCCTGAGGGAGCTTTTGATTAATGTGTCGCTCAATGGCGCGTACCAGCGCACGGTCTTCGCTGGTGATAAAGGTGCAGGCTTTGCCGCTGCACTCAGCGCGGCCGGTTCGACCGATTCGGTGAGTGTAGGCCTCTGCGGTGCTGGGCGCGTCGTAGTTGATGACGTGGGAAACCCCCGCAACGTCAATGCCGCGGGCGGCGATGTCGGTGGCTACCAGCACCTCGTAGTTTCCTGCTCGAAACCCGCGCATCACCTTCTCGCGTTGGTTCTGGGACATATTGCCCTGCAGGGCTACGGCGCAATATCCGCTGCGCTCCAGCTTTTGGGCCAGGGTCTTTGC
>JAZAIZ010000229.1:0-2444 GCA_036230545.1 Myxococcota bacterium
CGCCAATGTCGCATTTGGCTTCGCCAACAACTACTGGACCCTCATGGCGTTTATGTGTGTCAACGGTTTTGCCCAGGCCACGGGGTGGCCTTCGGTCGTAGGCACCATGGGGAGCTGGACCGAGCGCAAAGAGCGCGGGGTGCTGATGGGCATTTGGGGCACCTGCTATCAGGTGGGTGGCATCGGAGCCAAAGCCTGGGCCGCGTTTTGGATGGCTCGACAGGGCTGGAGAGGTTCTTTCTTTGCGGCCTCCATGGTGGTGGTTTTGGTTTGGCTGGCGGTCTACCTGTGGCAGCGCAACAAGCCCGAGGACGTGGGCCTGCCTCCCATGGATGCCGAGAATCAGGAAGGCGTTGAGGTGGTTGAAGGGGCTGAGGAGGCTTCTCCATGGACTCGCGCGCTGGTGGTGAACATCGGGTTGGTGGGTTGCTTTTATTTCGGTGTCAAATTTGTACGCTACGCCCTGTGGAGCTGGACGCCTTATTTTCTTGAGAAAAACTTCGACCTGGCAGGGGATGACGCTGGCTACCTCTCAACCATCTTTGACATCGCCGGGTTCGCGGGTGTTATCTTCGCCGGGGTTATCTCCGACAAATTGTTTGCTGGGAAGCGCACGCCGATCTCTCTGATTATGCTGGTGGGGATGACCCTCGGCTGTGCATGTATGTATCTTTTTGGCAGCACCAGCGTTGGATTTTTTGCGATCACTCTGGGCATCGTGGGCTTTATGCTCTTTGGCCCCGACTCTCTGTTGACCGGCGCGGGTGCCATTGAGATCGGCTCTCCACGCACCGCCCTGGCTGCGGCAGGGATCATCAACGGGATCGGCTCCATAGGCTCGGTGGTGCAGGAACTCTTGGTGGCGAAGGTTTATGAGTCCAGCAACGGCGACGTGGCACCGGTGTTCGCGCTCCTCTTTGGCGCCTCTGCCCTCTCGGTGATGGCGTTGATCGTGGTCTTTATTCGCAACAAGCGAGGCTACTCCGACCTCTAGGGCTACGAGCGCGGGATGGTCGCCTCGATGGACTGGGGGAGCAGGGCTCCGGTTTGCGGATCGACGCAGACGTAGGCGTGACGGGTGGCTTGTTTTTTCGCTCCCTGGGGCGCGTAGTCGGTGATCCAAAAGCAAACAAGGCCGTCATCGCGTTGCTCGTCGTGGACAATCTCAACGGGGTTGTCCTGGTTGAGCTCGTCATTCTCTTCGCTCTCCTCTTCCGAGGAACGCTCTTCACGGTGCTCCGGCTCCTGACGCTCCCTGCGATAGCGCTCAAGGGCTTCCCAGTAGCGAGTCTCAAGATACCAGCTGTAGGCAAGCTCTTCGGCGCGTTCAAGGGAGATGCCTCGCTCGCCGTGCTCCTCGTCGCTTAAAAGTTCGCTGCGCTTCTTGGATGCCGACACCATCCAATGTGTCAGGTCACGTTTGGAGATCTTGAGTTTAAAGTAAAGCAGCGCGCGGTAAAACCAGTTGAGTTCCTGCTCCGGCAGGGAGCGCAGCTGCTCAAGGCTGGCCATCATGGAGATCCCGGCGGCTTCAAGGGGCGGGAGATGATGCAATTGGAGGGCAGCCTCCCCGTTGCGTCCCTTGCCTATTTGCAACATCTCGAGGCGATAGAGGATCCCCAGGAGTTGTCCCCGTGAGAGGCCGAGCTCTGTGGCGAGGTCCGCACGATTGGCGGGATTTTGCAGGTGTGTGATTAATGTGCGGGGATCCTGGGAGCCAAAGCGTTTAAAGAGTGCATCCAGCGCGCTCTTGAAGGCGGAGGGGGGGAGCTGCTCCAAGTTGATCCCGGTGTCTCCTGGTTGAAGGACGATGGGGGAGGTGCCGAGGTCGCGACCAGGGCGGGTCTTTTGGCCTCCACCGCCGGCTTCCCCAGCCGTGGGCGGCCTGCCTTTGCGGGAGGTGCCATGGGGCTCGTTTTCACCCTGCTCGGGGGAGAGCATCGTATCGTTTCCGGAGGCCTCCCTCGCCGCTTTGGGTGCCTCGTCAGAGCCCCCTTGTTGACTCAGCAACTCTGCCAGCTTCGTCAGCGTAGCGAGCTCTACCGAGCCATCCAGGATCTGAGCGAGGAGCTCCGGGGGGAGCTGCTCTTTAAGCAGCGTGGCGAGCAGCTTGCGCACCTCGCCAAGCTCCTCCGGCCCCAGGAGGGACAAATCCAGTCCGGCCAGGAGAGTGACTTTGCTGACGTCCCGTTTGATCTCGGAGAGTATGCGCTCAAGTTGGTGTTCTGAAGCGCCGCGCTCCCGCTCAGCTTCTCGGGTGAGTTCCTGGGCTCGGCTTGTCCCGTCTTTAATCAGTTTGCTCATGGTTTGCTGTGGGGAGTTGGCCTCCTCTCTTCAGCATAGCAGGGTTTAGCGGGAGGACACGATAAGAATCTCTGCGGGCCTTCAGGCCAGAGACTCGGGCATCGGCAGGCCGAGGTCGTTGATGCGGGCCACCTGATGTT
>JAZAIZ010000230.1:0-31739 GCA_036230545.1 Myxococcota bacterium
GCTGCTTAAACCCCTCGTAGGGCCCTCTTCTGTTCAGCGCCGACGCGACCCCGGGGCCACTCCCTCCCTCAAGAAACGCCGCGAAGGACGCTTCATCCGGGAGGTCGTCCACCGCCAGCCCCGAAGAGCTCAAGGCGTTACGCAGCGCGCTGCGAAGGCGACGGGCCCGCAGCCCTCCCTGGTCTCCCAGCAGGTCGCTGAGGGTTTCATCCCCGGCGAGGTGGGCCGCGAGGGCCGCAGGGGTGGGATGTTCAAAGAGCAGGGTGGGCGCCAGCGAACGCCCAAGCACCTCGGCTATCTGCCCGCTCATCTCCACCGCGGTGACCGAGTTCAACCCCAACTCACGAAAGGGGGTCTCCAGGGCCGGCTCTTTTGGGAGCCCCGGCAGGGAGCGGGCCCGCAAGAGCTCCCAGATAAATGCCTCCAGAGCCGCACCGCTGGAGGCGTCGGCGCAACGCACCGGCTCCAACTCGCTCGTCTCATCAAGGGGAGCGGTCCACCGGGCCAAAACCTCCAGCTCTCCTTTGCGCAGCGCACTTTGGGTGCGGCGCCGCTGAATCTTGCCCGAGGAGGTCTTGTAAATCGCCCGAGGTCCGATGCAAACCAGGTCAAACACCTGCACATCAAAGGCCTCTGCTACCGCAACTCGAATGGCGCGCAAGAGTTCCTCGGGGTCATCCCCCACCTTCCTGGGGTTCACCTCCAGCACAATCCCCACGTGCTCTTCGCCCCCTGCCTCCACCGCCCAGGCCGCGACGCAGCCAGGCCGCACCGCGGGATGAGCCGCTTCCACCTCCTCCTCAATATCTTGGGGGTAGAGGTTGCGCCCACGGATAATCAGCAGGTCCTTGGCGCGACCGGTGATGAAAACCTCGCCGCCGTGAACAAAGCCCAGGTCCCCCGTACGCAGCCAGGTCGTCCCCTCTTCGCCGGTGATCATGGCCTGAAAAGTCGACACCGTCTCCTCGGGTCGTTGCCAATATCCTCCCGCCACCACCGGCCCCTGCACCCAGATCTCCCCCACGCCTTCGGGCGGGAGGCGCTCAAGGCTCTCCTCATCCACAATCGCGATGCGTGTCGCACCGGTTGGCGGGCCACAGCCAATGGCCACGGCGGCCTCCGGACCCTCCTCAAGCACCACCCGGTCCTGCTCGAGGGCATCTGCGGAGATCCGCAACACCGTTGAAGGACCGGTCTCAAAACAGGACAGCGCCACCGGCAGGGTCGCCTCCGCCAAACCATAACCCGGACACATGGCCTCAGCGTGAAAACCCACCTCGCTAAAGCGTGCAACAAAGCGCTCAAGGGTGGTGAGGCGAATAGGCTCGGCTGCGTTCATGATCGCCCGCACCCCCGAGAGGTCCAACCCCGTCAACGCCTCGTTGGGTATCTTGCGCAGGCAGAGTTCAAAGGCGAAGTTCGGCGCCGCCGAGAGACTCCCGCCATACCGGGTGATGGCCTCAAACCAACGCACTGGCTTTTGCAGAAACGCCACCGGCCGCATGAAGGTACAGGACTGTCCCCCATAGAGGGGCACAAGCAATCCCCAAATGAGACCCAAATCATGAAAGCTCGGCAACCAGGACACCTGATGGGTGTTTGCCTCATAGGACCAACGCTCCAAGAAGTCCTCGCAGGTGTGGACCAGGTTTCTGTGACTCACCATGACGCCCTTGGGCGTCCCGGTGGAACCAGAGGTGTACTGCAAATAGGCCACGTCCTCCGGGTTCACCCCGTGGGAAACAAAGTCCTCCGCCGCCGCCCTCACCCGGTCGGTGGCCAGCCAGCGCAACCCACGCAAGCCCTCCGCCTGAGCGCAGAGAGGCTCGGCGGCATCGAGGATGTCATGGGTGGTAAGAATCGTCTTGGCCCCAGCGTCCGACGCGATGGCCTCCAGCCGCGGCAAGGTTCGATGCACCCGACCGGGATCGGGGGGATAGGTCGGCACCGCCACCACCCCCGAATAGAAGCACCCCATCAAGCCCACGATAAACTCCATGCTCCCGTCGTAGAGCAGCAGAGCGCGCTCCCCGGGTTCGAGGGTCTGCTGCAGGGAGGCCGCGACCCGGAGGGCGCGCTCCCGAAACGCCCCAAAGCCAATCTCCACCACGGGCCCATCCACGTCCCCGGTCTCCAGAAAGCGCAACGCGAGGGCGTCCGAGCGCTGGAGAGCGTGGTCGTTAAGGGCGTGGGTGAGCAGCTTCATCGATTCAATCCCCTATTGGCCGCTCGCCAGGTGGCCGCAAAAGGGTCTCCCCTGCATGATAAGAACGCTTAACTCCATCGGTACCTCCGGTGATAACCCTTAATCTCCTCCAGCATGAGCAGCCCGCGCCCCGCAAAGAAACGCTCGTAGATGGGCGCGAAGGAGGCGATGTCCAGGCGCGACTCCCGCGTCCCAAAGGCGGTGCCTCGGCTCGCCCCCATCAGAGCCTGATACTCGTCAAAGTTCAGGGGGTAGCGCCGGTTCAACGCCCCCTCCATGTCGAGTTCTCGCAACACCGCGCCGGCGTCGGCGGCGAGAACTCCGCTATAAAACTCCGAGCTGCACCCCGACCCGTAGGAGAAGAGCCCCACGCGGTGGCGCTGCCCTGCCCTTGCCTGGTCTATAACCCCGCAGAGTGCCAAAAACGTGGTGGCCGAGTAGACGTTGCCCACCCGCTCGCAAAACTTCAGGGAGGGCGCCACCCGTCGTTGAAAGTCCGCTTCAATCTCTGCGGGCTTCGCCTTCACGTATTTGCGCATGAGCTTGCGGTGCGTGCCCTTAACCATGCCCCCAAAGGGCGTGTGAAACCCCACGTAGTCGAAGGTGGTCCCATAATGCGCCTCGGCGACCCGCGCCTGATAGTCACCGTAGGCCCCCACGGCGCAGTCCATGTACGAGAGCAGGGAGAGATCCGGATCTCCAAAGGTCTCCCCCGCGGTGGGACGAAAGGTGTCCATCACCTCAAAGCTGTGCAGTCCATAGGCCCCCACGTCAAAGGCGAAGAGGCGGGGTCGATTGCTCAAGAGAACGGCCACCGCTCCGGTGCCCGAGGAGGGCTCGGCATAATTGTCCACGCCCTCCACCTCCGCCTTCTCCGGAGGGGTGATGGCGAACTCATCGATGTCCGTCGCAATGACCAGCGCCTTTGCGCCGGGGGACATGCTGGAAGCCAACGCCCCGATCACCGTCTGCAGCGCCGCAGTACCAGCGTAGCAGGCCTGCTTGGTCTCAAACACGCGACAATTCTTCGGGAGGTCGAGGAGGTCGTGCACATAGGACGCCAGGGACTTGCCAAAATCCAACCCCGACTCGCTGCCGGTCACCACCCACTCAATGCGGCCCTTCTCGGCATCGCTTAGTCGGTCGATGATAGGCTTAGCGGCGTTAACGGCATTGGTGACTGGATCTTCGCAGGGCACCCCCACCGACTTCTCCTTCATCATCAGGTTGTCAAAACGCTCGATGTTAAGCCCACGCCTCTCAAAGAGGGTGCGCACATCAACGCTCGCCGCCCCCATGTAAGCGTGAATCGCTTCGATGCCCACGGCGTTAAATCCACTCATCCCACACTCCCCTTCCTGTAACGGGTGATCACAAACGAGGTGTTGATCCCCCCAAACCCAAAGCTGTTGCTCACCACCACCTGCGGCCCTGGCGTCTCGCTGGTGTCCCCCACAAACCCCACGTCCCCTCGCAGGGGCGCGCTTAGGTTCAGGTTGGGATGCACGAAGTCATCACGCAGCTGCACCAGCACCGCGATGGCCTCAAGCGCCCCCGCCGCCCACAACGCGTGACCAAGCAACCCCTTGGTGCCCTGCACCTGCAACACCGCGGCGTGATCTCCAAAGAGCGCGGCAATGGCCTCAAGCTCCGCCACATCCCCGGCTTTGGACGCCGTCCCGTGCGCGTTAATCAAATCCACCTCGACCGGTTTCATCCCCGCCTGACGAAGAGCCCGCGCCATGGCGGCGGCCTCTCCTCCCGCCGAAGGAGTGGGCAGAGGGGTCCCGTCCAAAAACATCCCCGCCCCTGCCAAAACCCCAAGCGGTTCGGCGCCACGGGCGAGGCAGGTCGACAGGCGCTCAAGCACCAAGGCCCCGCAGCCCTGAGCGTAAATGAATCCGTTGCGTTCCTTGTCAAAGGGGCGACTGGCCTCGTGGGGCGCGTGAGCATAATCGTGACCGCCGAGTGCACCGATAACGTCGAAGGAGTGCAACGCCATGGGGTTCAGATCAGCCATGGCCCCCACCACCAGACAGCGCTCCACCTGGCCGAGCTGAAGCAGGTTCATGCCCTGCATCAAGGCCATGTTGCCGCTGGCAGAGGCCCCCCCCACGCTCATGCCCGCGCCGTGAATCCCCAGCAGCGCGCTTAAGGTCCCCACGTGGTCGGTGTCCATCATGTGCAGGGCATAAGCAGAAGGCAGGTGATGCGAGCTCCCCTCCCATTTCTCCCGCAGAGACTCCTCGTATCCCATGGCGAGGTCATGGCCACCCACCACCACCCCGCACTCCATCCCATGCTCCGAGTCCCAGTCGAGCCCCGCGTGATGCCATGCCTCGATGCTCGCCACCGCCGCGACCCCCACCGGCACCGTAGCCCGCCGCAAGACCTTGCGGGCTCCCTTAACAAATTCCGGATGGGCCACCTCCCAGGACGCGAGCCGCTCCGACAGGGGCTTCTTCGGCAGGAGCGCCACGGGACGTACATCAGCAAAAGGCGGCACGACCTCCGCAGTGACGGCGCTGCGCCCGGCCCGCAGGGCGTCGGCAAAGCACTGCACTCCCTCCCCGTAGGGGGTCACCGCGCCCAGGCCCACCACCACGATGGGATCTGCCGACTGCTTGCCGCTCATGCGTTCTTCACCTTCCCATGCAAAAAGGTCACCAGCTCCCCCACGTTGCCAATGCCGGCCAGCTCCCGCATGGGAAAACTCAACCCGAGGTCTTCCATGGAGCCCGTGACGATGTCCGCCCTATCCAGGGAGTTCGCCCCCAGCTCCTTAAGAGAGCTCTCCAGGGTGATGTCCGACTCCGACAGGTCCTCTAAAAGTCCCAAAATGTTCTCCTTCACCACCGAGAACACCTCATCTGCGCTTGTGGGCTCACTCATCACTCTCCCCCTCCCCTTATTCCCAGGGCACCTTGCCGTGGTTTACAAAGTCACTGATGTTCGCCACCACCCTCGCCTCTTTCGACAAGCGCACCAGCTCGTTAATCGCGGTCTGCTCCATGGTCTCGTCAATCATCCACATCTTGCGAAAGTAGCGCTTCATGTCGACCACGGTCTGGGGATGAAGTCTCCCAAGCCGGCGGGTCATCGCCTGCAGGCGCGCCTCGATGTCCTCCCCCAACTCGTCCACCAGATTCATGGCCCGCGCCTGGTCTGCGTTGATGGTGGAAGTCGTTAAGGTGAGACGATACGCACATTGAAAACCCACCCGGCGGATCAAAAAGGGCATCACCATGGCTGGCAACAGGCCCCAAAGCACCTCTGAAAGGGAGAAGGTGGCCGTGGGGTCGGCAAACACAAGATCGCTGGCCGCCGCAATCCCCACGCCTCCCGCCATCACCGTGCCCTCCACGTGGGAGATCACCACCTTGTCGGTGGCTGCGAAGCGCTTGAGCAAACCCATGTAGGGGTTGTCGGCGCTCTTAAACGCGTCCTCCGACACAAAGGCGCCAAGATCCATCCCCGAACAGAAAACTCCCTCGGAGCCTCGCACAATCAGGGTGCGAATTGCCGGGTCTGCCTCCACCTCATCGAGGATGGCGTGAAAGCGGGTCAGCATCGCTTCGTTGATGCTGTTGCGCTTCTCCGGGCGATTCAGGGTTACCACCGCCCGGTCGTTGTGAGCTTCGTAAAGCAGGGTATCGCTCGCGTTCATTCCTTGCTCCCTTCCTTTGGGGGATCTTCGCGGTGCTCCGCGAAGACGAGGTCGTGCATGGCCTGCTCCTTCTCCATGATGGCAGGCAGCACCTGATGAATCGGATCTGCGAGGTGGGCCTTAAGGCGCTTCAGCTGTAGCAGCGGCTTCGATGCCAGGGAGGTCGCCAGCTCCATGGCGCGCTCCAACACCTTCTCCCTCGGAAGAATCTCCATGGGCGCACCTCGGGCCTTCAGCTCCCGGCCCTGATAGCGTCTCGCCGTGAGCATCATCTCCACTCCCAGCACCGGGCCAAATCGCAGGGGAAAGAGATGGGTCGCCCCCACTCCGGGGGTAAAGCCATGCTCCATAAAGTTCGCCGCATAAAAGGCGTGCTCGGCCATCACAATCAAATCGGCATAGAGACCCAGGGTAAGTCCCCCACCGAGGGCGTGCCCCTGAATGGCCGCGATGGTCGGCAGTGGGCAATCCAAAAGCGACTTGAAAAAGGAGTCGTCCAAAAAGCTCATCTCCCCTTTGCGAATCGCCTGCAGGGTCTCTGGGGTGCCGCCACTGCAGAACCAGTTGCCAAAGCCCTGCACCACCACCACCTTGACGTCCTCCCGCGCACCGATATCCGCGAAGACCCGCTGCACACCACGCACCAGTCCCGCGGAGAACATATTGCGGTTCTCCTCATCGCAGAGGGTCACCAGGGCGATGCCCTCCTGGGGAAACGCCAGGCTCACCACCTCCCCGGGAGACGCCCGGGCCGCAGCGGGCGCACCGCCGCGCGCCGGAGCAACCACCGGCCCCGGAACGTCGTCCAACGACGAAGCGCCATCCTCAAGGGGCGCGCTCGCCAAAGACTGCAGCATCACCGGCGGCGCCCGCAGGGGAGGATCTGCTCCCGGAAAGGCGCGCTCCAAGGCAGAGAGCTGCACTTGTCCCTGCAGGTTTCGTTCTAACGATACGCCTGGGTGAGACAAAGAAAGGGAGGTGCTCAACGACGGAGTCGGTGGTCCGCGAATGATTTTGGAAAAGGCCGTCTCAAAATCGACGGTCCCCTCCTCCAATTTTTGAAGAATCGACGGCACCTCCACCCCCCCTCGTGGTTTGGATAGGGTCGTAAATCCAAGGACTTCCCTTTAATTAGATACAAGATCTTCCACCGGAGCAAGACGACCCCAGGGGCTCAAAACGCGCTCACACCCTCCCGGAGAGGCCCGGTAATTCAAGCTCTAAAGCCCCCGTGGGGAAAAGTGCGAGAACCCCGCCGGGCACCTACATCGGCATACCCGCTTCAGAAGCTAAAACTGACGTCTCCGAATGGGCTTATAACGAATCCAAAATTGCCCGCAGAGAGGCAAGCACATCCGCTTCTTTAGGCTGAATAAACATATGCCCCCCCTGAAACATCTCGCATTGAAAACGGCGGGTTGTCTGCGCCGACCAACCCTCAAGAGCTTCGCGGGAGATGCCCGGATCGGCGTCACCCCCCATGGCGAAGAGCGGTAGGTCCAAAGGTTCCTCCTCCTGATAGGACCACCCGTGAAGAAGCTCGAAGTCCCCTCGAAAGGTGGGCATCAACATCGCCTTTAGCTCGTCGCTGTCCAGCAGCGCCTTCGGGGTCCCGTAGAGTTTCCCCACCAACTGCCAGAACTCGTCATCCGAGAGGGTGGAGGTTACCACCTCCCGCGTCGTCACCTGCGGCGCGCGGCGGCCCGACACAATCAACGCCTCCGGTGCTCTCCAACCGGCGCGGCGCAATCCCCGAGCCAGCTCAAAGGCCACCATGGCCCCCATGCTGTGCCCATAGAGCACAAAGGGGACATCGAGATGGGGCTCCATCACCTTGAGCAGTGTGTCGATTAAAGCAGGCACCTCCACAATACAGGGCTCTTTGCGCCGAAAGGCTCTGCCAGGAAGCTGCACAGAAAAAATCTCATCACGGGGGAGCTGCGCCCCCCACTTATGAAATGCGGTGGCGTTGCCGCCAGCATAGGGAATACCAAACAAACGATGCCTCGGACGCTCCATCGCGTTGGGCACCAAAAACCACGGGCTAACCTGTCGAGTGAACTTTTGCGGAGTGACCATGAGCGAGATGTATCATAGAGCCACCACGCAACCAACGCCTGATGGTGGGTGTACTCGAAGAGGCAAAAAAAAGAGGGGGCTCGTCCAAAGACGAGCCCCCTCCATAGCTTCTTACAACGGGCTTAGAAGGAGCCGTTGATTCCCATGTTCACACCATAACCGGTGGAAGCGTTCTTGCCCATGACCGCGTAGCCATAGGGAAGATTGATGCCACGAGCGATCTGGTCAGAACCAAAGCCCGCGTTCGCGTTCCAGGAGTCATTGATCTTGAAGTTCATGTTGAAGCTGAACCCAAGCGCGTTGGAATCGGTATTGCTGACCTCGTTACCATCCACCTGATGCGCTTGAGCATTGTAGTAGTGGACATTAACAGAGGGAGTAATCCAATTCTCAATGGTGTAGCCAAACGCAGCATTACCATAGAAGATATCTCCGGAGTTATTCTCAACGTTGTCCTTCTCAGCGGCCAGGCTCGCGATATAACCCGTCTCGGCGTTGATGCCAAAGTTGTCAATGGGCTTGGCGTCCATCTGAAAACTGGCCTGAATGTTGTGATAGCCGCTTCCCACAGGGATGCTCTCAGCCTCACCGTTGTCACTCACCTTGGCCTCATCAGAGCCGGTAGCCGCCTTGAAGCGGAACTTGGCGCCAACATTAAGGGTGTCATTGATCCCATACCAGTAGCCAGCATAGATGCTGGCATCACCGAGGCCGGTGGTGGCCCAGCTGGTGTCAAGGTTGGCAGCTTTGAGAGCATCTGCGCCTGCACCCTCAGCAGCGACGGTGTTCTGAATGATGGGCAAATCAAAACCCACATAGAGACCATCGGTGATGGCTGCGAGGTCATACTGCGCGTTGAGGTTGATAATCATCGACGAAGAGCTCGTCTCGGTGTTCTCTACCTGCTCGCCGTCCACATCAAATTGACCGGTAGCACTCGAGTAGGTAAAGGTCGCGCCGCTGGTGATGCCATAAACGGTGTCTGTTGTGGTAATGCTCGCATCGTCTGCCCACGCGGGAATCGACACAAGCGAAACGAAGAGAAGGGTAGCTATAGCCTGCTTCATAAAGATATCTCCTTAAAACATTGGCCAGACCAAGACACAGAGCTAAAGCCATAGGACCTCACTCCGATGGGTTGTCTCACTCTGGAAGGGATTCCTGTCCCCAACTGTAAAAGTATTTTGCTCTGCACCCAAGAAGCGCAGAACTCCCCAAACAACTAGAGAGGAACCCTAATCACTAGTGGAGGTCGACGCAAGCATCTCCTGAAAACACCCCGGAGCCGGCACCGATCCACGCGGACATTTTTCGAGAATCAAAGGAGGGAGAGCCTATGACAGAGCGCTCATCGAGCCCTCAAGAGTAAACACCAAACGATAATAAGGGAGAAAAAAGAGTTGCCGAAAAAAGTCAGCAGAAGAGAGCGTCAGTCGTTGGTACGGCGTAAAAACGCCGGGACGTCGTAGGCGTCCTCATAAACCTCAGCCGAGGTTGGAGCCGGAGTGGGTTGGGTTGTCAAGCGCTCCTGCTCCCGGCGGTTGCGAATAATGGTCGGGATATCATGCTCCGCTTTTTGTGGCGCACTCGAGTGGGCGTTGTCCATACGACGCTCCTCCATACGCTCAAAACCAGTCGCAATCACCGTCACCTTCAACTCATCGGTCATATTCTCATCAATCACCGAGCCAAAGATGATATTGGCGTCTTCATGAGCCGCCTCCTGAATGAGGGTCGACGCCACGTGAATCTCGTGAAGCCCCATGTTGGCGCCCCCGGTCACGTTGATCAGAATCCCCTGGGCCCCGTCAATGGTCACGTCCTCAAGCAAGGGCGAGGAGATGGCCTCCGTCGCCGCGATCACCGCCCGGTCATCCCCGGTGGCTCGTCCCGCACCCATCAAGGCCATTCCCTGGTCGGTCATGATGGTACGAACGTCGGCGAAGTCGACGTTCACGATTCCATGCAGGGTGATTAAATCACTGATGCCCTGCACAGCATCCAGCAGCACCTGATCAACGGTCTTAAAGGCGTTAAGCATCGAGGTGGTCTGATCGGTGATCGACAGAAGCCGCTGGTTGGGAATGGTAATGAGAGTGTCCACCGCGTCGCGCAGCTCAACCACGCCGGTGTCCGCATGACGACGCCGACGATTGCCCTCAAAGAAGAAGGGCTTGGTGACCACACCCACGGTCAAGGCTCCCAAAGAACGCGCGATGGACGCCACCACCGGCGCAGCACCGGTGCCAGTGCCGCCGCCCATTCCTGCGGTGACAAAGACCATGTCTGCGCCATCAAGAGCCGCCGCAATCTGCTCACGGTCCTCCAGCGCCGCCTCACGGCCCACATCGGGGTTGGCACCCGCTCCAAGGCCTTGAGTCAGGGTCTGCCCCAGGGGAATCTTCATCGGGGCGAGGTTGTTAGCAAGCGCCTGGCGGTCGGTGTTCGCCACCAAAAACTCTACGCCGTGGACGTTTGCCTCCACCATCGTGTTAATGGCGTTACCGCCGCCCCCCCCAACACCAATCACTTTAATCAGCGCTTCATGGGCATCAAAATCATCGAGTTCAATCATAGGTCCCTCCGACCAACAACGGGGCGCGCACCCCTTGTTACTTCATGTTTTATTTCAAAAACACGGGTTAATGCTATCCTAAAATGGGAAAAGCGAAGCCAACGCGAACGTAAAACGGACGTTGCTTCCTAAAAAATTTCCCCCAGCCAACTCTGCATTCGCTTCTTCACTTTTCCATATTTGTTTTCCGCTCGAACTTTAAAATAACGGTCCGCTTCGTTGTCACGGCCGTACTTCAACAACCCAACTCCCGTCGCAAACAAAGAGCTCCCCACAATATCCACCAAACCACCAACCTCGTTGGGAACCCCCATGCGTACCGGCAAACCAAGAACGTCCTCTGCTATCTCCGGCATCCCCTCAAGGAGCACCGCACCACCGGTAATAACCACGCCACTGGCGAGCAGGTCTTCATAGCCGGTTCGCTGAATCTCCTGCTGAACCAGAGAGAACATCTCCTCCACTCGAGGCTCTATAATCTCCGTCAAAATCTGCCGACTAAGAACACGCGGCTTACGCCCGCCAACGCTTGGCACCTCAATGGTCGCGTCCTCGCTCACCAGAGCCGACATGGCACAACCATATTTTTGCTTAATACGCTCAGCATCCGCCATGGGCGTACGCAGCCCCACCGCGATGTCGTTGGTGATGTGGTCACCCCCCAACGCCAGCACCGAGGTGTGAACGATACTGCCTTCGCTCCAGATGGCGATGTCGGTGGTGCCGCCGCCAATGTCAATCAACGCGACCCCCAAGTCCTTCTCGTCCTGGGAGAGCACCGCCTCCGAAGACGCCAACTGCTCCAACACAATCGCATCAACGGTCAACCCGCAACGCTGAGCACATTTAATGATATTTTGCGCACTGGTGGTGGCGCCGGTAACGATATGAACCTTCGCCTCCAAACGCACACCGCTCATTCCCAAAGGCTCCACGATGCCATCCTGGTCATCAATCACGTACTCCTGGGGGAGAATGTGAATAACCTCTCTGTCCAGGGGAATCGCGACGGCCTTGGCCGCGTCAATAACGCGCTCCAGATCCATCTGGGAGACCTCTTTGTCCTTCACCGCTACAATCCCGTGACTGTTAAAGCCCCGGATATGCCCACCGGCGATCCCGGCGTAGACGTGGGAGATCTCACACCCCGCCATCAGCTCCGCCTCCTGCACCGCGACCTTAATAGCGAGCACCGTCGACTCAATGTTAATCACCACCCCCTTGCGCAACCCTTTGGAAGGATGGGTCCCCACCCCGATAATGTCGATGCCGCCATCGGACGCGATGTCCGCGACAATAACGCAAATCTGGGTTGTCCCGATATCAAGCCCCACAACCAGTTCATTCGACCCTGCCATCTTCCTCACCTAACCGCCGCAACCATCCCGGCTGCCTGCTTCAATGATCGAGCTGTCCTCAAACGGATGTGGACTCGATCCGGATTCTTTATGCCGTCCACCCAAACAACCTCTGGGTCGCGCTTCATCTTCTTCAATTCTCTGACAACTTCACCGGCGATGGAAATTCTGCGCAAAGGCAAACTCCCCAAATGCACCCGCATCAATCCCCCACTCGACGTCGAGGGGCGACTCACCACACTCCAACCCAGATCCTGGTCAAAATGAATCTCTTCAACTCGACCCAGCACATCACCGTGCTCTCCCACGCTCTCCATGATTTCAATGGCCTGCATAACGACCTCACGAGTGCGCTCAGAGTCAACCTCCGTACCATCGACCGAGAGCCCCGTCAAAACAGGAAATGCTAAAGCGTCCCTGCTCGATAACCGCTTAAATAAGTTCCCGGCGCGGTTAGCGACATACACATGCTTGAGACTCACAAAGATGGCCGCCTCAAACTCCACCACATCCACCACCAGGGTGTCGGGCAGGCGACGGCGGACGGTCACATCGTCAATCCAGGGATGCTGCCGAAGCTCAAGCGCCATCGCATCCAAGTCAAGGTCCAGCATGCGCTGTCCCTTCACCTCACCGATATACGCCTCCACCTCTTCAGCTCCGATGCGCTCCACACCCTTCACCACCACTCGCTGAACCTGCAGGCGCGGCGACTCATACAATGACTGCCAGCCGGCGTGCCCACCAACGCAGACCCCACCCAACAACACCAACGACATCAAACGTCGAACACCCTGCTTGATACCCGGGGTGAGCCGCTCTGTCCGGGGCTCCTCCTGGTGTTTAATCCGTCTATTCTTGCCTGACCGTAGCCGTCCCATTCGACGCTTTATAAAACCGCTCATGGCTCTTCCCCCCATTGCCCGAGAAACTTCACTTCAAACTCCAACTCCACCTGCGTCCGCTCCAACACCCTCGCCTGAACGCTACGCGCCAAACGCAGAATATCAGAAGCGCTCGCGCCCCCGAGATTGATGATAAAGTTGGCGTGCAGCTCAGAGACCTGAGCCATCCCCTCCTGCAGGCCTTTACAATCTGCCTTCTCAATCAGGCGCCCCGCATAGTCTCCCGGAGGGTTTTTGAAGATAGAACCCGCGTTCGGAAATTGCTGGGGGTGAGTGACCCGACGTCGACGGTGGGCCTCTTTCACCTGCCCATTAAGCGCAGCCTGTTCTCCCTTGTGCAGCAAGAGCTCACACCCAAGAATAAAAGCGCCTCGAGGAAAAGCGCTCGCGCGATAGGAAAACCCCGCCTCCTCCCGCGAGAGCCAGCGACTCTCCCCCTCATCCACCACAAGCACCCTCTCCACCACCGAGCAGATCTCCCCCTCATGACCACCGGCGTTCATAATCAACGCCCCGCCCATGGTGCCCGGCACCCCAGCCAGCACCTCAGGCCCCTGTAATCCGCGATTCAAAGCGAGGTTCACCACACGTCCGGTGCCCACGCCAGCCCCCACCTCCCAACGAAATGAACCATCGGGGAGCGTGTGCTCGCGCAGGTAACCAAAGCCCGGCTCCAAATCCAACACCACCCCCGCAATGCCCGCGTCCGCGATAACAACGTTGGTGCCGCCCCCCAGCACGGTGACCGGCACACCCAACTCCTTAACCACCCGCCACACGCTCGCCGCCCCCTCCAGGGTCATGGGCGCCACCAGGATCTCCGCAGGCCCGCCCACTTTCATGGAGACCCGCTTGGCCAGAGGAACGTTATAGTGCACGTCCACTCCCTCAAGGGCCTCCAGCGCAGACCCTGCGGCCGCGTATTTTCCTGGGTTGGTCGCCACGTCTATCCCTCTCCCAATCTCTCAAGCAATCGCTCGCCCACTGAATAGATACTCCCAGCCCCCAATGTGATCACCAGGTCCCCGGACTGAACCGCCTTCAGTAAACCCTGCAGGGTGGTATCCAGGCTGCCGCAGCTGGTCACGTCACCGTGTCCGTAGAGCGCAATATTCTCCGTCAAAGACTCGGCGCTGATCCCCTCAATGGGCTGCTCACTCGCCGCATAAATATCCGACACCAGCACCACGTCGGAGGCATTAAAAGCCGTGGCAAACTCGTTCATAAAATCGCGGGTCCGCGTGTAACGATGAGGCTGAAACACAACAACGATGCGTCGGGAATAAGCCTCACGGGCCGCCTCCAGGGTCGCCCGAATCTCCGCGGGATGATGACCGTAATCATCCACAACCATGACATCGTTCACGCACCCTTTCACCTCAAAACGTCGCCCCACCCCCTCAAACTGCTTCAGCGCCTCGGCGGTCACCTCAAAGGGCACGCCCACCTCATCGGCCACTGCGATGGCCGCCAACGCGTTCTCTACGTTGTGCCTCCCCACCATATTCAATTGAATCCGACCAAGCTCCTCCCCGTGCCGACGCACCATAAACGACACCGCCCCGTCGCCGGCCTCCAGATCATGGGCCGAATAATCAGCCTGACTGGAGATGCCGTAGGTCATGTAGCGTTTCTCAATCCGTGGCAGGCTCGCCTGCACCGTGGGGTGGTCCAGACACAAAATGGCGCAACCGTAAAAGGGGACCTTGTTGACGAAGTCCACAAACGCGTCAACGATCTCATCGAGCCCGCCCGACCAATGGTCCATATGCTCCGAATCTATGTTGGTCACCACCGCGATAGTCGGCATCAGGTTCAAAAACGACCCGTCACTCTCATCCGCTTCTGCCACCAGATAATCCCCGGCCCCCAGGCGCGCGTTCGAGAGCAGGGACTTGACCCGGCCTCCCACCACGATGGTGGGGTCCATATCCCCCTCAGAGAGAATCGTGCCCACCAGAGAGGTGGTGGTGGTCTTGCCGTGGGTCCCGGCGATAGCGATGCCATATTTCATCCGCATCAGCTCCGCCAGCATCTCCGCCCGTCGAATCACAGGGATCCCCAGTCGACGCGCCTCCACCAACTCGGGACAATCCTTTTGAATCGCCGTCGAAACCACAACAACATCGGCGTCCCCGATGTTGGACTTGTGATGTCCCATAAAAATGGTGGCGCCAAAACCGCTAAGCCTTTGGGTGACCTCCGACTCCCGTAAGTCAGATCCTCTCACGTCATAACCGAGGTTCAACAAAACCTCGGCGATACCGCTCATCCCGATGCCCCCAATCCCAACGAAATGAAGTCGGTGCGCTCTATCTCTAAACATGCGCTACCTCCTGCTCAAGTGCGTCCATGATGTCCTGGACCGCTTCCGGCTTTCCCATCCGGTGACAATTCGCGGCCATCTCCATCAATCTCTCCGGCTCCGTAACCATCTCGGACAAAAGTTGAAAGAGCCGGGAAGCATTTAGTTCCCCCTGAGGCAAACAAATCCCGGCTTTCCCGGCTTCCACCGCCCTGGCGTTGGCGGTCTGATGGTCATCCACCGCGAAGGGAAAGGGCACCATAATCAGCGGGCGACCACAGACGGTCACCTCAGCGATGGTCGTGGCCCCCGCTCGGCAGAGGATGAAGTCCGCTTTGGCGTAGGCCGAGGCCATATCGTCAATAAAAGGGAGCACTTCAACCTCCCTCAGACCCGCGTCCGCATAGGCCTTACCAACCCGCTCAAGGTCGGCCTGCCCGGTCTGGTGGGTAATACGCAAGGGAGTTCCCGCCTCCACCAGGGCTGGAGCCACCTCCATCATCGCCTCGTTCAAGGCCCGCGCCCCCTGGGACCCGCCAAAGACCAAAAGCTCCACCGGCGTCCCCGGTGCGTAGGCCGCGTCCCGAACCGCGATCAGGTCAGAGCGCACCGGGTTGCCCAACACCGCGACCTTCTCAGGCGTGAAACCCTCCACCGGCAGGGACGCGATGATCCGACTGGCCATCTTTCCCAAAATTCGATTCGTTGTCCCCGGAATGGCGTTCTGCTCCAAAACCACGCAGGGCAAGCCCATCAGGCGAGCCGCCAGCACCGCCGGTCCCGCGGCATACCCGCCACAGCTGATGGCCAGTTGCGGCCGAAAACGCGCCACCAACCAAAACGCCTTCACCACCGATAGCGGCAAGCGAATCAGGCCCTTCAAGATCCCCATCAACCCCATGCCCCGCAGACCAGACACCGGTAGAAGCTCCAAATCAAAGCCTGCCTTTGGCACTGCCCTGACCTCAATGCCCCGGGGAGAGCCCACAAAGAGGATCCTCGAATCGGGGTCACGCCGTCGAATCTCCTGGGCCAGAGCGATGCCAGGAAAGAGATGTCCTCCGGTTCCACCACCGGCAATTAAAACATCCATCACCCCGACGCCTCCCCCGAACGCTGCTTCAAATCATCCCGGTAGATCCTCATTAAGAGGCCAAGGGCAAGAAGCGTCGACAAAAGATTGGAGCCGCCAAAGCTCATCAGGGGCAGGGGTAATCCCTTGGTGGGGAGCAGTCCCGTCACCACCCCCGCGTTAAAAATCGCCGGGACCGCGATCAAGGCCGTGAGCCCCACCGCCAGATAACCATCAAAGGTCGATCCAGCCCGCAGAGCGATCTTCAGACCACGCCAGACGATGACACAGAAGAGACTCAAAATCAGCAGCATCCCCACCAAGCCCAGCTCCTCCGCAAGAATCGCCAAGACAAAATCCGTGTGAGCTTCTGGCAAAAAGAAAAGACGCTGCTTACCCTCACCAACTCCCACCCCCCAGATCCCGCCAGAGCCAATAGCGATCAGCGCCTCGGTGATCTGATAGCCCACGGTGTCCCGATAGGCCCAGGGATCGATGTACCCAAGAATCCGGCGCAGTCGAAATGGCGTGCCCACCACAAAATGATAAAACACCGGGAGCGCCGTAAGGCTGAGCAAAGCGAGACTGCGAATCTTCAAGCCCCCAACAAACACCATCGCCCCCACAATCAACTCAATCACCAGGGCCGTCCCCAGGTCCGGCTCCACCAGCACCAGGGCCACCGGGATCTGAGCGAGCAGCACCGGGATAATCAGCGACGCCGTCGACTTCTTCTGCTGCCGGTCTCGATGGGAGAGAAGCGCCGCCAGCAAAACGATGACCCCGATTTTGGCGATCTCACTCGGCTGGAAACGAACGATGCCCAAATCGAGCCAGCGTCGAGCTCCCCCCACCTTCACACCGATCCCCGGCACCAGCACCACCGCGCAAAGAACCACGCCCCCCATCATCAACCACCCGGCACGCCGACTCAAAAAATGTCCAGGTGTCAAGGTGCCCACCGCAAACGCCACCACGCCAAAGCAGCACCAGAGTAACTGCCGCTTGATAAAGTGCTCAGGGTCCTCATAGAGCCGCGCAGCGTAAACAGAGCTGCTGCTATAAACCATCACCAGACCAATGCTCAAAACAGCGAAGGCCGCAACTCCAAGGGGCCGATCAAACTCCATCCCAAACAAGGGAGCTGACTTGGCTTCATTCGTCCCCTGGGACGCCACCTCGAAGTCCCCATCAAAGCCTCTCGCCTCGTCGTTCACCGCAGACCTCATTAGCAAACCCCGCCCGCGGCCAACTCGCTGACCAGCTTCTTAAACGCCCGTCCCCGGGCTGCGTAGGAAGAAAACTCATCAAAGCTCGCGCAGGCCGGCGCCAGCAGGACCACATCCCCCGGGAGCGCCAAAAACGAGGCCTCCTCAAAGGCCTCCCGCAAATCAGTGCACCGACTCACCCCGGCACCCACCTGCTCACTCTCATTAAAAAACGTCTGCGCGACCTCATCACCCGCCTCACCAAAAGCCACCACATGCCGCACCTTGTTGATGCTCGCCGCCAACAGCTCTCCATAACCCGCACCTTTGCCCCGGCCCCCCGCCAAGAGCAGAACAGGACGGTCAATGGCCCGCACCGCCACCGCGGCCGCGCTGTCGTTGGTGGCCTTGGAGTCGTTGATAAATCGAACCCCGTTCAGGTTGGCCACCAGCTCCAGCCGGTGCTCCAACCCCGTAAAGGCCACGTAACCCTCACGAACCTGCTGCCAATCCTGTGCCTCATTCAGCCCAAGGGCGTCCGCCGCCAAAAACGCCGCCAGAGCGTTCTGACGATTGTGCCACCCAAAGAGCCGCGGGTGCTCCAACGCGACGGGCTTATGGGACTCGAAGCAGCCGCTGCCCACGAGAGAATCACCGGCCACAAATACACCGTCCCGCCCCTCCAGAGAGTCCTTCAATGAAAACCACACAACCCGCGCCCGAGTGTGCGTCGCCATGTCCCGAACCAGCGCGTCGTCATAATTCAAAATCGCCACAGCGTCCTCACTGAGGTTCTCCAGGAGGCCCCGTTTCGCGACCGCGTACTCTGCGTGATTGTCGTAACGCTCGGTGTGGTCGGGGGTGATGTTCAGAAGAATCGCCACCTCCGGGCTGAAACGATAGGCGGTCTCCAACTGATAACTGGAGAGTTCCAGCACCGCTACGTCGGTCTCCTCCGCGTCGGAGATCCAGGTGGTAATGGGGATACCAAGGTTCCCCCCCACAAAAACGTTCTCCACAACACTGGCCACGATGCCCCCAAGCAACGCCGTGGTGGTGCTCTTGCCGTTGGTGCCGGTGATCCCCACCACCCTCGCTGGCAGCTCTCCGAGGAGCTCCAGCTCTCCAATAACCGGCTTGCCCGCACTCCACACCGCCTGCACCGCGGGCTGCCGGGGGTCCACCCCCGGGCTCAGCACCAGAAGTTCAACGTCATCAAAGACGCCCTCGCCGATGGGCCCGAGGTGAAGCTGTCCCCCGTCACTCAAATCTTTCGCAAAGGAGTCATCCTTCCACCCGCCATGCTGGTCCACCCCCAACACGAAGGCTCCCCGCTTCAAAAGGTGACGCGTCATGGCTTTTCCGACCACGCCCAACCCAAGCACCCCCACCCGAACTCCCTCCGGAGCAGCGAGGATCTCATCTAGACGCGCGAGCGCCGTGGTCTCTAAGGTTCTTAGACTCATCGTAATTTCAAGCTCGTTAAGGCGACCAGCGCCAGAATAATGGAAATGATCCAGAAGCGAACGATAATCTTCGGCTCCGCCCACCCCTTCAATTCAAAATGATGGTGGATAGGTGCCATGCGAAAGATACGACGCCCCGTTAATTTAAAACTCGCCACCTGGGTGATCACGCTGAGGGTCTCCATCAGAAAAACCCCGTGAATGATGGTGCTCAAAAACTCGTTCTTGGTAAAGACCGCCACCGCCCCCAGCGCACCGCCAAGGGCCAACGACCCCACATCCCCCATGAAGACCGACGCCGGAAAGGTGTTAAACCACAAAAACCCAATCCCCGCCCCCACAATACCCGCACAGAAAATAGCGAGTTCGCTGGTGCCCTCAATGTGGGCGATGCCCAAATAACGAGCCAGGTTAAACTCAACCCACTGTCCCCCTGAATAAAATGTCAGGACAAAACCAGCCACATAAGCGAGGATTGTAAAGGTCACCGCGCTGACCACCGTGGGCCCAATGGCCAGCCCATCAAGTCCGTCGGTCAGGTTCACCCCATGGGAGGTCCCCATGATCACCAAAAAGGCGAAGGGAATATAGAGCCACCCCAAATCGGGATTAAAATACTTCACTCCCACAAAGGGAAAGGTAAGGGTCGTGTCGAAAGAAACTGCCTCTCCCGGAAACTCCTCCCCCTGGGCGACAACCAGGAGCGCGGTCACACCACAAAGAAGCAACACCTGATACATCAGCTTTCGACGTCCAGGCAGGCCCTTCGAATCGCGTTTGGCTACTTTTTTATAATCGTCAACAAAGCCAATGGCCCCAAAGCCCAGGGTCACCAGCAACACACACCACACAAAGATATTGGTCAAATCAGCCCAAAGGAGCGTGCTGGTGGTCAACGCGATCAAGATAAACACGCCCCCCATGGTGGGAGTCCCCACTTTTACCTGATGAGTATCCGGGGTGTCCTCCCGAACATTGCTCACGCCATGCTGGAGGCGACGAAGATACTCAATAAAGCGAGGAAACAACCACAGCGTTAACGCCAGAGCCGTCAGCGCCGCCGCCGGAATCCGAAACGAGGGATAACGAAAAACACGAAAGGGACCCACCAGCTCGGTAAACGATGTAAAAAAATGATAGAGCATATCAGCCCTCCAACCCTTCAAGGTACTGCACGATGCGCTCCATGCGCATCCCGCGGGAGCCCTTCACCAGGATCCAATCGTCATCTAATAGACCCTCGCACAGGGTCTCCTGAAGCGCCTCGATGTCCTCAAACGCCGCACCCTGCGCCCCACCCTCCTGGGCTCCACGCGCGATCTCCTCGGCATGCTCGCCAAAGCCCAGCACCCAATGCACGCCCCGCTCTGCCGCGTCACGCCCCACCGACTCGTGCAACGCCGCCGCCTGCTCCCCAAGCTCAAACATCTCCCCCAAAACAGCCACGCGCCGCACCCCCTCCCCCAGTTCCCCAAGGGTCGCGAAGGCCGCGTTCATGGAGGCGGGGTTGGCGTTGTAAGTGTCATCGATCACGTTTACCCCCACCGGAAGGTCCCGAAGAAGTCGGAGTCGACTCCCGGGCACCTTCACCCCGGTAATCCCCTCCTGAATCGAGTCCAGAGTCGACCCCAACGCAACGCAGGACGCCACCGCCGCCGCGCAATTATAGGCGTTGTGCAATCCACTCAGCGGAAGCTCCAAATCCAGGATCCGACCAGTCACCTCCAACTCCACTCTCAAACCCGCTGCGGTACTCCCAAATCGACACACGCGAACATCCGCCGACGCAGCCTCGCCAAAAGTCAGGCGATCACGCTTCCCCAATAAGGGGGCGCACACCGAGGCAATAAGAGGGTCGTCGAGGTTCACCACCCCTACCGCGTTGTCCGGCAGGCGCTCAAAGAGCTCTCCCTTGGCCCGCGCCACCGATTCGAGAGAGCCCAACCCCTCCAGGTGGGCCGCTGCGACGTTGGTGATCACCCCCACCGAGGGGGCCCCCATGGAGCTCAGTCGCGCGATCTCACCGGGCACGCTCATGCCCATCTCCACCACTGCGCCCCACTCCTCCCCCTGCCAGTCCAGCAGGGTCTTCGGCACACCAATGAGATTATTAAAATTGCCCTGGGTCTTGTGAACGGACCCGCGCGGCCCAAGGGCCGCCGCGATCAACTCCTTGGTGGTCGTCTTACCATTCGAGCCGGTCACAGCCACCACCGGCCGGGCAAGCGAGCGACGGTGATAACCCGCGATGTCCCCATAGGCCTGCAGGGTATCCTCCACCACAAGCACCGGCACTTCGAATTCCTCAAGGGTCGCACAATCCGCGGCGCCCCCTTTATCGATAAGAATTGCCTGCGCGCCCTGCTCAACGGCTGTCTGCACAAAGTCGTGACCATCAAAGTGCTCGCCCCGCAGCGCAACAAAGAGAGAGGCGGGCGGCAGGGACCGCGAATCGGTCCCCACCGCCTCTATCAACCCAGGGAGTTCCCCTCCTCTCACCTCAGCCTCACAAGCTCGCGCAAGCTCATCAAGGCTCCAGCCAAATCGTCTCATGTCCTCTATCATCCGTCTCAACGCCTCACCCCTCCCGGGGGCACGATGCGCTCCGCACCTTTTTCACCCTGTTCTTCATCCCTGCGGCGACTCCCGGAAGCACCATCAGCACTCCCCGCCCCGAACACCGCAGCCGCTCTTTCTCTTTATTCACCAACACCATCTTTCTCACCGGTAAGTGATACCACCTCGTCTTCATCGTCCCCCCCCCCCCAGGCGGCCCTATCTTAGAGCCCTCAACCCTCGTTCAATGACTTCAACACCTCGTATCCCTGCTCACGGTCATCAAACCACCGCTTCTCTTTTCCTATGATCTGATATTGCTCGTGTCCCTTCCCCGCGATGAGAACACAATCCCCCTCACCCGCAGACTCAATGGCCAGCTCAATCGCCCGCTCCCGCTCAAGCTCCACCTCATAGCCCCCCTGAAGGGCCACCGATCCCCGACGTGCGCCAGCAACCTCGAGGCCTTCCACCACCGCCGCGGCGATGGTCTCGGGGTCTTCGGTGCGAGGGTTGTCGCTGGTCACCACTGACCAATCCGCGTGCGCCGCGCAGGCAGCCCCCATGGGACCTCGCTTGGACGCGTCCCTGTCCCCTCCACACCCAAACACACAAATGAGCCGGCCCTTCGTGATTCCCCGAAGCGCCTTAAGCGCCTTCTCCAGGGCATCGGGAGTGTGGGCATAATCCACCAGCACCAGAGGAAGCGAAGCGCCCCCTTCCACGCTCACCCGCTCAAGCCGCCCAGGGACAGCCGGAACCCTGCCAACACCCGCAGCGATCTGATCCAGACTCACATCCAACGCCACCCCTGTGGCCACCGCCGCCAGAATATTCTCGACGTTAAAATCCCCCACCAGGGAGGAGCGCAGAGCGCACACGCCCCGAGGCGTCTCAATCTGCAACATCATGCCCTCAGCGTTGTGGCGCTCATCCTTCAACCAAACAGCGGCGCCCGAATCCGCCCGGGTGGAGAAGCCCACCATCCCCGGCGCCATAAGCGTAGCCACTCGGGGATCATCGAGGTTCACCACCCCCACCCCGCTCTCCTTCAGGTTCCTGCGAAACAAGAGCGCCTTCGCCTCAAAATACGCGTCGAGGCTCTCGTGATAATCGAGGTGGTCCTGGGTCAGGTTGGTAAAGACGCCAACGTCAAACTCCACCCCGGCCACGCGACGCTGGGACAAGGCGTGGGAGCTAACCTCCATCACCACCCCCGCAACCCCCGCGTCCACCATCTCCTGCAAGAGCCTCAGCAACTCCACAGACTCCGGGGTCGTAAAACCCGTCTCCCGGGAGACCTCGTTGTATTGAACCCCCAGGGTGCCGATGATCCCCGAGGACAGCCCCCCCGCCCGCATCACCTCGGCGATGAGGTGGGCACAGGTGGTCTTGCCGTTGGTGCCGGTGATCCCCACGCTGCGAAGCTTCGCGCTGGGGTTGTCGAAAAAAACACGCGCCGCCAGCGCCAGAGAGCGCCTCGCGTCCCCGCTGAGCACCCGGGTCGCGCTTCCGGTGTCGACGTCACGCTCACAGAGTACGCAGGTCGCGCCCCCCTCCACCGCGCGGGCGATGTAGCCATGACCGTCACTCTCAACCCCCACCAGCGCCGCGAACAAGACCCCCGGGGTAACCTCTCTGGAATCATAAGCCAGCCCCGTCACGGGGACATCTGCCCCGTCGATGGTAACCTCCTGGCCCTTAAATAATTCCTGCACCCTCACTGCTCTTCCCTTATTCCTGCGCCAAAACAAGACGCATATAGCGCACCGAGTCGCTCTTCACCCCTGCTTTGGGCTCCTGGGAAACCACCCACCCGCTGCCCTCCAACTCAAGATCAATGTCCAGCCCAAGGGAGACAAAGCGCTCCATACTCTGGCGCGCCGACAATCCCCGAAAAGAGGGCAAACGCTCGCTCTTCTGCATGGGCTCGACTCGAAAATCCCGATCTTCCCAGGCGGCCTTCACCAACACCTCCTCCGCCGAGTCCTCGGCACGAGCAGGGGTCTTCTTTTGCGACATGGGCGCCGGCGAGGGCAGGATGCGCAGCTGACGCATAGCCGACTCCGCGATGTCTGCGAACACCGGCGCGGCAACCGCGCCACCGGTGTGAACCCCCTCGGGCTCATCCACCATTACCACGATGACCACCTCAGGATCATTGGCGGGCACAAAGCCCGCAAAGATAGCCAGGTAGAGATCCGAACTGTACCCTCGGGTGACAGGATCAAGCTTCTGGGAGGTACCGGTCTTTCCGGCCACCCGATACCCTGGCACAGCCGCCCTCCAACCCGTTCCTCCCGGCCCCACCACCTTCTCCATCATGGGAAGCACCCGGGCCACAGTCTCTTCACTAAAAACGCGACGCTCCCTGCCCGCCTCCGTAAAGGTCACCACTCCATCGGGACGCTCCACCGAGAGAACCAGCTTCGGAGCCTTATAAATCCCCTTCGCGGCGAGAACACGGTAGGACGCTGCCAGTTGCAAAGTGCTTGTGGCGATGCCCTGCCCAAAGGAGATAGTAGCCAGGCCAATGCCGGTCCACTTCTTCCAGTCGGCCATAAGCCCCCTGGCCTCCCCCGGGAAACGCAGCCCCGCCTTTGTGGCAAACCCGAGATCTTTGTAGGTCTCGTATAAGGTGCGCTTGCCCATGACCTTGGCGATCTTGGCCGTGCAAATGTTGGAGGACTTTTGAATGATGGTGGTCAGATCCAAAACGTCGTAGGGGTGAGAGTCTCGAATGGTATGCCCCGCGAGTTCGTAGGTTCCCTCCTCGCAATAGAAGGTGTCCCCGGGCTCGGCCACCCCGGTCTCCAGCGCTGCCGCCACAACGAAGGGCTTCGTAGTGGAGCCGGGCTCAAACACGTCGGTGATAGCGCGGTTGCGACGAAGGTCCGCCACCACCCGGGGGGCCTCGTTGAGATTAAAGCCCGGCTGAACCGCCATGGCCAAAACCTCCGCGGTCTCCACATCCAGCACGACGGCGCTGCCCGAGATCGCCTTCGACTTGCGCAGTTGCCGGGCGAGGGCATCCTCGGCCACGTGCTGAATCTGCAGGTCCAGGGTGAGGCGCAGGTTGTCGCCGCTGGCGAGCCCCTCCGGATCAAGCCCTCCACCAAGCACCGAGTGCCCCCGGGCATCCCGCACCGTGGGGATCACCTGAGGCTCCCCCGCGAGTTCCTCATCAAAGGAACTCTCGAGCCCCTCCAGTCCTCCACCATCCAGACCCGTAAACCCCACAACATGGGCAGCCAGCTCTCGGTTGGGATAAAAACGCTTTGACTCTCGGGTGAGGTAAATCCCCGGCAGCTCCAGCGAGCGAACCCGCTCAGCCACTTTCGGAGTCACCTGCCGCTTCAACCACACAAAGAGCTTGTCGCTGGCCAAGCGGTGGTAAATCTGGTCGAGGTTCCCCTCCAACTCCCGGGCCAGCACGTTGGCGGCGTGCCGTGGATCTTCAATCTTCGAAGGGTTGGCATACACCGAAGGCACGTCCACGGAGATGGCCATGCTCTTGCCGTTCCGGTCGTAGATATGTCCCCGCCTCGCAGGCACCCGAACATCCCGAAGGTATTGCTGCCTCGCCAAACGGGAGAGCTCTTCGTGCTGGAGGATCTGAAGCTGCCCGGCGCGCACCGCCACCCCCAGCATCCCCAGCACAAAGAAGCCAAAAAGCACCTTCACCCTGCCCACAAAGTATCGATTAGCGGGGCCCTTCATCGGCGCCTCCCATCTCAATCGACACCCCAAACACCGCGTTGGAAACGGGCCGCATCATCTTCAACTCCCGCGCGATGGTCGCGAGTCGGTCTGGAGATTTCGCAGTCGCCAACTCCACCTGCAGCTGCTCAAGCTCAGCCACCAGCTTTTGCTGACGCTTCTCCTGAACCGAAAGACGGTATCCCAACTGAATGACATCCTGGTGAACTCCCACCCGAAAGAGGCCCGCCCCCACGGGACTCACCAGCGCGCACACCGTCAGCACTGTTCCTAAAAGCCGCTTCATCTCGCTGGCTCCCGGTTCAAACGACGGGCCACACGCAACTTGGAACTGCGGGCCCGTGGGTTGTCTTTGATCTCCGCCGAAGAGGGTACAATGGGCCGGCGGGTCTCCACCTTTAAGGTCGGCACCACATCACACATGCACTGTGGGATCTGCGGTGGGCACACACAGGTGACCGTCGCCTCCCGAAAACCCTGCTTCACGATCCGGTCTTCGAGGGAGTGAAAGCTGATGGCCGCCACCAGCCCCCCGTCATTTAGCCCACCAATGCATCCCGCCACCCAGCGCTGGATCTCCTCAAGCTCTCGATTCACTAAAATACGAAGCCCTTGAAACGTTCGGGTCGCAGGATCCAGGCCATCCTTCGCCGGCCGCACCACCGAGCGGATAATCTCCGCCAACTCACCGGTGGTGGAGGGCAGGGGATCTGCCGAGAGAATCGCGCGCGCCACTCGCCGAGCGTGTCGCTCCTCGCCATAATCGCGAATGCCCTTGGCGAGCTCGTCTTCATCGATGCGGGCCAAAAGCTCCGCCGCGGTCTCCCCTTCCCCGTCGTTCATTCGCATGTCCAAGGGGCCGTCATGCCGAAACGAGAATCCCCGCTCCGGGGTGTCGAGTTGATGCGAAGAGACCCCAAAATCTGCGAGGATGCCGTCCACCCCCGAGAGGCCCAAATCTGCGAGCACCCGCTCAAGCTCTGAGAAGCGTGCCTGCACAATGGTCACCCGCTCTCCATAAGGGGCCAGGCGCTCGCGGGCCACCTCGATGGCGGTGGGGTCTCGGTCGAGACCGATCAAACGCATCCCCTCCATCGCCTCCAAGAGCGCCGATGAGTGCCCCGCCCCCCCCAGGGTGCAATCCACCAACACCTTGGGCTGCTGCGCCCTAAACGTCGCGACGACCTCTTCAAGAAGCACTGGCTGGTGGTCAAACTGCATGTTACATCCGAGATGAGCCGGGGCTCTCACAGCCCAAGCTCCGTTAGTTTTTCCGTAATTCTCTCTCGGTCCGCGCAGGCGACCTGAGTCCGCTCAATCAGCCACCGGTCTTTGGCCCAAATTTCAACGGTCTGCACCATGCCAGCCCACACCACATCTTTTTGCAGCCCCATATGCTCTCGAAGCATGGGGGGAATCATCAAACGACCGTGCTTGTCGAGAGTGCACTCGGTCGCTCCCGCCACATAGACCCGCTTGAGGTTAATCACCGCGCGGTCAAATTGTGGCAGGGTAGCGAGCTTGGCCTCAAACGCCTCCCACTCCCGCATCGAATAGACCACCAGGCAGGGATCAATCGCCGTGGTCACCACAAAGCGCGTCTCCTGGGGCTCCTCCGAAACAACCTCCGGTTCCTCCGGCTCCTCCGGAGCGACCTCCGAAACAACCACCTCCTCCGACTCCGACACCTCGACGACCTCGACGTCGCCCTCTGGCTCCGAGCCCTCTTCGGGCTCACCCGCACCCTCCGCCTCTGCATCGATCCGCGCCTCCGCCTCTTCAAGGGCAGCGGCGAGATCCTGCTGAGCCAGCACCTCTCGGAAACGAACCGGCATACTGGTTCGTCCCTTGGAGTCAATAGTGGTGTCATGCAGTCCGCGAAACATTGAAACCGGGTGTCCTCTTCCGGGAGAATCAAGATCCAACAGGATCCACAAGTTCCCACTTTCTCCCACTATTGTGAAAATAAGAAATCACGCGCTGAGTCAAGCACTAATTTTCAAGATTCCTTAACGATTCCGGGGATTAACGTAGGATTTTGTCTCACCTCTCCTTACTTTTTAACGCTTCCCAAAAGCCTCATTATTCAAAGGGAGTAGGCCACTTTAGACGAAGATTACTTGAGAGGAGCGAGAACCCCCCTGAAACTATAGTCTTTTGGATAGGGTTATTACCGAGAGGTAAGCACAAAGGCACCTCTGGAGGCCGAAGCGGCCACCCTTAATAACGAGTTGAAATCAAAGCTGATTCCATCAAACGACCGACCCCAGAGCCCCTGCACTTCCATAAGCGCGTCTTTAAGGAACTCCCTAAGTCTTAGCGCGAAGAGGACATTTCATCGCGAGTTGGTACTCTAAATCAAAAAGATCGTCTCCCCAAAAAAGTGGCGAAAATCTCCCCACAAGGTCCCCCCTCCACCACGAAGTGCACACACAAAGCGCGAGAAATTCGTCCCGCCCCCCATTTCCCCGTAGAGAGGGCCGGGTGTTTATCCTGCTTCGCAATATCCTGCTGATCGCTTTGGCCGTCTCATCGATCAGCATCGGGTCCGTCAACAGCGCCCTCCGCTACATCGGCGGTGGCTACCCTCACCTCTTCTCCACTCGACACTTCGAGCACAAACTCCAGGCCCTCGACCTCTGGGCCCGCCACCTCGCCACCCACCCCTTCCGCGACTCTCACCCCGAGCCCCGGGCGCTCCTAAAAGAAGCCGCCGAGCGTCATGGGGTCCCCCCCTCCCTGGTGCGAGCCATGGCCGAGGCGGAGAGCGAGCTTAAGCCCCACCGCATCAGCGCCACCGGCGCCATGGGCCTGATGCAACTGATGCCGGGGACCGCCCGGGACCTCAAGGTGCAGGATCCCTTTGACTCCCGGCAAAACATCGACGGGGGGGTGCGCTACATTCGCTACCTCTGGAAACGCTATCGGGGAGATCCCAAACGGGTAGTCGCCGCCTACAACACCGGCCCAGGGAACGTCCCCAAAAAAGGCAGACTGCGGCTTCCCCAGGAGACCAAACATTACGTGAAGCGAGTCCTCAAGCGCGCAAAGCGCCTGCGCCAAAAAGAGCGCCCACGGGCTTCACGCCGCTCCAGCCCCTCCCCACGCTCCACTCGCTCCCCCTAAGCGGGTGGATCCGGCCAGCAGAGATGATATGGAGACATTACGATTTCATTTGGGGAGCGCCACTGAGCCATGAGTAAACCACACCACTTTTCCGCCTGCTGCTGCGTCGCCTTAATTCTCTTCACGGCCCTCCCCTCCCTGGCCGGGGACCAGCGCCCCGACTTTCAAATGGCGCTGCTCTCCCACACCGGAGGGCACTGGAACCCACGACCGCGAGGCCTTAGTCGCCTCGCCTGGGAGGTGCGCAAACGCACCAGCGTCTCCATCGCTCTTGAGCCCGCGGCTATCGATCCGGGCACCGAGAAGCTCTTTGACCACCCCTTTCTCGTGTGGGCCGGCGACCAAAGCTTTCCTCCCCTCTCCGAGGTCGCCATCGCCAACCTTCGCCAACACCTCAAGATGGGCGGCACCCTCCTTGTGGACCTCTCCGACGGGCAAATCAACGGCCCCTTCGACCGCGCCGTCAAGCGGGAGCTCCGCCGAGTGCTCCCCGAAGAGACCCTCAAGCGGGTCCCCCCCGACCACGTCATTTACAAGAGCTTCTACCTCCTCGACCGGCACGGCGGGCGCGTCCCCAGCCGGGCCCACCTTGAAGGGCTCTTCATCGAAGACCGCCTGGCGGTCATTCACTACGCCAATGATCTCGCCGGCGCCATCAGCCGGGATGAGTTTGGTGAGTGGGATTACGACATCGGAGTCGCCGGGGACCGCACCCGTGAGATGACCTTTCGACTAGGCATTAATATGCTGATGTACTCCCTGTGCCTCACCTACAAGGAAGACCAGGTGCATATCCCTTTCATCCTTCAACGCAGAAAGTAACGGTTCAGCATGGACGCGACATACACCGACTGGGTCCTGGTGTCTCTCTCCCCGCTCCCGCTCTCATGGCAGATCGGCCTTATCGTCGCGGTCGTCGTCGCCGCCGGGGTGGTTATCAGAAGTTATCGCCACTCCAAACGCCGATGGCCCATGCTTATTCTTCGGGTCCTTGGCGCGCTGCTGGTCATCGGCTTTCTCACCGAGCCCGCGCTGCAAACGCGAATCGTGCGCAAAATAAGAAACCGCCTCGCCATCGTGGTGGACCAGTCCACCAGCATGACGCTGCCCGGCCACGACCAGCACTCCCGGGAGGCCGCGGTGCAGTCCTTTCTCAAGGAGAGCCGGGAAGACCTGGCCGCCCTCTCCGACGCACACATCCTCGAGTTTTATAACCTCGACGGGCCCACCACCTCCACCGCGCTGCAAAAACCCTCCATCGGCAACAACAGTGATCTTCTTCAGGCCCTGCAGAACGTTCAGGACGCCAGCGCCGGCCAACCCCTCGCGGGGGTAGTGCTCATCACCGACGGGGCCGATCTCGCCGAACTCAAGCGCGAAGATCCCAACAAGCTCTCTGCCTCGGTGCTCAAAGAACTCCAAACCCTTGAGGTCCCCATCAACACCATCAGCGCCGCGGACGTGGCGCACTTTAAGGACATCTCCATCAACCGAATCACCAGCGACGAGTTCGCCTTCGTGCACAACACCATGGAGGTGGAGGTGGAGTTGGTGGCCACCGGGCTCGGGCAGCTCAACGTCCCGGTCTCCCTCAAACGCGACAACGATATCGTGAGCACCCAGGAGGTCATCCTCACCCCCAACCAAGCCACCACAGTGCTCTTTAAGACCAAGCCCGACAAAATCGGCAAATTTATCTACACCGTCTCCATCCCTCCCGTTTCCGGAGAGGCGGTGTCGCAAAACAATAAGAGCTCCTTCGCCGTCAAGGTCATCCGGGACAAGATCAGAGTGCTGCAGGTCACCGGCCGCCCCAGCTGGGACGAGCGCTTCCTGCGTCAGCACCTCAAAGAAAACCCCAACGTGGACCTCATCTCGTTCTTTATCCTCCGAACGCCCACAGACCAGGCAGCGGTCCCCGAGAAGGAGATGTCCTTAATTCCCTTCCCCGTGAACAAAATCTTCAACACCGAGTTGCACACCTTCGACATCATTATCCTGCAAAACTTTGATTACCGTCCCTATCCCATGCAGCGCTTTCTCCCCAACATCCGCAAAGCGGTCGAGAACGGCCTCGGACTTGTTATGATCGGCGGCGATCAGAGCTTCGCCGACGGCGGCTACCAGGGCACCGCCATCGACGCGGTGCTCCCGGTGGCCCTCGACCAGGGCGGCGTGCTGGAGACCACCGAAGCCCTCTCGCTCACCACCGCCGGCCAGAGTCACCCCATCACTCAGCTGCTGCGCTCCCCAGAGCTCAACGCCGAACAATGGCTGCAGCTGCCACGCTGGACCTCCGTCAATCGCACCGGTGGCACCTTGCCAAACGCCACCGCGCTGGTGGTGTCTCCCACCCTCCAGGACTCCATGGGCAAGCCCCTCCCCCTCATCTCGGTACGCGAGGTCAACAAGGGCCGGAGCCTGGCCATCGCCAGCGACTCCATGTGGCGCTGGCGCTTTAACGGGATCCGGGACGGTGGCACCGCCGAGCGCGCCTACCACCGTTTCTGGTCCAACGCTCTGCGCTGGCTGGTACGCGACCCCGCCCACTCCCGCGTGCAGGTCCTCCCCTCCAAACAACGCTACGACCTCGGCGCCCACGCAGACGTGGCCTTTCGAGTGCTCGGACACGATTACCAACCCCTGCCGGCCGCGGCGCTCCGGGTGACCCTGGAAAGAAACGGCGGCACCTCCGTGCAGGTCGACGACCTGCTCACCGACCAAAACGGCGCCGCCCGCCTACGCTACTCCGACCTGAGCGCCGGCGCCTATCGCGTGGTGGCCGAGCCCCTGGATGCCTCTCTGGCCCTGGGAGAGGACCAGGGGGTGTTTATCGTGGCTGCCCAAAGCCCGGAACTCGCCCACGGCTCGCCCCGACCCCGGCTTCTCCAAACCATCAGCGCCGCCACCGAGGGCCACGCCGCTCACCTGCGGGCGGACTTCTGGGAGGACCTCAAGGTGGTAGATCCCGAGGTCATCGAGGTGGACAAGCGCCGCAACACCGAACTGTGGGACAACGGCTGGGCCCTGCTGCTGGGAATCACCCTCTTCGCCCTCGACTGGGGCCTGCGCCGCCGGAGCGGTTACCTCTAAGGGAGTCCGAAGCACAGGCTCAGTGCTGGCCCTCAGGGAGTCTACCTCGCAGCAACCAGCACCTCACTAAAACCTCCTTGGTTTTAGATTCGGCGACAGTTGCTGTTCATCAACCTTCACGTACTTTGTTTCTCAAGAGGAACCTCCTCCGATAATGACTTCATCCCAGGCTCACCACAAGGCTGCCCTCCGGCTGACGGGACGAGCAACGCTAAACCTCCTACCCCACCCCAGCAAAAGTGAACAAACCTGTTTAAAAGAGAAACCGTGACTGCAGCCTCCATAGAAACCCCCAACTTTCCGAAGAAAAAGACAAAGAGGGTCTCACCAACGCCCCATCCAGATATCGACACAGGTAACGCTGAGAGAATAAATATTGCGGGGAGCACCCCTGCAACCATTG
>JAZAIZ010000231.1:0-1548 GCA_036230545.1 Myxococcota bacterium
CAGCCAGCTCGCGATCTTTGAGAGAGTGCTACAAAATATAGGTTAACATCATGGACGCTCCCGCCCCCATCCTTGACCTGAAACGCTACCTGGACGCGGTGGAACAAGCGGAGTCCATCTCGGTAAAGGGGCGGGTCATTGAGGTCACCGGGCTGGTGAGCAACGCGCGAATCCCTGGGGTTAAAATCGGCGAGGTGTGCTTTGTCGAGACCTCCACCGAGACTAAAGTCGTCTGCGAAGTCGTCGGCTTTCGGGATGAGACGGTCATGCTCATGCCCTTGGGAGAGGCCCAGGGGATTGGACCCGACAGCGAGGTAATCGCCACAGGCCAGCCCTTCTCAATTCAATGTGGCTGGAGCCTGCTGGGGCGAATCCTGGACGGACTTGGGCGCCCTATTGATGGGGACACCCCCTTGGCGGAACTCCCTGATTTGGAAGACTGGGCCGTGGAGCGGGAGTGTCCCGACCCCATGAAGCGAATGCGCGTCACCGAATCCCTGGCCATGGGCGTGCGGGCGCTCGATGGCCTCCTCACGGTAGGACTCGGGCAGCGCGTTGGCCTCTTCGCCGGCTCCGGCGTTGGTAAATCAACCCTCATGGGACAAATCGCCCGTAACACCGAAGCCGAGGTTGTGGTGGTCAGCCTCATCGGCGAGCGAGGTCGCGAAGTTCGGGATTTTATCGAGGAGTCCCTCGGGGAGGAGGGCCTCAAGAAATCTGTGATGGTGGTAGCCACCTCCAACTCCCCCTCCCTGGTTAGACTTAAGAGCGCATTTGTCGCCACCTCCATCGCGGAGTGGTTTCGAGACCAGGGTAAAAAGGTCCTCTTCATGATGGACAGCTCCACCCGCTTCGCCCGCGCCCAGCGGGAGATCGGCCTCGCCATTGGGGAGCCACCGGCACGTCAGGGTTATCCACCCAGCGTCTTCTTTCAAATACCACGCCTGATGGAGCGCACCGGCAACAACGAGACCGGCTCCATCACCGCCCTCTACACGATCCTGGTTCAAGGGGGAGACATGGATGAACCCATCGCCGATGAGGTCCGCGGGATCTTGGACGGGCATATCATTCTCAACCGAGAGCTCGGAGCTCGAAACCATTGGCCGGCGATCGACATTCTCCCCTCCCTCTCCCGGGTCATGGCGGAGGTCGCCGGAGACGAGCACAAAAAGGCTGCCGGACTTATGCGAGAGGTCATGGCCAATTATGAGAAGCAGCGGGATCTGATCCTGCTCGGCGCCTATCAATACGGAACCGATCCCAAAACCGACTACGCCATCGACAAAATCGAGGAGGTAGAGAGCTTTCTCAAACAGGGCCTGGAGGAATGCGACGACTTTGAAACCACCGTCAACAAGCTCGTCGCGATGTTCTCTGACGCATAATAAACTCCCGCATGGCAAAGAAACCCCAATACCGTCTCAAAACGCTCCTCGGGTTAAGGGAGAAGCTGAAGACCGAAGCAGAACGCGTTCTCGGGGAGCGGCTGGCAGCCCTCAAGCAGGAAGAACAACGCCTCGCGGAAATGCAGGAGGAGCTTGAGCG
>JAZAIZ010000232.1:0-3292 GCA_036230545.1 Myxococcota bacterium
CTCCCCTGAAAAACTCCACGGCACTCAAGAACTCATCCAACAAATTGAGACCTTTTCCACCAATGCTCCCCGGGTGTACCTCCAGTTGATCCCCGACGCCATGATGGACGACGAGGACGAAGACCTGGACAAGACCACCGATGACGAGCCCGGCGAGCCCCTCATCTCCCCCACTGAAAAATTGTCCGAAACCGAACTCACGGAGCTTACCCGAGCGCTCGCCGAGGAGACCACCGACTTAAAGAGCAGGCTTGAAGCCCTTGCTCAGGGCTTCTCCGATGATCTGCAAAATGGCCTCAACGAGATCATCACCAGGGATGAAACCCGCAGACAGTCCACCGTCATCCTCTTTGTTCTGGTGGTGCTTGGCTCCATCATCTTCATCTCCTTTGTCGTCCGGAAGTTTATCACCCTCCCCCTGGCCCAAACGGTGACGGTCATTGAAGACCTCAGCAAAGGCAACCTTGAGAGCCGCCTGAGAATCGACAGTAACGATGAGATTGGTCGCATGGCATCAGCCATGGACCATTTCGCCGACAGCCTGACACAAAAAGTCAGCATCGCGGAGTCCATCGCCGCCGGTGACCTTACCGCAGAGGTCACCATGGCCTCCAAAGAAGACACCCTCGGCAAGGCCATGCGAACCATGCTCAACAACCTCAAGGCCAACCGGGCCGTCATTGAGGACAACATCGCCAATCTCCAGCGACAGGCCCTTGAGCTCAAAAACACCAACGATGATCTGGTCAGGGAGGTCACTGAGCGCAAGCAAGCCGAGGAAAAGCTCGCCGCCGCTCAGCAACAGCTGATTGAGACATCGCGACAAGCAGGCATGGCTGAGATCGCCACTGGCGTGCTGCATAACGTCGGCAACGTGCTCAACAGCGTGAACGTATCCGCCACCCTCGTAGCCAACCAGGTCAACAACTCCCAGGCCGCCGGGCTCGAGAAGGCCACAGAGCTCATCAACACCCATCAGGAGAGCCTGAGCACGTTTTTTCAAGAAGATCCCCGGGGAAAACAGCTCCCCAAATACCTGACCCTCCTCTCCCAGCACCTCCAAAAAGAGCGCGAAGAAGTCTCCAGCGAGATAACGTCTTTGCTTAAAAACATCTCCCACATTAAAGAAATCGTCAGCCTCCAACAATCGTACGCCAAAATTTCGGGTGTCCGAGAGATGCTGCAGGTCGAAGACCTGATGGAGGACGCGATTCGCATCAACAAAGCCCGCATTAACGAGAGTAATGTCGAGATCACGCAGGAATACACCCCCATGGACCTGGTGGGGATTGACCGGCAAAAGGTGTTGCAGATCCTGGTCAATCTAATAAAGAACGCTGCGGATGCCCTGAAGGAATCAGGGATTATCCCCGCTGTGATCACCGTCCGAACGAGTCTCCTGGACAATAAGCGTGTTCGCATGGAGGTCGCGGACAACGGTGTTGGCATCTCAGCAGAAAACCTCACCCGCATTTTTGCCCATGGCTTCACAACCAAAAAAGAGGGGCATGGGTTTGGGCTCCACAGCGGGGCGCTGGCTGCCAAGGAGCTGGGAGGCTCCCTTGTTGCCGAGAGCGACGGCCCGGGAAAGGGCTCCACATTTATTCTGGAGCTACCCTATAGCGAAGAGCAGGAAGCATAATGGACCACCCGCACGAGAGTAAAAACAACCGAATCCTCATCATCGATGACAACGAATCCATCCATCAGGATTTTCGGAAAATTCTCAGCTCCAAAGAGTCCTCCAACGAGCTGGACGACCTAGCCGCGAACCTCTTCGGAGGCGCTGCTCCCTCCGGCCCCACCGACCACCTCAACCCCTACCACCTTGAGTTTGCCTCCCAGGGACTCGAGGGAGTGCAAAAAGTAAAGCGAGCGCTGGAGTCCGACAGCCCCTACGCCCTCGCCTTTGTCGATATGCGCATGCCCCCCGGCTGGGACGGGCTTGAGACCATCGAGCACCTCTGGAAGGTAGACCCCAATCTCCTGGTCATCATCTGCACCGCCCACTCCGACTACTCTTGGGAGCAGATCATCACCCGGCTGGGACAAACCGACAAACTTCTGATCCTGAAGAAGCCCTTCGACAACGTTGAGGTGTCTCAGCTTGCGATCGCCCTCACCGAAAAATGGAACCTCGGGCTCTACGCCCACATGAAGGAGGCCCAACTGGAGGGCATGGTGGAGGAGCGAACCCACGACCTCCAATCAGCCAGGGACGAGCTCTACATCGCCAACAAAATCAAAACCCAGTTTCTCGCCAATATGAGCCATGAGATCCGAACCCCCATGAACGGAATCATCGGATTCGCGGATATCCTCTTGGACGAAGATGTCACCGAGGAGCAACGCGACTCCATCATGTACATCAAAAAGAGCGCCGACAAGCTGATGGGGATTGTCGATCAAATCCTCGACCTGTCCAAGATCGAAAGTCAAAGCATCACCCTCGACTCTATCGACTTCGATCTCAATATGCTCCTCACCGACGTCGCCACCACCTACCTCCAAAAGAGCGCCAAGAAGCCTATCCTCTTTGAAATAAAACCCGTCAACCTCCCCCGGGTGGTGCACGGAGATCCGACCCGCCTGCGCCAGATTCTCACCCACCTGCTGAACAACGCCTTCAAATTCACCGAGAAGGGTTCCATCAAGGTGCACGCGCGAGCACTGGAAGAGTCCCCCGGGCACACGGTCATTGAGTTCCGTATTGAAGACACCGGCATCGGCATCCCCAAAGAGCAGCACCGCCTAATCTTCGAATCCTTTCGCCAGGCGGACGAGTCCAACACCCGCAAATTTGGCGGCACCGGCCTTGGGCTCTCCATCTCTCGAAAATTAGTCGAGCTTATGGAGGGCAAACTTGAAGTCGAGAGCACCCCTGGCGTCGGCTCCTGCTTCACCTTTACCCTGCGACTGCAAAAAGCCGAGACCCGCTCCAACTCGGTGGCCCCCCTTAAAGAAGACGAGCTCACCGGAATCAACGTGCTTCTGATCGATCACAACCCAGTCACCCTCGCCGTGAACACCCGCCTCGTTCAAGACGCAGGGATGGTCCCCAGCGGCTATGAGAGACTGGAGAGCGCCGTCGACTTTCTTAACAACGCCATCACAAAACCTGCTCTGGCGCTCATCGCCATCGAGAACACCTCGCCCGAGACGCTCATGCCTCTGGAAGCCTTAAGAACCAGCACCACGCTTTCAACGATTCCCATGGTCGCCATGGTTGAGAGCCCCGTGCCAGGCTCCGCCAAAATCTGTCACACCCATGGTTTTCGAGGCTACCTCCCCA
>JAZAIZ010000233.1:0-8777 GCA_036230545.1 Myxococcota bacterium
GGATCGTCGTATTGTTGTGCGGGGGGCGCGCTTGGGGTGGGGGCCGGCACTCCCGGAGGCAGGGCGGGGTGAGGGGTGGGGGTGGGAGCCTGCCCGAGGGCCGGGGCGCTCAGGACGAAGCTCATTCCCACAAGAAGGCTGCGCAGTCCAATCATGAGGCGTCTCCTGAGGAGGCTGTGGGTAGGGGATGGCGCTCCGAAATAAAAGGCTCAAGCATCAAGAGGGCCAGGGCCATCAGCACCAGCCATTGAAAGCGGTGCTCCCAGTGTTGTCGCCGTTTAGAGCCGAGTTCTTGATCTTCGAGGGTGGCTTTGATGCCCTGCAGGTAGATCTCCTCGAGGTCCATGTCGCCGGTGACCGAGCGCACGTAGCGCCCGCCGGTGGTCAGGGCGATTTTTTGTAAGGTAGTCTCGTCGAGTTTACTCAGGATGACATCGCCTCGGCGGTTCTTGCGAAAGCCTCCATTGGGGTCGGGGATGGGGGCACCCTCATCTCGGCCAATGCCAATGGTGAAGACCCGAATCCCCGCTTCTTTGGCTTTTTCGGCGTAGGCCAGCGCCTGGCCGGAGTGGTCCTCACCGTCGGTAATTAAGATCACGGCCCGGGCGTCTTCGTGGCTGCCTTCGAGGGCGTCGAGGGAGACTCGCATGGCCTCGCCGAGGGCGGTGCCTTTAACGGGGATGATGTCGGTGTCCATGGCCGAGAGGAAGAGATCCGCGGCCGCATAATCCAGGGTCAGAGGGCACTCCACGAAGGCCATCCCCGCGAAGGCCACCAGGGAGATTCGGTCTCCTTTAAGCAGCGCCAGCAAATCGGTGATCTCACGTTTTGCGCGCTCAAGTCGGGTCAATTTTCCCTCGGCCTCTGCGTCCTGCACCAGCATGCTGTCGGAGACGTCCAGGGCAATAACGATGTCTACGCCCTCACGCTCCACCTCTTCCCAATGAAACCCGTATTTGGGCTCGGTGAGGCTCAGGGCGGCGAGAGTAATCCCCACCACCACCAAGCCGGCCTTGAGGCGTTGCCGCGAGACGTTAACGGAGCCCGCGATGCGCTGCAGGAGGTCTGAGTGTGCAAATTGCTGCAGGAGTTGGCGCCGTGCCCGGAAGACGTAGACGTAAAAGAGTCCAAGCAGTGGGGCCCCCCAAAGCAGCCACAGCAGTCCGGGGCGCCCCAGGCGAACGCCGCAGCCTGTGGTGGCCAGGCAAAGGGTCAGGAGAAAAGAATATTGGATGATGCGTGTGCTCATGATCTCTCCTAGGGAACCTTCCGGAAGCGGGTTCCCAAAAGCAAAACCTCAAGGAGAAGAAGCAGGAGGGCCGGGGCGACGAAGATATCAAATTGCTCGTCGTATTCGAGGTAGGCTGTGCTTTGAATCTCGGTCTTCTCCAAGGCGTCGATTTGCGCGTAGATGGTTCTGAGCGCGCTCATGTCCTCTGCCCTGAAATAAGCCCCCCCAGTGATGTCTGCGATTTCTCGCAGGGCCTCTTCATCGATCTCCACGGCCTGGTATTGGGGTTGAACCCCAAAGATGGTTTTCACCAGAAAGGGCGCCTTGCCCCGGGTGCCGGCGGCGATGGTGTAGACCTTGACACCAAAAGTTTGCGCGATCTCTGCCGCCTTTTTGGGGCTCAACTGTCCAGCGTTGCTGCGGCCGTCGGTGAGCAGGATGATGATTTTGGATTTGGCCTCGCTCTTTTGCAGGCGCTTGACGGCAGTGCCAAGGGCAGAGCCAATAGCGGTGCCGTCACCGGCCATGCCAATCTCAAGTTGCGACAAAAAGGTGGAAACGATGCCGTGGTCGAGGGTCAGGGGACATTGGGTGAAGGCTTGTTCGCCAAAGACCACCAGTCCTATCTGATCGTTTTCTCGCTTCTCCACAAATTGATTCACCACCTCCGTGGCGACCTCCAGCCGGTTGCGCCGCTCGGTGATGCTGCGGTCGGCGTCGAGGTCGAGGGCCTGCATGCTTCCGGAGGTGTCCACCGCCAGCATAATGTCGATGCCCTCAGTTTTAAGGAGGGTACGTTTGCGGCCCGATTGCGGCCGTGCCGCGGCGATGACCAGCAGCAGGACCGCGCCCACTCGAAAGCAGAGCACCAGCCGGCGCAGTCGCAGCGAGCGTGAGGGCTTGAGGGTCTTGAGGGAAGAGATGCTCGAGTAGCGGATCGCCGCGCTCCCTTCGGCCTTTTGCTTGAGAAAGCCGTGTCGCTTCATCCAGAAGAAGGCCCACAGGGCAAAGAGCGGTAAGAGCCCCCAGAGGGCCCAGCTGTCTCCCAACACAAAAGGGGTCATGCGGCTGCCTCCTCGCTTTCACTTTCGGGGATAGAGTGGGGTCGTGTGGATTCAACAAAGCTCAGGGCGCTCTCGTAGGTGGTCTCGATTTCGGAGGGGGAGGGAGCGTGTCCGGCAAATTTCACGTGGTCGGTGTGCACAAAGAAGTGCCGCAGGTCTGAGGTGGCCTGGCTGGCCAGGGGCACGTGGTGCTGCAGTTGGGGAAGCAGCTCTTCGGTGGTGAGGTCCGTGGCGTTGAAGCCATAGCGCCCTTCCAGGTAGGTCCGCAGGGTTTCAGAGATGGCAAAATAATAGCGGCGGACTGCTTCGGGGTCGGAGAAGTTGGTGGTGCGCAGGTCATTGAGCGCTGCGAATGCCAGCTCGTCCGGCGGGATGGGGGGAAGAAGCGCTTCTTGTTGGTTTCGCCGGCGCCAGAGGAGGTATCCCGCTAAAAGCAGCAGTCCTATGCCCCCGCCGATGGCCAGGTTGCGGGGCCATTGGGGTTGGAGGTGAACCCGCTTGAGGGGTTTTAAGCCCCGGATGTCTTTAGCGGACCCATCCGCAGGGAGCACTGATTGAATCTCCACGAAGATTTCACTGGTGGTTGCCGTGGCGGACTCCCCCTCCAATTCATAGGGGATGGTCACTCCGGGGAGAATATAGGACCCGACCAAATCTCCACGCAGGGTATACCAGCGCCGCGCGATGGTGCGCCCTCCCTCGGTTTTGGCGGGATCCTGACCAAAATCGATGATGCGAAAACCGGCGATGGCCTCGCCGATGTCGGGGATGGTCAGGGGGATGCTCGCGTCGTGGTTGACGGTGATGGCGTAAGTGATGATATCGCCGGTGTTGCCCACGGCTTTGTCGACGCTGGCGCTGGCTTCCACGGGAGCGAGAGTGGCCTCAGGGGGCTGGACGCTCTTCTCCTCTTGGGCGCACCCGTTCACGGCCAGGAGCATTCCCAGACAAACCAGGAGAAAGAGGGGGTGCGGTGCCCAATGCCTCATGAGGGTTCCTTATTGGGGGAGGCGGTCAGCAAAGACCTGCACGTCCCCGGTGGAGAGTTCGGATTCGACGAGTTCGGCGTACGCGGCCTGAAATTTCATCATGCGGTAGGCCCCCTCTACTTGAGATTTTGCCTGCTCAAAGGGGACCTCTTTGTCGTCTTTTTTGAAGCGCTCTTTATTGGCTTCGTAATAATTTCGGACGTCCGTCGGATCGATCTGAATCTTGCTCATGACCTCCTGCTCGACGAACTTTGCCACGACGATTTGTTTGTGCAGCATGGTGAGCTGTCGTTGAATGTCGGGGTCGCGGTCGTATTCGAGCTTTTGAGCCTTGCGCCAGAGGAGCTCGTCGGCCACGAATTTGCGCAGAAACATCTCCTTGCCCTTCTTTTGGTCAAATTGCTTTGAATACTCCGGGGGGAGGTCGTCGATGGCTCGCTGTACTTCCGAGTAGGGGATGTCACGGTTGGCGATGGTAGCGACGGTGGGGTCGCCCTCGGCGCGTTGAACCTCGTTCGTCTCCAGGTTGACGCTGCCGCTGAGGGCTGCCCTGGCCGCGTGTACTCGCCCGAGGCGTTCGAGGCAATGAACTATCTTTTGTGCGATATCCGCGCGCAGTGCTTTGGGCTGAGACAACTCAGCCTCATAAAACCACCGCAGGGCTTTCTCGTATTGCGCTGATTCAAGATACATCTCTCCGAGGCTAAATGCGATCTGAGCACGCTTGGGTTGAGCGTCGGGGCTTGTGAGTACCTTGGCGTAGAGGGCGGCCGCTTCATCGGTTGCGCCCGCAGCGCGTAGCTTGCTGGCGACTTTGCGCAGACTCTCGGTGTCGCTCACTGCTTCAGCGGCAGGGGTACCCTGCACGAGCGCGTAGCCGGCTACCGAGGCCAGCAGCAGGTTGCTCACCACGAGCAAGGCCGTGAAGGGTGAACGGGGGGAGGGGGGCTGGGGAGTGGGGGCAGATCTTAATTCCATCTCAGGTCCTCTCAGTTGCGGTTTTCGCGGGAGCGGAAAAACCGCACGATAGAGTCAATATAAGGTTCGTCGGTGCGAAGGCTTATCTCACCGATGCCGCCTGCTCGAAATGCGTCGCTACGCTCGGCTCGACTACCATGTCCCAAAATACGAAAGCTCTCACGAACCCCGGCGTCATGGGTGTCCACCAGAATAGTCTCCCCGGTTTCGGCGTCCTCCAGCTCCACGATACCGATGGGGGGCAGGGTGATCTCCCGGGGATCTGCGATGGAGATGGCGGTGATGTCGTGGCGTTTTGCCGTGGTACGGAGGCGCTCGGTAATGGATTGGTCCAAAAAGTCCGAGAGCAAAAACGCAACGCAGCGCCGTTTGATGACCGTGCCCAGGTATTCAAGGGCCTTGTCCAAATCCGTGACCCGTCGCTCGGGCCGAAAGTTGAGGATATCTCGAATCACCATCCACACGTGGGCGCGGCCCTTCTTGGGGGGCACAAAATGCTCGATGCGATCTGAGAAGATGATCAACCCGACCCGGTCGTTGTTCTTAATGGCCGCGTAGGCGAGCACAGCGGCGACCTCCGCCGCGATCTCATTCTTGAATTTGCGGGCCGTGCCAAACTCGCCGGAGGAACTCACGTCCACCAGCAGCATAACCGTCAACTCCCGCTCCTCCCGGTGCACCTTGATGTGCGGGGCACCTGAGCGTGCGGTCACCTTCCAGTCGATGTGGCGAATGTCATCACCGGGCTGGTAGGCGCGCACCTCCTCAAACTCCATCCCTCGTCCCTTAAACGCGCTCTCGTATTGTCCGGCGAGCGAGTCGGTGACCAGGTGCTGGGTTTTGATTTGAATCTGCCGGATCTGCGCAAAGAGCTCAGGATCCAGGTTCTTGGCGGTGGCATCATGCATGGGGGTGATTCAGCGCTTTCTTATTCCTCAGGGGACGTCAACGGTGTTGAAGATTTCGTGGATAATATCGTCGCTGGTCAGTTCCCGGGCCTCGGCCTCATAGGTGACCAGAACGCGGTGACGCAGCACATCGGGACCGATGGTTTTAACATCCTGGGGGGTGACATAGCCTCGACCGTTTAAGAGGGCATAGACCCGGGCGGCTTTGAGCAGGTAGATGGTCGCTCGTGGTGACGCGCCCACTTGAATGAGCTTGTCGAGGGACTCCATTTGGTAAAGTCCTGGCTCGCGGGTGGCGTTGACGATGTCGACGATATAATCTTCGACCTTGGCGTCTACGTAGATGCGCTCGGCGGTCTCCCGCGCGCTGACGATATCCTGGGGAGTTACCACCGGCTTGATACTCTCATGGAGCCCACCGGTCATCCGACGCATGATCTCCTTTTCTTCTTCTCGGGAGGGATACCCCACCCTCAGTTTGAGCATAAAGCGGTCCACCTGCGCTTCGGGGAGCGGATAGGTGCCCTCCTGCTCGATGGGGTTTTGGGTGGCGAGCACGAGAAAGGGCTGGGGGAGAGTGTAGGTTTGGTCTCCGATGGTGACCTGTCGCTCCTGCATGGCCTCAAGGAGCGCGCTCTGGACTTTGGCCGGGGCGCGGTTGATCTCATCGGCGAGCAAAAGGTTGGTGAAGATGGGGCCCTGTTTGACCGTAAACTCGCCAGTGTTGGGCCGGAAAATTTCGGTACCCAGCAGGTCGGCGGGGAGGAGGTCAGGGGTAAAGGAGACCCTTGAGAAGTCGGTTTTGATGGCATCCGAGACCGCCTTGACCGCCGTGGTCTTCGCGAGTCCCGGGAGCCCCTCAAGCAGAATGTGACCATCGGCCACCAACGCCAGGAGCAGGCGCTCCAGCATATACTGCTGTCCGACGACGACTTTGCCGACTTCGTCGAGCAGGGTTTTAAACATGCCGGTGTGGGTTTCAATTTCCCGGCTGAGGTCTTCAGCAATAACTGCGCTCATGGGGTTACTCCTTTGTTTTGCGTTCGGGCCAGTAGTTCACGGTCTTCCTGATGGGCATCGGGACGTAAACCGGCGAGTTTTAATTCGATCTGTCGGTGGAGACTGTCCAGCTCCCGAGGGGAGGGCTGGTTGCCGCCGTAGCGCACCCCGGCGATGAGCTCATCGAGGGAGCTTAGGGGCTGCTCGTTTTCGGGGAAGGCCTGGTTCATCTCTGAGAGAGTGGTGAGGTATTCGGCGATGTTTCCCCGGTGCCGTTGCTGCCGCGCGGTTTGGAGCTGCGCCTCGAGAATCTCCGGGGAAAGGGCGGGGGCTTTGGAGCTCTCCGATGCGGTGGTGCGCGTTCTGAAACGGTACACGCCCACCCCGATCCCCAGGAGCCCCAGGATGGCCGCGCCGAAGATCCCGGCCATGGTGCCCGTGAAGGCGGGTGGGGCGACCGTGAGGGTGGGACCTGCGATGCGGGAGGCGATGGGTTGATTCTCAAAGCGTGGGGTATAGCGCAGCTCGATGGGATCTAACGCAAATTTCCCCTCGCTTGGGGCGTTGAAGGTGAATTGATAGCGCACCACCTTTTTCCCTTCGGTTGAGGAGGTGTGGGCCGTCATGGAGCGCTGGGTCAGCCCATCGGGGACCGGTACTTTGGGAGGGTGCAGCAGGTAATCCTGGAAGTGCCCGGCCCAGGTAATGCGTACGTCAAGGGTGACGTCGTCGCCGGCGCTTAGGGTGGTGGTGGAGAGGGTGTATTCTCCTTCGGGGGGTTCCAGAATCTCGGGCAGCTCAAGGGGAGTTGCGTTGGAGGCGAAGGCGTCCGGGGCGTCGGGGTTGGTGGGCAGGGCCCCGAGGAGGGTCTCCACCATGTCGTCGAGGTCCGACCAGTTGCGAGCGCCTCGGGCCACGCCTACCACCTGCCCCTCCGGGGAGATCAAAAAGCTCACGGGGATGCTGCTGGCCTGGTAGAGCTGCGCCGCCTGCCCGCCGGTGTCGACCCCGATGGGAAAGGTCAGGCCAAAGGAGCGGGCGAAGGGCTTGACGATGCCCACGGAGCTGTCGGTGGAGACGCCAAACACGTCAAAGCCCCGGGGGCCGTACTGCTCGTGAAATTGCTGCAGGCTGGGCATCTCGGTCTTGCAGGGGCCGCACCAGGTGGCGAAGAAGGTCAAGAGCACCCACCGTCCCTTGTTGTCCGAGAGGCTCAGCTCTCCCCCGGCGAGGGTAGGCAGGCGGAAGTCGGGCGCGGCGATGGGGGGACTCAGGGGTTGAATGCGCACTTGCTGAAGCGCGGCGGGGATGACCGGTGATTGCGCGCTCGCCCCCACGGGCAGCCCCGTTATGAGGGCGAGAACGCTGATTAGAAGGAGAGAGTGTGCGCCTGTTTTGTCCATGGTTCCCAAGCGATGGAGGTTGAGTTTAGCTTTGGTTTTCTTCGGGGGCCTGCTCGGTGGTGTCGGCGTCATCGGGGGAGGCGGCCGGAGCAGCGCATTGTCCCACAGCTACCATCGCGGCTCGGAGGACCTCACCGTTGATGGTGTATCCCTCTGTGATGACCGCGACGACGGTCCCGTCCTGCTCAGGCTCGGTGACCGGCACCATGGAGATGGCCTCGTGCTGGTTGGGGTTGAAGGGGGCGCCGAGAGCCTGCATTCGCTTGACGTCATTGTTGCCCAATTTGTTGAGGAACTGGTCCCGGACCATGGTGACGCCGGTGAGCAGCTCACCCTCGTCCCCTTTGGTGCCGGCAGCTTCGATGGCGCGGTCGAGGTTGTCCACGGTCTCGAGAAGCTCTCCGATTAACGACTTGAGGCTGTTTTGTACCTCGCGCTTAACCTCTCGCTTGAGCCGGGTCCGGGCGCTGTTGAATTCGGCGATGGCTTCCCCGTGCTGTCGTTTAATGGAGTTCACGAGCTCAAGCTGCTCGCTAAGCTGGCCATGGAGGTTGGCAATTTCGACGTCTCGGGGATCCTGGGGAGCCTCCTCCTCGGTGGTCTCTGCTTCAGCCTGATCGGCTTCCGGAGACGGCGCGGCGTCGACGATCTCAGGCTCAACGATGATGCCTTCGACGGGTTCCTGGGGGCTTGCTTTTATCTCTGCGTGTTCTTCCACGAATATTTACCTGTATGACTGCGTGTTGCCGTTGTTTGTTTTATCTCTAAATCCGGGGCGATGTGAACCAAATCCCGCGGATCTTATCTGCTTTTTATCCATTCCGGCGAAGGATGCAACCCTCAAGAGAAGCTGCTTATTTCCCGAAATGGCACTTTTTGGGAGAAAGCTTATTCCGCAGGATCGATGGTCCACGGGCGGATAAAGCGGTTGGGGTCCAACTCGGGATGAGGGGCTGGTAATACATCAGAATCAATGGACTTTTCCTCCGTCAAGGCGACGGCGGCGTCAACGGCTGCCTCCACATCGCTTTGGGGGCCCCAGAGGGTGAAATAGGCTTTGCCCCCGAAACCGCTCGCAAGGTGAAGTCGACCCAGTTGAATCTCGCTGGTTTTGACGGCGCAATCGGCGCCCAGGATGCCCGCGGCGACGGTGGAGAACTCAAGGGTGCCCAGGGCCTGGTAGGGCTCCATCTCCCGTCGTTCGC
>JAZAIZ010000234.1:0-10375 GCA_036230545.1 Myxococcota bacterium
GGTGGGAGCCCGCGCTTCTGGGGCAGATCTCCTCCTATCCTGGTTGGGGAATGTCCTCCCGATCATTTCGAGGGGGCGGGGGGAGCAACGCGTGGGCTGTGCAGGGGAGCAGAAGCTACTCGGGATCGCCGGTGTTGTGTGGAGATCCGCACCTGCAGGTTAATCAACTCCCGGCCCTCTTTTTTGAGGTGCGCGTGCGTGCGGGGGAAGACTATTGGTTGGGAGCGTCTATTCCCGGGATTCCAGGAATTGCGGTGGGGCGCAACCGTCGCCTCGCCTGGAGTGGGACCTTTGGAGTGGCCGACAATTCCGATTTTTTTATGGAGCGAGTCGGCGGAGAGGAGGAGAGCTCCAAGGTCTCTTCTGTGGTTGTTCGTGAGCGCTCTGTGGAACTCAAGCGTCGCTTTCAATCGGCGTTGCCCCTCTCCTTTCATGAGACAGAGCGCGGGGTGCTTGAGACGCTGCCCGATTCGGCGCAGGGCCCCCGATGGGCGCTCGCTAACAGATGGTCAAGTTCTCACCGCCCGGAGGAGGGGTTGCGGGCCTTTATGAGGCTGCCACAGTGTCAGGATGTTGATCAGGCTCAGGCGATGCTGGCAGGCGCTCACACCCTCAGTCTGCATTTCGTTTTAGCCGATAAGGGGGGAGATATTCGTTATTGCCAGCTTGGTTCTATTCCCAAGCGGGATGGGGGATGGTCCGGGCTGTATCCAGCCGGGTTCAAGAGTGAGCAGCGCTGGTGCGGGCTCTACACCGGTGACGCGTTGCCCCGTATGGGGCCGGAGGATGGGTGTATTGTGAGCGCGAACGAAGCGCGTTTGGCTCACGACGGAGGGGTGCTCTCCACCCTCGCTCAGCCTGGTTATCGAGTAGAGCGAATTACTGAATTGCTGCGCGCTTCTGAGAAACACTCGCGGGAGACCATGGCATCGATTCAATTAGATGTCTTATCGTTGCAAGCGAAACGCTTGTGGGGGATCTGGGAGCCTCTTTTAGAGGAGGGACCTCTGAAGAGGGAGATCCGCGGATGGGATTATCGCTACACTGCAGAGAGTCGTAGCGCCCACGCGTTTCATTTGGTGTATTGGGCAGCGCTGGGGGTGGTTGGAGAGGAGCTTGGGGGCGATTGGATGCACCATATGCTTCGCACGACTGAGATCTCTGTCTGGTGGTGCAATGGCTTGGATCGTTTATTGTTAAATCCTGAGTTTTGGACTTCCCGCCGAGTGGCATGTTTTAGGCGGCGGGTGCAGCACCTGGGGGCCGTTGACCTTTATCCCTGGGGAAAGGTCCAATCGTTTTCTCTGGACCATCTTGTTTTTGGGGGACTGCCAGAGGGTCTGGGTTTTAACCGGGGTACGATGGAGTTGCCCGGCTCTATTGCTACAGTGAGACAGGGAAACCTGGTTCCTGCGGGAAGTGGGAGCGTGGCGGTGGGGCCAGCCTACCGAATGATTTGTGATTTGGCCGACGATGGTCTCTGGACTTCAATTCCCGGTGGGATCTCCGGATCTCGCTTTACGGACTCCTATGACAAGTGGGTTCAGGAATGGAGCGCCGGGGAATACCATCGCCTGGAGCCTCCTCAATTGAATGAATAAGGACATAGAAAGAGAGAACCATGAATTTGCCCCTCTGGGTTTTAGCAGCCGCCCTCTGTGTTGGACCAACCCTGGATCCCATCTCCGGGGTGGAGGTGACCTCCGAAGACAGAGCCTGGTTTCCATCCGGGCGTGATCTGAGCAGCATCGCAGACACCTGGCTTGTGCAGGTGGTGAATCAACAGGTGAGCGGAGGGGGAATTACCCGTTTTGACCCTGTTCGTTTGGGGTTTCATGGAAACTCCTGGACTCAGACCCGCTTCTTGCTGAATGGATTGGAGATCAATGACCCTGCCTATTCGGGGAGCCCTTTGGTGGAGCTGCCTTTTGGTGCCTGGGATCGGATTCAGTTTCAGTATCAAACCAGCGCCAGGCCGGGGTTTCATATCACCTTTGCACCTGAAGTGGAGAAACCCCGCCTTCAGTCTCAGGTGCGTTGGGGAAAGCCAACCGGGGGCGGCACCTGGGTGCCCCAGGGGCTCATGGATCGGGAGCCCGCGACGTTTCATGGGGCGACTTCCACTCGCCGGGCACTGTCCAGCGCGCTTGAAGGAGAGCTGCACGGCGGCCATCGCTCCAGCACCTGGGCGCTGCAAATGGGGATGGAACATTATGAACATCTTCACCACTACCCTACATTCAGGAGTGCCGACGGTTCCCTTCTTGATGACAGCGCTTCAAGGAGCGCCCTGGTGACGGGTACAGGGTTTTCTCTCGGGGGCCTGCCGGTTCAGCTGGTGGCCGCGATGCAGCAGCATCGGCGCTCTCATGAAGGAGCGGAGTTTCGCTGGCCTGAGGTCTATACCAAATCGGTGCAACAACGGGCGCTGGTGGTGCAGGGAACAACTCATTGGGGAGGGGTGACCTTCAAGACGGGGCTCGGATTGGCGAGGGACGAGCAAAAGCGACACGGGGATGAGCCTCTTGTGAGCGATCTGGAGACAGAGTGGATGTGGTTGGAGCGTCCCCGGCTGGCTCAGGATCTCCAGCGCTGGCGTTGGGATGGTGATGTTCGGTGGAGAGCGCCTCATCGTTTGGGGGGCGTCGTCGATTGGGAGCTTGGGACGCGGGTGCAGTACAGCGAGGTTGAAACCACCCCTGATCCTTCCGATGTCTTGCGGGCCACGACCTATGAGCGTGGGGAGACCCCGGCAGAGCAAGCGGTCTCTTTAACGCAATACGAGCCCTCGTCTGTTCAGACGCAATGGTGGGGCAGTGTGCGCCCTGAGGCGACGTTTTGGGGAGAGTTTGAGGGTGTGAGGTGGCGTGGGGACATCGCGCTTGTGAGCGCCTCTGTGGGAGTACCTGAGGAGGATCTCTTGGGGCACACGACTCTCGAGACCGGGTTGTCTTTGCGTCGTGATTTGGGGAACTTTGAATTTTTTGGGGTGGCTCGTCGGGCGCCGGAGGCCTTTACCATTGAGGTGGCCCGCTTTCTTGATCCTCACTCTCCTTCCGGAAACCGTTATCGGTGGAGCGATGACAACGAAGATGGCCTGCCCTCGGCGGATGAGGCAGGAGCCCTGATGAGCCGGACTGGGGGGCGCTACCATGATCTTGCGTCCGGGTTGACTCACCCTACCCGAAACCTCTTCTCCCTGGGGATGAAGACTCCGCGTTTTGGTCCCTTTGTGTTTATTATCACCACGCACTTCCGGTGGTTGCTCAATCGTTACACCGTGCGTTATGGCTCTGAGGGAGAGCCGGACTATAAAGAGGCTACGATAGAAGATCCTGGTGTCTCTCAGAGGTTCCTGAGTGTTTATGAGCGTGAGCCAGGAAGCGAAGGCCAGGAGAGATATGAATTAACCAACGCTACCCGGTCTGATTTTTATTTTGGCACAGAGCTGCAATTAAAGACGGAAGGGGTCTCCGGTTGGTTTTTGAACCTTAGCGCCAGTGGGTACCTCTCCCAGGGAAGCGGTGCCTTTGGGAGCTTTCCGGACCGGAACGATTCGGGCATCCTCCATGAAATATCTGCAGATCCGAACGCCCGGGTTAACCAACGCTCCCGGTATGATCATGACAGGGCTTTTGGGATCAACCTGCTGGGGGGAGTGGAGGTGTGGAGAGATTTGCGGGCCGCCGTGGCATTGCGCTACAGGGACGGAGAGCCGATGACGCGGTATTTTGTGACCCACCTGCCCCAGGGGCCTGTGGCCATCATGGCCGATGAGCGTGGTGCACCGATTCCTCGGCACACCTTTCACATGACCCTTGACACTCGCCTCTCCCAGAGAATCTCCCTGGGAGATTGGCGGGGGACGTTGTCTTTGGATTGTTTGAATCTTTTGGGTTCGGGAACGGAGCTGCTGGAGGATATTCGAAGTGGACCCACTTGGAGAAAGTCCTTGGAGATGGTTCCCGGTCGAGCGGTTCTGGTTAATCTCGAGTTGAGTTATCAATAGCGGAAGCTGAGGCGCAGGAACGAGTCGAAGTAGTTGTAACCCCCGGTTACCATTCTGTTATCTATATTTATTCTAAACGCGCCGGTGTCTCGAAATTCGTAGCTGTTGTGCAGGGAGACGGTTAACCATCTGGTTGCCAGGTAGGAGATGACTAAAGAGGGCTTGATGAAGGTGTCGTTTCGTTCATCGAGTCCGAAAATGAGATCACCAGGATCGATACTGGGAGTACCGTAGTCGAGCGTTCGGGCCTCAAAGTCAAAATCGAGGGTAATGCCTGTTCCCATTCGCAGGAGGACTCCAAGGTTGGTGTAGACGTCCTTGTGGTAGTTAAAGAGTGGCGTTGGTTTGACCTCTTGGCCTCCACCCAAAGTGACGTCCAGGGTATCGCTGATTTTGTAGCCGAGGGTGAATTGCCCAACAAACCCCTTTGTTTCTTTCATAAATTGTGTAGCGTAGAGGGGCTCGGTCCAGCCAGCCTTAATGAGGGTGGAGACTCGTGGGGTAATGGCACCAGCCAGCCCGAGGTAGCCCGTCACGAAATCGATGTCTGTTGAATAGGTGTGGTCACTGTAGCGAATGAGATTGCTGACTGCATCGAGAATAAGCGCGGTTTTAGGGAGGAGTTTCCATGATAGGCGCACCGCTGGTCTCATGTTCAGGTTATTTAGTCTATCGTACCTGGTTGTGGACTTCGCGTCGTAGGATGTTTGTACTACGGGAGCTCTAAAATCAAGCGTGAAGGCCCCCCCGCCTGGCTTCCACTTACCGTGGACATCAAAATGAAAAGCGTTGCTCATCAGTGACACCGTCGTGGCCTGGTTGGCCGGTTTGTCGGTGCGTAAAAAGCGCGTGGTTATTTTGATGGGGAGGGTACTTTCTTTATTAAAGAGTACACTTAAACGTGTGTCTGATCCTATCAGGAGATTATCGGGGAGGTGCGAGTTGGAGAAGTATCGCAGATCTGCAAGCGCCTGGAGCTCGATCTCTGTGAATGCGGAGGGCAATAAGTAGTCAGCTCCTGGGCGCACACCAAACACAGAGCCCGCGGTGTCTTCAAGAGCTGTTTCGGCTTCGCGGGGAATTCGATGGGGATTGTAAATATAATGGGTATCGGCTTCGACAAAGGGGTGAAGTCGACCGGATCCTATTTTAAGCCCGTTGTCCCCCTCCGGGGAGGTGTTTTGGGCAAAAGCGATGGAGGTTGAGCAAAGCAGCGCGATGACCAGAAGGCAGAGAATCCTTTGGCAGGAGCGTGGCAACCCTTGGTTTTGGTGCCAGGGGCTGGGGGGCAGGGGCGACATCACTCTTGAAATTCTCTCCCTCTTCTTGGTCATGGGTACCTGCATTGTTCAGTGGTTATTATCGACGGAAAATACCTCAAACTCTAATTAGTTACCGAAACTATTAAATTTTTGTCCCGCATCCGAATTTTTGTCAAATCTGGCCAATGCGATTGCGACTGAGAGGCGAGCGGAAAAAGTCTCGCTATCAGCAGGGAGCTTCATTCAGGGAATTCTTATCATTGATAAGGATGCGAACCCACTTTAAATCGTCCGGTGATTCAATATCCAGAGATCTGGAGGCAGGCATAATCAGGGGGATGGATTCTCCGTGGTGGAAGAATTGCCCACGTTGTCGCAGCCACTGTGGGCTGGCCACGTAGATGGCGCCGTTAAGTCGGTATTGAGGTGCGGTTTTCTGGCGGTGCTGAATGACTCCCCCTTGAATTTGCTCCAGCACCCCCTCTTGGAGGGTAAATCGCCATGTGTTGGGGATGCGCTCTTCCACCACCGAGATGAGAGAGGGGCCTCCAGCCTCTCGAAAGAGTTTGAGGGCTTTTCGGACGTCCTGAGCCTGGGTTAAGGGGGTGGTGGGGCTGAGCATAAGCACCGCGTCAAAGGGACGCTTTGGGTCTTCCTGCCCATTGAGGGTATGTGCGATGACTTCGGTCAGACGTGCGGTGTCCGTGGCGAGAGACTTTGGTCGTAGTCCCGGAACCAGCGCACCAGCCTCCCGCGCCAGGTTGGCATAGCGTGGGGAGTCGGTGCTTACTACAATTTGCCATTCTTCTCCGGCGCCTTGAGAGCTTTGGGCGAGTTCGACGGCGCGCACCAAGAGAGGTTTTCCTCCCACTTGGCGAATATTTTTACCTTGAAGTCCCTTGGAGCCCGCTCGTGCGGGAATAATAGTGAGTACGCGATAGCTCATGAAGAAGGAGTGTGGGGGGTGAAGAAGTCGATGATTACTTGAGCGAGTTTGGGGCCAACCACCCCTTGAAGCTCTTCGAGAGAGGCTTTCTGAACACCTTTGGCGGAGCCAAAGTGAGACAGCAGCGCTTTGCGTTTTTTGGGGCCAACCCCCGGGATAGTGTCCAAAAGGGAGCGAGTCGCCGCTTTTCGCCGTTGTTGGCGCTGGAACTCAATGGCGAAGCGGTGGGCTTCATCCCGGGCTCGCATCAAGAGAAAGAGTTCTGCGGAGTTCGCTCGCAGGACGATAGGGTTCTTGACGCCGTGGACAAAGACGCGCTCTGAGGAGCGCTTGACGTCCTTTTGACTCCGCTCGGTTAGTCGGGATTTTGCGAGTGAGATCAGGTCGACCCAGTCGACGCCGTGGTCATCGAGCGCTGCACGGGCGGCGTTGAGTTGTCCTTTGCCCCCGTCGATGACCATTAAGTCGGGGAGGCTCCCTTCTTCGAGTCCTCGGCGGACGCGTCGTGAGATGACTTCGTACATGGACTTAAAGTCGTCCTGGGTTGCGGTGGAGCGAATCTTATAGTGCCGGTAGAGGGCTTTATGAGGAGCACCGTTGACGAAGGCGACTGCGCTGGCGACGATGTGGCTGCTTTGGAGGTGGGAGATGTCGAAGCATTCGAGGTGTTCGGGGACTCTGGAGAGCCTCAGTGAATTTTTGAGGCCTTTGAGGACGGTTTGGGCTGCCCCCGCCTGACGTTTTTTGTCAACAAAGGCCTGTTGGGCGTTGGTTTTCGCCAGGGAGATCAGTCGGGCTTTATGCCCCCGTTTTGGGGTGACTACGCGAAGAGGGCGCTGGGTGGTGTCTGTCAGCAACTCTTCCAGGGCTTTGCCCCAAATCATCTCTGGTGGAAAGAGGATCTCATCGGGCAAGTCCTCCAGCTCTGCATAATATTGGGTTGCAAAATGGGACAGGATCTCGGCGGTGGGGAGCTCCAATTTGGTGTAGGAGTAGCGTTTGGCTTCGATCAAGCGCCCCTCTCGGGTTCGCATGAGGTGAATCTCAACCGCGGGCCCTTCCCGGTAGAGTCCCACGACATCCCGGTTAACGAAATCGGGGCTTACGACCATCTGGCGCTCGAGGGATTTTTCGATGGCGCGAAGCTGGTCTCGCACTTGTGCGGCCTCTTCAAAACGAAGGTGTTCGGCGTGGGCTTTCATGCGATTGGTTAAAACCTGCAGCAATTCATCGGCTCTACCATCGAGAAAGGCTACAACGCTCTGCACGTTCGCCTCGTACTCCCCGGCTGGAAGCTCGTAAACACAAGGGGCCGGGCAGCGCTTGATTTGGTATTGGAGGCAGGGTCTGGTTCTGCTTTTGAGGACCTGGTCGGAGCAGGTGCGAAGTTGAAAATGCCGGTTGACGATTCTGAGTGTTTTGCGAATGGCCGTTGCGGAGTGATAGGGGCCAAAATAGCGGGCCTTGTCTTTGCCGAAGCGCCGTCGAATCTCAAGTCGTGGGAACGAATGTCGAGGATCTATGCGGAGACACAGGAAGTTTTTGTCATCGGTGAGTTTAATGTTGAAGCGGGGCTGGTATTTTTTGATGAGGTCATTTTCGGCGATGAGGGCTTCTTTGTCGGTGTGGGTTAGAATGACCTCAATGTCTGCCAGGAGTCGGTCCAAAAGATGGACGAAGGCTCGCGTGTCACTACCAGAGCTGTAACTGCGAAGACGAGCGCGCAGGTTTTTTGCTTTTCCGATATAAAAGACCTCCCCTTTGATGTTTTTCATCAAATAAACACCGGGGGTGGTGGGGAGGGTGGCAATAATGTCTTCGATATGGGGTTTCACTGGAAATTCTTAACCTACACGTAGATGGAATTCTTCCAAGGCTTTAATTTCGTCTCTTAACGCTGCAGCCTCTTCAAATTCAAGGGCATTTGCGGCGTCTTTCATCTTAGTTCTCAGGGTATCTATCAGATGGGGGAGCTTGTCGGGTGTAAGGTTCTGATATTCCTTGGACAAAGCGATATCCTTCTCCACTAAGCCAGTCGCTCGCTCGTGGAGGGCGGTGGCTTCGAGCTGTCTAATCTCTTTTTGGACCGTGGTTGGGGTGATGTTATTTTGCTGATTATGGAGCATCTGCTTCTCGCGTCTTCGCTGAGTCTCGTCGATGGTCTGCTGCATGCTTTTGGTAATGTTGTCAGCGTACATGAGCACCCGCCCCTCCGAATTCCTGGAGGCACGCCCTGTGGTTTGAATAAGCGAGCGGGCTGAGCGCAGAAAACCCTCCTTATCTGCGTCCAAAATAGCGACCAGGGCCACTTCAGGGAGATCGAGCCCCTCTCTTAAGAGATTGATCCCCACTAAAACATCAAACTCTCCCAACCTGAGGGCACGAAGAATCTCAATTCGGTCGAGGGTATCGACGTCAGAGTGGAGATAGCGGACGCGAAGAGAGGCGTCTCCAAAGAATTCGGTGAGGTCCTCGGCCATGCGCTTGGTGAGGGTGGTCACCAGAACTCGAAAGCCCTGGGCCGTGGTTTTTTGGATCTCCTCAAGGAGGTCGTCTACCTGGGTTGCGGCGGGGCGCACCTCAATGACCGGATCTAAGAGTCCCGTGGGACGTATAATTTGCTCCACCACCACTCCCTGGCATTGCTCCAACTCATAATCGCCAGGGGTCGCGCTGATGTAGAGGGTCTTTCCCTGGAGTTCAACGAATTCATCAAAGCGCAAGGGGCGGTTGTCGAGCGCGGAGGGCAGTCTGAACCCATGCTCCACCAGGTTGCTTTTACGCGAGCGGTCACCTCGGTACATGGCGGCGATTTGGGGAATGGTCTGGTGACTCTCGTCGATGACGAGAAGGTACTCGGGGGGAAAGTAATCCACCAGGGTTGGGGGAGGTAGCCCCGCTGCGCGGCCGGTAAAATGGCGGGAATAGTTTTCGATGCCCGTGCAATAGCCGACCTCTTCAATCATCTCGAGGTCAAAGAGGGTTCGTTGCTCAAGACGCTGAGCCTCTACCAGCATTTGATTGTCGCGAAGCCCTTTTAGTCGGGGTTGAAGCTCCTGTCTTATGGAGTTGATAGCCTCTGATCGTGCTTCCGGGGTAACGACGTGGTGGGTAGCTGGGTAAATAGCTATCTTGTCGAGACCATGGAGCGCTCTGCCACGAAGAGGGTCGATGGCGGAGATGGAGTCGATGTCGTCACCAAACCACTCCACTCGTATCGCCTGTGCGTTTTCATGGACAGGAAAGACCTCAAGGACATCCCCACGGACGCGAAAGGTGCCTCGGTGAAAGTCGATATCGTTACGTGTGTATTGAATCTCTACCAGCTTTCTAAGCACCTGGTCCCGTTCGATGGTTTGTCCCACCAGCAGGAGGACGAGCATGTCGTAGTAGGCTTCGGCGGATCCCAGACCGTAGATACACGAGACGCTGGAGACAATAATGACGTCGTTGCGCTCAAAGAGTGAGCGGGTGGCGCTGTGGCGCATGCGGTCAATGGCGTCGTTGATGGTAGCGTCTTTATCGATGTAGGTGTCTGTAGACGCTACGTAGGCTTCGGGTTGGTAATAATCGTAATAAGAGACGAAATATTCGACAGCATTGTTCGGAAAAAGCTGCTTGAACTCCTCATAGAGCTGCGCTGCGAGGGTTTTGTTGTGGGCTATAATGAGTGTTGGGACCTGCAACTTTTGGATGACGTGCGCAGTGGTGAATGTTTTCCCTGACCCTGTGACTCCCAGGAGTGTTTGTTCGAGGGTGTCTTGCTCGAAGTTGTGTGCAAGTTGCGAAATCGCACCCGGCTGGTCACCGCAGGGTGTAAAGGTGCTTTCAAGAACGAAAGCGTTTTGTAATTTTCTCATTATCGACAAACCATATCCCACTAATTTCAGAGGACTCGCGAAACTTAGTTATTTGAAAAAAGATTGACACGTAATTCTAGCGCACCTAAACTTCTAAGCGTTAATTAATTAACGATCCACTTGGAGGTTCGCAATGGCTACTGCGAAGAAGAAAGCAACAAAGAAAAAAGCAACAAAGAAAAAAGCAACAAAGAAAAAAGCAACAAAGAAGAAAGCAACAAAGAAGAAAGCAACAAAGAAGAAAGCAACAAAGAAGAAAGCAACAAAGAAGAAAGTAACTAAGAAGAAGGCCACTAAG
>JAZAIZ010000235.1:0-4393 GCA_036230545.1 Myxococcota bacterium
CCCCAGGGAGTTAACCGATAAGTCTATAACAAGGGGCGTTTTCACTCATTTTGTCCAGAATGCGCCTTTGGGAAATCGTCATGCTGAAAGACAAAACCATCGTCCTGGGAGTTAGCGGAAGCATCGCCGCCTACAAGTCGCTCTTCCTGACGCGCCTGCTCAGAGAAAGACGAGCCAAAGTCCTCCCCGTGCTGACCAAAAGCGCCTCCCGTTTTGTTGGAGCGCTCTCTTTCTCTGCTCTGACCCAAAACAGAGCCGTCACCGATCTGTGGGCCTCCGCCCAGGCAGGGGAAATAGGCCACGTTGAGTGGGCCCACGAAGCCGATTTAGTCGTCATCGCCCCTGCCACAGCCAACACCATCGCCCGCCTCGCCCTTGGCCTGGCCGATGACCCGCTCAGCGCCATCGCTCTTGCCACCCGGGCCCCGATCCTGATCGCCCCCGCCATGGAAGACGGCATGTGGAATCACCCCGCGACCCTCGAGCACATCAACACGCTGCAAGAACGCGGGGTTCTGATCGCAAGCCCGGAAGCGGGCCCCCTCGCCTCCGGCCGCACGGGCCAGGGACGCATGATGGAGCCCGAATCACTCCTTGAGTTCATCGAGGGCACCCTCTCCCCAAACGATCTCAGCGGACTCACCATTACTGTCACCGCCGGCCCCACCCAGGAGCCCCTTGACCCGGTCCGATTCCTCTCGAACTACTCCAGCGGAAAAATGGGCTACGCCATCGCTCGGCGTGCCCACCAGCGAGGAGCGAAGGTCCAGCTCATCTCAGGGCCCACCTCCCTCCCGGCCCCACTCGGTGTTGACACCACGCGTATTCAAACCACCCTGGAGATGCTCGAGGCCCTCAGAAGCGCTTTGCCCCAATCCACCACCCTGATTATGGCTGCAGCCCCCGCCGATTACCGCCCCGAAAGTGTCAGCCCCCAAAAGCTAAAAAAAACCGGATCCCCGGGAGCCATCAGCCTCCAACCCAACCCCGATATTCTCAAGACCCTCCTTAAGGAGAGAGCTCACTGCTTCACCGTTGGCTTCGCCGCAGAATCCTGTGACCTGCTCGAAAACGCCAAAACCAAGCTGCTCTCCAAGAATCTGGATTTGATCGTCGCCAACGACATCACCGCCCCCAACGCCGGCTTCGGAGGAGACACCAACACCGTCACCCTCCTCTCCCCCCAACGCTCCTCCATCCAGCTCCCCACCCTCTCCAAAGACGAGGTCGCGGACAAAATTCTGGATGAAATCCTGCAACAACAAAAGAAATCCCCCAACAACCATGTCTAAAGCATTTGTAGCCGGAGCCACCGGCTATACAGGAAAGCAAGTCGTCTCCCAATTGTGCGCCGCCGGCGTTGAAACCATCGCCCACGTACGCCCCGACTCCCCAAAACTGGACGCCATGCGCTCCCACTTTGAAGCCCTCGGGGCGAGAGTAGACACCACCCCTTGGAATGCGAGTGCCATCCAGCAAACCATCGGGACCCTCCAACCCCATTTAATCTTCGGACTACTCGGCACCACCCAAAAACGCGCCCGCACCGCAGCAAAAAAAGGGCTCCCTCGTGAAGGTGAGAGCTACGCCACCGTCGATTGTGGTTACACCACCATTCTCATCGACGCGGGAACACAACTCCAGCAAAAACCCAGATTCATCTACCTCTCCTCACTCGGAGTATCCTCCACCGCCGTCGGCTCCTACCTGCAAGCCCGCTACAAAACAGAGCGACACCTCTTGGAGAGCGGGCTCCCCTGCGTCATCGCCCGGCCATGCTTCATCTCCGGCAAAGACCGACAAGAGCGCCGTCCCCTCGAACGCGCCGCCTCCACTCTCATCGACGGCGCCTTATCCACCCTGAGCCTCCTTGGGCAGGCCCGCTTAAAAAAACGCTATGGCTCCATCGACGCCACCACCCTCGCCCGGGCCCTCGTGCGCCTCTCCCTCGATCCAGAGGCACCAAACTCAATCATCGAATCAGAATTTCTCGGCTAAGGCCTTAACCCGCTCTTCAATCAAATCCCGCGCTTGACGAAAGGGAGCGAGTTGCTCCTCGACCCCGGCGTCATCCCGCACCTGCGCTGCTGCCGGGTCCTCCATTCCCCAATCCAGTACCTCTTTCCCCGGCATCACCGGGCAACTCCGAGCCGCCGACTCACACAGGGTTATCACCAGGTCAACCCGCTCCAAGGGGATCTCCTCCACATGAGACGAGCTCTGGGAACGGATATCGACGCCCCGCTCTTCCATCACTGTGATAGCCAGGGGGTGAATCCCCTGCGGATCCAGCCCAGCACTAAAAACTTCCGCTGTCTTCCCACCCAACAATGCCTGACCAAACCCCTCGGCCATCTGGCTCCGGCAGGAGTTTCCCGTACACAAAAACAAAATACCTCTCATCAACGCTACCTCACACAGGTTCTTCCCCCGGCGCCTATACCCATCCCGGTCCAGTCCTTCAAGCGCCGCTCCAGGCGAATTACGAGTCTCCTCTACTATTAGCTTAGGCATTTTCCACCCCGAAGCCCCTTTTCAAAAGAGCTTCCCCTTGAAGCCCCCCATCAAATAAGGATAGATGCCTCAGGCTCGTCAGCCGGAGCATCCGGGAAGGTCCCCGGCGCTCCAAGGAAACGTAATCCATGAAAAAACATTCACCTCGATTCCTCGCGATCATTGAAGACGCCAAATCCAGAATCAAAGAAACAGATGTCTCAACAATCCGTCAACGCCTCGCCCAAGAGGACTCTTTTCACCTACTCGATGTGCGCGAAGAGAGCGAGTGGCTCCAGGGCCGCCTTCCCCAGGCTATCCATCTCGGCAAAGGAATTCTGGAACGAGACATCGAAAAGCAGGTCCCAAACCTCGGTGACGAAATCATCCTCTATTGTGGTGGTGGTTTTCGCTCGGCCCTGGCCGCCGAAAACCTGGGACGTATGGGCTACACCAACGTCCTCTCCATGGACGGGGGCTATCGCGCGTGGACCACCTCCGGTCACCCCATTGAAACAGAAACCCCTTAACCCCGAGCACTTGATCTATGTCCCCTACGACTTATCCAGCAAGCCTCTGTCGCCTCCTCACAATCACCCTCTTCCTCATCCTGCTCCCGCTCTCTGCGGCTGCTCAAATTGAAATCACCCCTCCCAAAGAGCCCTCACTCCCGCGCCAAGACGCCCCCGTGGCCGCGGACGTGACCAGTGACTTCAAACGCGACTTCGTCAAAACCACCAATGACGTCCTCCAACAACAAAACCAGCCCTTGCTCTCCGAGCCTGAAATCCTGGAATTGGAGAAGCTCATTGAAAACTGGGCAGCACCAGTCAGCGCCTCCGTCTTTCTCTACCTGTGTATCTTCACCTTCATCATCGGACACGCCTTCTCCCGTAAGATCTACAAGTGGGCGATCCCCATGCTCTTAATCGCGCTCTTCGCCCCCATCCTTATCTGGATCGCACCCATCTCCTACACCCGTCGCTACATCTACCAGGGGACCCTATCGCAGCAGCTCCCGGTGGTGCTCCTACAGCTCCTCCCCACCTTTGTCTGGTGGGTCGCCCTCGGAGACATCGCTCATTGGTACGAGCGCATCGCTCTCAACCGCGGGATGGGCTAACTCAAAACGCAGCGCGCTCAGCGTCGCAGAGGCTCCGCCAGCTCTCCATCCTCGCGCAACGCAGGGTATTTCAATCCGTTCCGACGACAATAATCCGCCACAGCAGGATGAGCCCACTCAAACAAGGTCGGCTCATACACCTCCTCGGAAAGCCGACACGCTTCATAAAGCCCACTCTCGATGCGCTGACGCTGTGCCTCATAGAGAATAAGCGCCGTCGCCACAGAGACATTCAGCGACATCCCCATGCCCATCATTGGGATCTGCAGGTGCTCATCAGCCATCTCGAGTCCACGCTCGCTGACTCCGTCCAGCTCAGCCCCCATCAAAATCGCAGTGGGGTGGACGTAGCTCACCTCACGAAAATCTCGAGCGCTGCAGGAAGGGTGCGCTGCATAAACGGAGAACCCTCGCTCATGCAATCCACTGATCACACCATCAATGGAGTCATGACACTTGAGATTTACCCACTTTCCAACTCCAGCGGAGTATCCCTGGCTGGTGCGTCGCCCCACCTTCCGCGGATAAACCGCGTGTGCCTCCCAGACCCCCGCCGCGTCACAGGAGCGCAGAATAGCCGAGAGGTTAAAGGGTTTATCCACCTGGTCCAACACAACGGTCAAATCCGGTTGCCGGTTTGAAAGCGTCCTATTTAGCCTGTTCAACCGCTCAGGAGTCATGAACTCGCCCCTCTCTCGATGGTTATGTTCCATAAGAATACATTCGAGAAGCAAAAACAAAGCTAAACTTCAATATCCGCCCGCTTATTCATGCTTT
>JAZAIZ010000236.1:0-16571 GCA_036230545.1 Myxococcota bacterium
GAGGAGCGCAGGAGCGCTTCGGGGGATTTTTGGTCGTTGGGAGTGAGGTGCTCCATCCAGAGGGTCGCGACCCGTTGGGGGGTCTTCTTAAGATCTCCGGTGAGTTCATGGCCCAGCGCGCGCAGGAGGTCTGCTACGGCGGACTGTATCTCCCGTTTTTGCTGCGTTTTCTGGCGACCAGAGGACTTGTGAGCGGAGGGTGCTGCCAAGAGGTTCTCCTAAAGGGCGTTTCAGCCTTGCGTGGGCACGGAACATTCGGTACCGCTTGCTGGCGCGTTTGTAAAGGCTTCTTGAAATGGGGCGGTGTGCGTCCTTTTTCCCAAACGCCTGATGGGAGGAGTACACAGGATTATGTCCAGAGACACCTACATAAGTGATAGCCCTCTGATTGAGTCGCGGCAGGCCCTGGTCGCGTTTTTCGCCGGGGGAGAGAAGCCTCCCTCCCGCTACCGAGTGGGCACCGAGACCGAGAAGCTGGCCTACCGAATGGAGAGCCTCTCCCCGGTGGCCTACGAGGAGGGGATTCAACAGCTCCTGCAGGGGATGATCTCTTTGGGCTGGACCCCCGAACCCGACGCCGAGAGGCCCCTTGCCCTGGTTCGGGAGGGTGCCTCCATCACCCTTGAGCCCGGCGGGCAGGTGGAGCTCTCCGGAGCTCCTCTGGCGAGCATTCACGACACCGCCGAGGAGCTGCGTGGCCACCTCGCCGAGCTGGAGCAGCTCTGCCCGGCCCTGGACATGGGCTTTTCCACCCTGGGTTGCCGCCCCTTTCATGACACTCACCAGGTTCCCTGGATGCCCCGGGACCGCTATCGGATCATGCGGGAATACCTGCAGACCCGCGGTCGCTCCGGGCACCACATGATGCTCCTCTCCACCGCTATTCAGGCGAACTACGATTATTCAAGCGAAGCGGATATGGTGGCCAAGATGCGTTGTGGCACCAGCATCTCCCCGGTCATCGCCGCCATGTTCGCGAACTCTCCCTACGTGGCCAAGAGCTGGTCTGGCTGGAGAACACGGCGTTATGCCATGTGGCTGGATTTGGACCCGGATCGCTGCGGCCTTATCCCCTGCGTTTATGACGACGACTTCGGGTATGAGCGCTACCTGGACTGGGTGTTGAACATCCCCCTCTTTTTTGTGAAGCGCGGGGAGCGTTTTATCCCCTGCCGCGGCTTCACCTTTAATGACTTTCTGGAGCGCGGCTTTGAGGTGGATGGGGAGCTGCATCGGCCCACCCACGCCGACTTTGAGTTGCATCTCTCCACGCTCTTTCCTGAAGCCCGGTTGAAAAAAATCGTGGAGGTGCGATCTGCAGATGGGGGGCCGCCGCACATGGTGCTGGCCCTCTCAGCATTCTGCAAAGGGCTCTTTTATGATGCCGAGGTTCTCAAAGAGGCCAACGGGTTGTTGGAGGGATTCTCCCTGCCTTGTCGTGTGGCCATGCAGCGTGCGGTGGCTCAGGATGGGATGCAGGCTCGGGGCAACGATTGGTCGATCAGCGAGCTGGCTTCGGCGTTGTTGACCCTGTCCCGACGTGGGCTGCGCTCTCAGGGGGCTCTGAACGCCGCCGGGCAGGACGAGTCCATTTACCTCGCGCCTCTTGAGGAGATCGTGGAGGAGGGTGTCACCCTCGCCGACCGTCACCTGATGCAATTTTGGGAGGGGCCCTTGGACCCGGTTGCCGCCCGCGCCCTCTTCGAGGCGACCCAATTAGCCTACTCGTTTTAGTCAGCGACCTCGTCTTCGACGGCGCCAGATCCCGGGCAGACCGAGGCCCAGGAGCGCCCAGAGTGCTCCGGGAGTCGCAGCGCAGCCTCCGGGAAGTTCCCGGGGAGATTCGTGGAGGCTGCTGTTGGTGCTGGGGGAATCAGCCTCTGTTGAGACACTGATCGACTGGATGAGGGACTCGTTGCCGGAGACGTCCCGGGCCATGACCTCCACCCGTCCTGACATCCCTTGCAGCGCGAGCTCTCCCTTGAGGGGGCGCCAGGGGCTTGTGGTGTCATCGTTGTTGAGGCGCCAGAGCACCTCAAGGGTTTCGGGGGAGACGAGCTCCTCCACATGGGCCTGCAACCGCCCTTCGTTGACGTTGAGGGTTAACTCCGGCCGCTCTGTGTCAATCAGCACGGCGAAGCTCTGCGTAATTTCTGGGGGGAAGGGGCCCTTGGGGAGGCGAGCGCGCATGTCGATTTGGTGGTGCCCAAGGAGCTTCAGCCGGGGATTGTAGAGCTTGAGGCGATGATTATTGGGGCGCTTGAAGTTGGTCCAGACGCCGCGGTCGACGCGAAATTGAAACTCTCTTGGGTCCTGCGGGTCAACGTCAAAGAAGGCTACGCCACTTGTGAGCGCTGCCCAGCGCCCTTCGGGGTTGGGGACGGGGGGCAGGGGCCGGTAGAAGGATTGCTGCTCGTCCAGGTTAAGGTCGGTGGCGTTGTTGGTGTCGACCACTGGCGGGGGGAAGCACACGGGGTTGGTGGCGTCGGCCACGTCTTCCTCACTGCAGAGCATGAGGTAGGCGGAGAGGTAGGGCACGCCGGTGGCGCCCTGGTCCCTTTGGATGGTTACGATTTGCATGGTGACCGGAATCCCGGCCCCATCGGAGAGGGTCTCGGAGAAGTCGAGGTCAAATTGGAGGTTGTCTCCCAGCAGGTTGTCCACCGCGAATTGGACCACAAAGGCAAAGAGCCCCGTAAGGTCGGCGTTGGGGGCCAGCTCACTGTAAACCTGCCTGACGTTTTTGACCGTGATGTTTTCAACCACCAACTGCACCTGACTCTCGGCGTCGCGGTTGATGTTGATGTCCATGGTGAGGTCGGAGATGAGGCCCACCACACGCATCTGCGTGCCGTCGATGAACATGTGGATGTCGATTCGCAGGTCGTCAGCGCTGAATTGGAGGAGTGGATCAAACGAGCCGTCGGGGAGGGGGCGCCCCTCTCCAATGCGGATCCTGGGTGACTCCTGGGCAAAGATGCGCATGAGCAGGGGCGCGTCCAGATCTGCCAGCCCCAGCAGCTGACCATCGAAGTTGATGAGCAGCCCCGAGGTGACCGAGAACGCGCCGTCGGTGAGGTCGTTGATGTCCTCGGTGCCGATGTCCACGCAGAGAGCGCCGGCGCTGAAGGCACCCCAGGCAGCCTGGCTAAGCAGCGCCTCCGAGGCGGCCAGGGCGGCGTGGTATTGCTGAAAACGGGACTGTCCCTGGTCGTCGGTGAGCTCGACAAAGCTGGTGAAGATGGGGGGCGGGCCCTGCAGGGCGTTTAAATCCGGGGGGGCGCTGTTTTGGGCACAGAGGGCCGGGGTGGCGGGGCTGAGGCCGCTGTCAATGGCCATTCCAAGCCCCTTGGCTGGTCCGGTTCCGGTGACTCCAAAGGATTGGGAGGCCTGCGCCTTCACCAGCAGGGGCTCGGTGGCCCTGAACATGGGGCCGCCGGTGGCGGCGATGTCTACCTGGGTCTCAGCTCCGAGGGGGAGGTCCTGCAGGGCGTTGGAGATGGTTTGTCCTATGGAGGCCTCCAGAACCGTTCCGAGCTGGGCGATCATCGGTTCGAGCATATCCAGGATGAAGTCTCCAAGGCTGCTGGCGACGTCAAGCACCCCGCAGACCTGAGCGCAGTCGGAGCCAGGCCCGCAGGAGAGCCCGCAGTCGGTGCAGGGGTCGATCTGCACCAGGATGCTGCTTTGCTGGGAGTCTGAGCCAAGCTGAAACTGGATAGCTTGAGGCGTGACGGCGAGCTGGCTCTCGCCCCCAGTGCCGGTGACCGAGATCTCAATGTCCATGCCGATGTGGGGGATGGTGAGAGCGGGGGTGTTGCCAATCGAGCGGACACGGCAGGCGGCCTGGGGGACCATGGCGGTGTCAAAGTCGGTGGTGATGACCATATCGGTGTAGAGTTTAAGGTCATCCAGGGTAACGCGGACGCCCGTGGGGTCGGGGAGCCATTCAAGGGAGAGCGCGCTGTTGAGTTCGTCGACCTTCAGGGCAAAGTAGGAGCCGGTCTGAAACTGGATGGAGCCGTCTTCGGGAGCCAGGGAAGCGTCGAGTTCAAAGCGGGCTTCACCATTTTCCACGCTGAGGGCGGGGGCCATCAGGGCAGAAAGGTTCGATTCGAAGAAAGAAAGGAGGCCGTCGGTGAGCCGGGCCCGGAGCACTTCAGATTGAATTTGGCCCCCCGGAGGAGGGGGGGAGGGATAGGGGGTAGAGGCTGAATCATCGCAGCTCCCCGACTCGGTGCTGGAGCAGGCCACGAGGAAAAACAAAATAATCATCTGGATGTATTGTTTTGTCATCGAAGCAATTCTTGCGCCGGGGGGGGGGGAACGCATTGCGAAAACTTCCTAAAATGACGTAAGCTCAGGTAACGTGACGGAATTAGACACATTGGAATATGTAGATTCCCCAGATGCCCTGAATAATTGGGTAGACCACCTCAAGGGCGCCGATTTAATCGCGGTGGACACTGAGAGTGACTCTTTTCACCATTATCAGGAGAAGGTGTGCCTGATTCAGGTCACCGCGAAGGGGCGCGATGCAGTGATTGATCCCCTGGCGCTGGAAGATATTCAGCCCCTGAAGGAGGTCTTCGCCGATCCCACGCGGGTTAAGATTTTTCACGACGCGGGCTATGATCTGCTCTGCCTGAAGCGGGACTTTGGCTTTGAGTTTGAGGGCCTCTTTGACACCATGTGGGCCAGTCGCCTGCTGGGGAAACGCAAGTTTGGTCTGGGGGCGGTGCTGGAAGAGCGCTTTGGCTTTATGGCCGACAAGCGCTACCAGCGCTCCAATTGGGCGCAGCGCCCCCTGAGCGATGAGCAGCTTCATTACGCTCGCTTTGACACCCATTACCTTCCGGAGTTGGTTGGGCAGCTGACCGCTGAGCTGCAGGCCATGGGACGATGGGAATGGGCCCTTGAGGACTTCGCCCGTCTGCCGGAGCAGGTGGGAGAGCCCACCGGCCGAAAGGGCGAGCCGGATCCTGACGGTTTCTGGCGCATCAAGGGCCTGCGGGGTCTGAACCCCACGGAGCTCGGGCGGGTGCGGAGCCTCTACCTGGTGCGTGATCATCTCGCCCAGCGCCTCGATCGACCTCCCTTTAAGGTGTTTGGTGATCATATCATCATCGGTATCGCCACCCGTCCCCCCAGCAGCATGGATGACTTCGCGCCCCGGCCCGGTCTTCGACAGTCGGGGCTCTCGCGCTTTGGGCCGGACATTCTTCGGGCCCTCAAGAAGGCCACGCCCATTAACCACGGGCCCCCGCCCGGGGCCAAGCGGCGTCGGCGCACAGGTCGTTTTCAAGATCCTCAAGTGAAGGATCGCTACGAAGCTCTGCGGGTGGTTCGACGGGAGCTCGCCTCCGGTTTGGATCTCGAGCCAGAGGTGCTGATGGGCAATGCGGCTATTGAGAGCCTCGCTCGCAAACCGCCCAAGAGCCTTGAAGAGCTGAAAGGCCGTGAGGCCCTCGTGGGCTGGCGCGGCCCCATTATGTCAGAGACGCTCTATCGTTGTATCTCCGGCGACTAAACTTTTCTTGATTATCCGGTTGTGAGGCTATTGCTTCCTTGCGTCAGGCGCTCTGTGGCGGGTTAATCCAGTTCTGCACCTGGTTGGCCACCCATTCGGGGGCGTCCAGGGGAAGGTCATGGCCGGCGGTGTCGTGAAAGACGACCGGCGCCTTAAAGCGGTGGGCAAGCTCCCAGGTGCAGCGAGGATGAGAGAGTCGATCTGCCAGCGACGAGATAAAGAGCGTGCGTGCGTGCAATGAGGGGGGCGCATTAAAACGAACCGCCGCGCTCAGCTGAATCAGGTTGTTGTTGGCCGGGTTGGGTTGCTCATCGGCCATTTGAGCCCACTGCTCAACCAGCTCCGGCTTCTTGTTGATGGTGATGTTGCTGTTGAGGTGGAGGATGTAGTTTTCTTTGTCGTGGTTGGTTTTGGCTCGGGTGACTTTGATGAACTGCTGCAGCGCGTGGGGTTGAAGCCGGCGATAGGCGGGGCTGGTGTCCCGGCTGCTGCAGTTGATGATCACTGCGTTCGCAAAATCTTCCGGAAAGCGGCTTACCCAATCCATGGCGATCATACCTCCCAGCGAGACGGCCAGGATCCCCCAGGGCTCTTCCTCTTGTCCTTTCAAGTCCTGCCAGCGCTGTCGGAGGTCATGGGTCATGCCACGAACGGAGAAGGGGGATCTGCGGTGGCGCTCGCTCCCAAAACCGGGGAGATCCAAAACATGCGCCTCCGAGTTTTCAACGTGACGCTCAAACACCTGGGGAAAATCACCCCAATGCCGCGCATCCCGTGCCAGACCTCGTAACAATAACCACTTCATGCTGAACCCTTTCTAAGCACGCACCGCGTTATGCTGGGTGCTCTTATAGTCAGACTGGGCGCCTGACGGAAAGGGGGGCGGGAGAGGATGTTCTTTGGGAGGGAATTATTGGGGAGGGGTTTGAAAATAAAGGGAAAATCTATTTTCAGGGAGTCTCCCACGGATTCCAGCCACTGGAGTAGGCGCCGTAGAGGACGGCGACCATGCTGGCGTAGAGGCTGGTGAGCACCAGCACCCATCGTCGGCCCTCCCGCTTCTCGGAGTGGGTGAGGGGGGACATCTCGCAGGGCGTCACCAGGAGTCGGTAGGCCACTGCCGCGATGGTAAAACCGAGGACAACGTCAATGAGCAGGTGCTGCTTAACCAGCAGGGTGGAGAGGCTGATTAAGAAGCCTGTTATGAGTGTGATTTTGCCTAGGGCATGATCGACTCGATTGGTGCAGAGCGCTCCCAGGACCGAGACGGCCACATGCAGAGAGGGACAGCAGTTGACGGGGTTGTCGAGAAAATAACAGAGCTGGAGCCCCCAGGTGAGAAATGAGTCCACCACGACGCTGTCGGGTCGAAGGGTCATTCGCACCGGAGCCAGAATAAACACCGCGAAGGAGAAGATCTGCACCGCCACGTAGGCGAATGCCATGCGGTGAAAGAGGACGCGGTTGTTAATGAGCGCAGCAGGGACGCACCCAAGCAGATAAATAAATGCGTAGACGATGATCCACTCGGGGAGCAGGGGGAGCGTCCTGTCAACGATGCTGATGGGGGAGTAATAGGGGAGGGTGTTGGTGTAGAGGTTGACGGGATAGTAAAGCCCGTAGACCCCAAGCACCAGAAGGGTAATGGCTACGCGCTCTCGGCGTGAGATGTTCTCGCTTTGGGCCCCCATGGGTGAATGGTAACTTTTTTTGTCGCGAAATGCGAACAGAGGGGCAGGTCAGAGAGTGAAATGCGCCGGGTTGGGGAGCCAGCGTTGGGCGCCCTGTTGCTCAGGTTGTTGAATCAAGGACGGAATTCTCTCTTCTTGCAATGTTAACGCACCGGCGAGGTGCCGCGCGAGCAGAGGGGCCCAGAGAAGTCCCTTGGAGCCAAACCCGCTTAAAACATAGCACCCAGCAAGGGTCGGAATTGCTCCCACCACCGCTTGCCTGGAGGGTTCAATCACCGACCGAACGCCGTCCCATAATCGGACACGTTGAGCGCTCGCCAGGGAAGGGAGCCAGGGCTGCAGCGCTTTGACGAGTTGAGAGAAGGTCTCCTCCGGAGAGGGAAGCTCATGGGGTGGTCGATGGTAGGTCGCTCCTAAAAGCCATTGATCTTCCCCCATGGGAAGCAGGTGGCCCCCCATGCTGAGGGCGAGTGTTGAGGGAGGCCCCTCAGGCCAGTGGATAAGCGCGAGGTTACCCAGGGTGGGAACGCAACCCAGCTTCGGAAAAAATTGCCCCAGGGAGGCGCCCGGCGCCAAAACGACCCTGGCGGCGCGATAGCTTCGGGCCGCGCTTTGCAGGTGCCATGTTTTGCTTCGAAGACTCAGAGTGGAGATGCGGGTGCGCTCCATCTGGACCCCTCGCGTCTTCAGTGTCGCTCTGAGCGTTTCACAGAGGGCGCGGAGATGAACCCGCTGCGCGCTCGCAATCTCGATCGCGCCGTCGACCTGTCCCAAAAAAGGAAAGCGGTGTTTGATGACGTTGGCGCTGAGATGGTCCACGTTGAAGTCGCGGGTAAGCATATCCCGGTGGGCTTCAAAGGAGGTGTGTAGTCGCGCGCCCCTCGCGTGGGTGTAGGGGCGCAGCAGGCTGAGGGGGGTGACGGTTTTGCTCTTGGCGCCGTGGCTTGCGAGGAAGTTCCGGGTGGCTTCCCAGGCCTCTTTCAGGCCTGGCGCAGGTTTCAGGGAGCGGCCCGGGAAAGGATGCAGCAGCGCCATGGGGACGTCCGAGCCTCGTCGGCTGTCATCTCCATCGAGAATCAGCAGCTCGTCCGACGGGAGCCCCGCTTCGAGCAGCTCCACCCCGAGGGTGAGACCGCTGAGTCCTCCTCCCACGATGGCGATGGAGTGGGTCATGGGGCCTGCTCTGGGGTGGGTTGTTTCGAAGGGGGAAGGAGCTTCCAGTGGGAGAGGGCCTCCCGCTGGGCTGAGGCGATGGTCATTTCTCGTTTGCCACAGGCGCCTTCGGCTTTGGCGACATAGAGCCCGGCCTCGGCCATGGCGCGTCGAACGTGGCTCGCTGCGCTGTAGGTCACCAGACGACCCGTTGGAGCGAGATGGGCTCGGGCCCACTTAAAGCAGTTGGGGGTCCAGCACTCGGGGTTGTCTCCCGGAGCGAAGGGGTCGTGGTAGGAGGCATCAGCCAAAACCCCATGGAGCGTGGTCTCTTGCCAGGGTCGGCGATAGACCGAGAGTGTCACTCCGGAGTCATGTTGCACGCTCACCTGCTCTTGCCTGGGCTGATTTTCAAGGGAGAGCAGGGCCTCTCGGAGCAGGGAGATCCCCGGGCTCTCCCTGGGGGTGGGAGGGTGCAGTCTGTTAAAGACGGCAGGGGGGAGGGGCGACTGCTCTACGGCGTGGTAATTCAAGTCGCTGACGTCGGGCTTCCCCAAAAACGCCTCCACGGTTTGAGAGAAGTTCAGTCCGGTGCCCAGCCCAAGCTCCACGATGGTCCATCGACGGGGCTGGTGCAGAATTCGGGATCCCTCGATGAACACATGCCGGGACTCTGTGGCGGCCCCTCGGATCGAACGAAAGGCCACGTCATTGACCGGGTCCCGGAGGGTCCTGGAGCCGTCGGGGGTCTCGATGATTTCAAGGGTGTCCAATGGAAGCATGGGGGTCCTCTGCCGAATGGAGGCTTCTACCCCATGGCAGGAGGAGCGCAAGGGGGCTCAGGAGGGTGTTTTTGATCGTTTATGCGACTAAATATCGAAAAAGTGCGCATATTTATTCGAAACATGTTGATAGTTATGCATAAAGAGCGTATAAATATGCATGTTAGAATCCACAAGGACCGCATCGAGTATGGCCAGAGCCAGAGCCAGTGAGACCGGCAGTCGGGACGACCGCATCCGGCTGTTGAAGCACCTTATTCGGACGGAGAACGTCTCGAGTCAGAAGACCCTGGTGCAGTATCTGGAGTCGGAGGGTTTTCAGGTCACTCAGTCGAGTGTCTCCCGAGATCTGCGGGAGATAGGCATCGTTAAAGTGCGTGGCCGCTACCGGCTCGACGCTGACCGGGACAACACCCCTTCACCGGATGGCGCCCTTGAGGCGGTGTCCAGTGTTATCAAGGCTCTCACCTGCGCAGGGCCAAACCTGCTGGTGATTCACACCTCCATTGGGATGGCATCCCGCCTCGCCTTATTGATCGATCAACGTCAGCTGCCAGAGGTTCTTGGCACCATCGCCGGTGACGACACTCTCTTTGTGGCTACTCCGGACAAACCGAGCCAAACTCGTCTCATGAAGCGATTCAACCGCATGAGGCGTGAGGGAGAGCGAGATGAGTGAGCCTATAATTTTAGCCTTCTCCGGAGGCCTCGACACCTCGTGGTGTGTGCCCTGGCTGCGCGAAAATCACGACGCTGATGTCATCACGGTGTTTGTTGATTTGGGCGGGCTCGACGACGCTGGCCGCGAGGCTTTGGCGGAGCGTTCCAAAGCCCTCGGCGCCGTGGAGCACATTCACATCGACGCCCGGGAGACCTTCTATCAGACGGTCCTGCGTTTTCTCATTGCCGGCAACGTAACGAAGGGCAATCTCTACCCCCTCTGCGTGGGCGCCGAGCGCGGCTTGCAGGCCGCTGAGGTGGCCAGGGTGGCTTTGAGCCGCGGTGCCAGCGCCATCGTGCATGGCTGCACGGCGGCGGGCAACGATCAGGTGCGTTTTGAGATCGCCCTCACCTGCATCGCCCCCGGAGTGAAGGTGTGGGCCCCCATTCGGGATGAAGCTCCCACCCGAGAAGAAGAGGTGGCGTTTTTGGAGTCCCGGGGTTTTCCGGTGCCGGGCTTTGGCGCGGCCTATTCGATCAACTCAGGTATCTGGGGCGTGACCATTGGCGGCGCAGAGACCACCGGCACCACCGAGAGCATCCCCGAAGAGGCGTGGGTACGCACCCGCGGTGCCTTTGACGCGCCCAAACAACCCCAGAGCGTTGTGCTGAGCTTTAAGGAGGGAGAGCCAGTGGCCATCGACGGGGAGGCTATGGAGCCCGTGGCGCTTATCGAGCATCTCGATGCGCTTGCAGCATCCTTTGGGGTGGGGCGAGGCATTCACCTTGGCGACACCATTTTGGGTTCGAAAGGGCGGGTTGCCTTTGAGGCCCCCGCAGCCACGGTCCTCTTAACCGCTCACCGCGAGCTGGAGAAGCTCACCCTTTCGGCCGATCAGCAGCAGGTCAAAGACTCCCTCGCGGCGAAGTACGGTGCCCTGATTCACGAGGGGCGCTACCTTGAAGCGGCCTGCCGCGACATTGAGGCGCTCTTTGTTCAGAGCCAGAGCAAGGTCACCGGCGACGTCCGCGTGTTGCTGCGCGCCGGCTCGGTTTTTATCGAAGGGGTGTCATCTCCTTACTCCCTCCACGCCGCGTGTTCCTCGGTTTATGGTGAAGAGGCCATTGACTGGTCGCCGGCGGACGCCCGCGGATTTATCCGCATCATTGGCTTGCCTCTCGATCTGCAGGCACGCGCGGGCAGGGGGAAGGGGGTGTCGTCGTGAAGCCCCTCGTCCTCGACAAAATTACCTCGGTGACCGCCAACTGTCGGCTCTCTCGAGAGGTGAAAATCGGCACGACCTTCCCCTGCAAAGAGGGAGACGTCATCGCCGTGCGAATACTAACGGGGAAGTCCACCTACAACCAGGTGGAGCTTGAGACGGGGCGCTTCTCTCAACTTAAGCCCGGTGACATCGTGGCGGGGGCTCTCGGACACCGAAAAGCTCTGCGCGGCTATGCGGGGCATATGCCCACCAGCCTCAAGCCCGGTGATATCCTCAATATCCTCAACCTCGGTGGGGTCCTTGGGATCTGCGATTCGGTGAACCCTGATGTGGGTCCCCCCTTCGAGTGCGAGGTGCTCGGCCAGATTTTACACTTTCCCTTCCTCGGCGAGCGCCGCAACCTGCCGGCAAACATCGCTCAGGATGCGCCGCCCCTGGACGAAGTGCTTACCTGCGACGTTCCGGTGGTGGCGGTGGTGGGGACCTCCATGAGCGCCGGCAAGACCTTTGCCTGCACCTCCTTGATTCAATCGATGACCCACCGGGGGATGAACGTCGCCGCGGCTAAGGCCACCGGAGTGAGCCTCAAGCGTGATGTGCTCTGCATGGAGGACGCGGGCGCCCGCGCCACTTCCATCTTTACAGATCTGGGCGTGGTCACCACCACTGCTCTCAACGCGCCCGCGCTCACCCGCACCATGCTCAACCATCTCAGTGAGAAGAAGCCCGATGTCATCGTGCTTGAACTCGGTGATGGTCTCCTGGGCGCCTACGGGGTCGACGCGATTCTGGCCGATGAAGGTATTCGCGCTTCTTTCAGCGTGGTGATGCTGGCGGCGAATGACCCGGTCGCTGCCTGGGGGGGGCACCGCAGGCTCAAGGAAGAGTATGGAATCGAGACCACCCTGATTACGGGCCCGGCCACCGACAATGCGGCAGGCACCGATTTAATTAACGCGCTCCTGGGAGTTCCCGGGTGCAACGCGCGCACCGCACCGGAGCACCTCGCCGAGACCGTCATCGACGGATTGAGCGAGGCCACTACTACCCCGGCCGGTGAGTCCGACACCCTCAAGAGCGTCTCATGAGTCAACCGAACCATCCTGGGGAGAGCACCTCCTTTAAAGCAGTGGTCATCGGCGCCCGAGGGTATGTCGGTGGTGAGCTGCTGCGCCTTTTGAGCGGCCACCCCGCTTGCGAGGAGGTGGTGGCGGTGGCTCGAAGTGGAGCGGGAGATCCTATCGTGGACTCTTTCTCTCATCTGCAACCCCTCTATGGAGAGCAGTGTTTTGTTGATCTCGCCACCGCCTTGGGGGATGCCCAGGAGGGCGAGCGATGGGCGATTTTCACAGCGGTTCCCCACGGCACCTCCGCCAGCCTTCTGAGTGAAGCCCTGCCAGAGCTCGAACAGCGCGGCGTGGCGGTGAAGGTGGTGGATCTCGCGGCTGACTTTCGCCTCGCCTCTCCGGAGGATTATGAATCAACCTATCGCGCGCCCCACGGTGACCCTTCGCTCTACCCGAGCTTCGTTTGCGCATTGCCGGATCTATTGGCTCCCACACCGGATGCGCACATCGCCCACCCCGGCTGCTTTACCACCGCGGTGAGCCTGGCCGCTGCGCCCCTGGTCGCCGAGGGCTTAAGCGAGGGTAGAATCGTGGCGTCGTGCATTACCGGCAGCACCGGCAGCGGTCGCGCCCCCGGAGCTGGGACCCACCACCCTCATCGTCATGCCAACCTCGTGGGCTATTCGCCCCTGGTACACCGTCATCGCATCGAAATGGAACAGCTGATGGGCGCGGTGGGCGAGGCACCTGATATTATTTTTCTGCCTCACTCTGGCCCCTTCTCTCGAGGGATTCACGCGACCCTCTCCACTCGCCTCTCACGGGAGATCACAGCGGACCAGCTGCGTGACCTCTATCGTGACTATTATGCGCACAGCTCTTTTGTGACCATCGTCAACGGCGCCCCCAACCTCAAAGACGTTGTTGGTAGCAACCATTGTCGGTTGGGGGTCGCGGCCCACGGGGACGAGGTGGTAATTTACAGCGTCATCGACAACCTTCTTAAGGGCGCCGCGGGGGGCGCCATTCAATGGATGAACCGACTCTTCAAGCTGGCCCCCGAGACCGGTCTTGAACAATGCTCGAGTGGATGGAGTTGAGATGAGCGTCCAGCAGCCACCCCCAGGCGCTCCCGAGCGCATCCCGGAGATGTCGGCCTATGCTCGCCTCGATTTGGAGATCGTCAGCGGTGATGGCGTGGTGGTGGTAGACCGTGACCAAAACGAATACCTCGATCTCTACGGCGGCCACGCGGCAGCGTTGCTTGGCTACCGACACCCGCGCTTGCTCAAGGTTCTCAATGAGCAGGCAGAGAGACTCTTTTTTCAAACCAACCTCGTGGAGGTAGGCACCCGTCAGCGGGCCTGCGCGGCGCTGTCGCGTTTTGCGCCAGAGGGGCTCGACCAGGTGTTCTTGGTGAACTCCGGCGCTGAAGCGGTGGAGAACGCACTGAGGCTCGCTTTTGCCAGCACCGGACGCTCTCGCGTCGTGGCGCTGGAGCGCGGCTTTCACGGCCGCACCGCCGCGGCCGGCGCGGTCACCTCAGGATCGGCTGGGAAGTGGTATCGCTTTCCCCAGACCCCCTTTGCGGTGAGCTTTGTTCCCGGTGATGACCTCGCCGCGTTGGACCAGGTCCTCGACAGCGAGTGCGCCGCTTTGATTCTCGAGCCTGTTCAGGGCGTCGCGGGGGCGGTGGATTTAAACCTCGATTACCTCCGGGGCGCATCGGCGCTATGCGCTGAGCGTGGAGTGGTGTTTATCGCCGATGAGATTCAATGCGGCATGGGAAGAAGCGGCAGGGCGTTTGCCATCGAGCGCGCCGGGGTGACCCCCGACATCATCACCGCCGCCAAAGGGCTCGCAGGGGGATTTCCCGCGGGGGCAGTCATCGCCACTGAGCAGGTGGCGGCTTCGGTGACCCCAGGCAGCCTCGGCACCACCTTTGGGGGAGGCCCCATGGCGGCGGCCCTCATGGAGTGTGTGATTCAGTGTCTTGAAGAGGAGGCCCTGATGGAGAACGCGGCGCGCCTTGAGGCGCAGGTCCGTGAGCGTTGCTGCGTGGGGCCCGTCTCCAGTGTTCAGGGGGCAGGGCTCTTGCTGGGGCTTTGCACCACTCGTCCTGCCAAAGAGATCCTCGGTGAGCTTCGCACGAAGGGCATCCTCGTTGGAGGGGCCGCCGATCCGAATGTGATGCGCTTGATGCCTCCTCTTATAATCAACGACACGCACGTGGATGCCCTCGCCGCGGCCCTACAGGAGATCTCCCCATGAAACGTTTTATCTCCCTGGCAGAGTGCAGCGACAACGAGATTGAAGAGATGCTGAAGCTGGCGTCAGCCCTGGAGCGCGCGCCGGATCCCACGCTGCTGGCGGGCAAGGTGCTCGGGCTCATTTTTCTGGAACCCTCGGTTCGCACCCTCGCGTCTTTTCAGACCGCCATGGCCAGGCTTGGAGGGTCGAGCTTTGTCATCAGCCCCGGTCGCGGAAGTTGGGGTATGGAGTGGCGCCCCGGGGTGACCATGGATGGCGTGGCCGCCGAACACATGAACGAGGCGATTCCGGTGCTGGAACAATACGCCGACGCCCTCGGACTGCGCTGCTTTGGCCGCGGCGTGTCCGTGGCTGAAGACCTGCAGGACCCGTTGATGAGCGTGGTGGCGGGGCTGGCAGCCAAGCCGCTGATTAACCTTGAGTCGGCTTGTGGGCACCCCTGCCAGGCGCTCGCGGACTGGAAGACCCTCGAAGATTTGCAGATCCCACGTCAGGGTGGACGCTTTGTGCTGAGCTGGGCGAACCATCCCCGGCCCTTGCCCATCGCGGTGCCTCGCTCAACACTTTTGATGGCGGCGCGTCGGGGCATGGACGTCACCGTCCTTGCTCCCCCGGGCTTTGAGTTACCAGAGGAGGTGATGGGAGAGGCGAGAGCGCTGGCTGCGACAAGTGGTGGCGCGGTTCAGAGCACCTCAAACAGGGAGCAGGCCATGCAGGGGGCGCAGGTACTTTATGCCAAGTCGTGGCGAGCGCCGAGCGCCTTCGGCGACGATGAACGAGAGGCCGCTCTGCGCGCCGCGGTGGGGGATTGGTGTGTGGACGAGCCCTGGTTTGCGGGGGCAGATCCGGACGCCGTCTTCATGCACTGTTTGCCGGTGCGCCGTAATGTCGTGGTGTCAGATGCTGTGCTCGACGGGCCCCGCAGTCGTGTGGTGCATCAGGCCGGCAACCGCCTCAACGCCCAGATGGGGGTGCTGGCGAAGCTCTTTTCAAATAACAACGGTCCGGAGGACCCTCGATGAGCAGTGAATATCCACAACGTCAAACCGTAGCGGCGCTGCGTCAGGCGCTGCCCTACCTCAAACTGTTTCAGGGTAAGACCTTCGTGGTGAAGTTTGGTGGCGAGGTCTTTGAGGAAGCCGACAACCTGCGTCAGCTCTTTGAGCAGATTGGTGTGCTGCATCGGGTGGGGATTCGAGTGGTGGTGGTGCACGGGGGCGGACCGCAGACAACGTCGATGGCGGAGAAGCTCGGCCAGCAACAGACCATGGTGGGAGGACGCCGCGTCACCGACGGCGCTACCCTTGAGACCTCGTCGATGGTGCTCAACGGGGCGCTCAACACTCGCGCCGTAGCGCTCTTCAGGGAGTTGGGCATTGGCGCGGTGGGCCTGTCGGGGGTGGACGCAGACATCGTCACCGCCACCCGTCGCCCGCCGGTGGAGGTGGATGGCGCGACGGTGGATTATGGGTTTGTGGGTGACATTGACTCCATTCAACCGGGTCTTATCCACCGCCTCATGGAGTCCTCCATGCTACCGGTCATCAGCCCCTTATCGGCAGATGCAGAGGGGAACATTTTGAATGTCAACGCCGACGTGGTGGCCGCGCGGGTAGCGGAGGCGCTGGGAGCAGACAAGCTTATTGTGATGAGCAGCGTTCCGGGGTTGCTTGAGGACGTGCAGGATCCCGGTAGTCTGGTTTCTTACACGGACGTCGCCGGTTTGAATGATTATATCGAGCGCGGTGTGGTGAAGGACGGGATGCTCCCCAAGGTGGCGTCGGTTCTGCAGGCCCTCAAGGGGGGCGTGCCGCGGGTGCATTTGATCTCGTTTCGCGTCCAGGACAGCCTGCTCGCGGAGGTGTTCACCAACGAGGGCTCGGGCACCATGGTGGTGTCGAGTGTGGACGACGTCGAACTCGTTGTGGGGGAGAGTTCATGAGTCATCTCTCAAGAGCAGATATCCTGGAGCTGCACGCGGCGCTGGTGGGTATTCCCTCGGTGTCGGGCTCTGAAGAGGAGATCGTGGCTTTTGTGGCCCAGTACCTTCAGCGTCACGGTCTTGAGGTGGACACCCTCGAGCGTAACGTGATCGCCCGCCCCGCACAGGGGGGCGCGCCGCGACTTTTGCTCAATAGTCACCTCGACACGGTGCCCCCGTCCAGTAAGTGGACTCGCGAGCCCTGGGATGT
>JAZAIZ010000237.1:0-20961 GCA_036230545.1 Myxococcota bacterium
CAGCTGACAAACCCTCCGAGCAGGACTGTGGACTTTATTGCGCGAAAAATCTTGGACCCAAACACGCGGGAGTTTTGTAATTTGTATTCGATTCTAGGCTCAAGAAGGTGTTTCACTGCAGGGCTGCATTTCTCAAGAGAGGGGGCCGATGTGGTCGCTGCGCTCTTTAGAGCGTTGTAGATCCCGGCTTTTTTCGCCCCTCGGCCATCCTCGTCGGTTGCTTGCTGAGCGAAGCGAGCCGCAGCAAAGGCAAGCAGGGCCAGAGGAGCTGTGGTGATTCCTACCCCGGCCGCCACAACCCAAAGGGTGATATAACGTCCCGTATCGAGGATGGTCTTTATCCCCGCGTCTGTTCTCTTGCTCTTGCGGTAATCCGCGTCGCGGTTGGTCCCTTGCAGGCCCCGAGCTTTGATCTCTTTGGTGAGGGCGTTATCCCGAGCGACTCCCCGGTGCTCCTTGCGAAGCTTGAAGAGGTCTCCGAGAACACTAAGAGGGCCAAGGACTAACGCCCCAAGTTGAAGAATGCTGAGGTCGCCCAGCGCCGGGCGCGGGGTGCTGAAGAAGCCCATCGTTTCGGAGAAAAAACCGGGCTCCATGTCCATGGGGGCCTGCTGCGCCGCGGTCACGTCAGCGGTGTCCCATTCGAAGTTGGTTGCCTCGGTGTATTCCTCGATGGTGTAAATTTTCCCGGGGGAGCCACCTCCGCTGCTGAACATGGTGCCGTCAATCACGTATTGGTTGCCGTCCTCGGCGTGATAGACGCAGATGGCGTGGCCACGGTCGGACTCTCCGTTTACCAAGCCTACGTGGACCTGAAAGGAGCCCCCAAGCCCGAGCTCTTCAAGCCCGGCTTCGCCGTAATGCTGGGCCATAAACGAAAAATCTTCACAATCAATGCCCTGTCCGTTGTCAGCGATGGTCTCCGTCGGTGTAGACCAATACTCCCGACCGTCTCCGGTATCGCTGTCGGTGCCGTACACGTATCCGCCTTGTTGAAAGCGGGTTTGAATCCCCTGGATGAGCGCTGCGTATTTTGCCTGGTCGGAGAGCCCGGCGGTGTCGTCTGGTAAGGCATTCACAAAGATGGCGGTCTCTTCATTGAGGCTGCTTCCAAGGTCTTGCTTAAAACCACTCAGATCATATTGTCCCCGGTAGTAATCGCGGAGCGCCTCGGAGATCTCCTTTGGAGCCGGGGCGTCGTCGAGCTTTAAGCGAAACGTGGATGGATCCAGGTTGGTGTGCCCCATGGGATTGTAGGGGTTGATGGTGGCTTCTTGCAGGAGAGGCCCGTAGAGATCTCGGTCTCGAACGCTCTCGATGGCGTTGTTTCGAAGAAAACCCACGAGCCCAGCGGTTTGTGCAGCAGTGAGTCCTTCGGGGATGGAGGGGGCGAGGGAGTCGTTTGCAATAGGACTTTGCTCGGTATGGCCAGCCGCGGTGGTTGAGGGTGTGGATTCTGCGTGGACAGGGGTGTCGTTTCCTGGGGAAAGGTTCGCAGGGGAAGGGATGGCAACACGGGGAGTTAAGGGAAGAATTGCTGACATAATGGCTCTCTTGTGTGGTCAGCCCAAGGGGCTGTGGTTGGCTTAGCTAATGTATCGACAATTCAGTGGAATGGTTGCTGATTGGCCTTTATTGGTGGGACCAATTGCAGGGGTGCACGATGGAGGCCGCAGGAGAGTGGTTTTTTCCCCCGGGGGTTGAGGAATCAAGCACTGGAGGGGCCGGTGAGCTAAGGAGAGGGGAGAGCGGTTTTGGGGTTAGAGTCCCCTGATTTTGACCCGGATGCGCGCCTTCTTATCCCGGGTGTTGCCCAGTTCGCTTTCGGGCTTTGTGGAGCTTACCTCGTCGGGATTAAACTTTGTTGGGGTGGGGCGTCGCTTGGGTTTGGAAGGGGTGGCCCTGGCGGGGCGCTTTCTGCGTACCGTCTCTCGCAGGTCACCGATGGCTGCCATGCGCTCGCCGCCGGTTTTGGAGCGCAGCTTTTGCAGCTGATGGTGGGTGGCCCGTTTCTCTCGGGAGAAGGCAAGGGTGTCGGCCATGGCGGTGGCGCCGCTACCCCTGAGGGTTATGGCAGGGGTCTTTGCCTGGGTCAGCTCAATGGCTCCATAGTCGACCACGAATGAGTCGCCGGTGGGATCGCTCGCTGCCCAGAAGGCGGTGCCGCGGACCCCGGCGACGGCGTGTTGGGTTCGAACCTCAAATTTGGCGTTTTTGCCCACGAGCTTCATGACCCGGGCCCACACGCGTCCAAAGAGCAGTCGGATATTCTCCCTGCGGTTTCCTGCTGGGTTTTGTTGAGTCATTTCCTGAAGCTCAATCTTGCTGTTGGGGCCAACCCTCAAGAGTGACCCGCTCTCAAAGCGCAGGCTGAGGTAGGCGTTGTCCTGGGTGATGAGGGTGGAGCCTTCGGGGATCTTCATAAAACGGGTCACGGGTTGGTTGGTGGGGCTCGCTTCAAGTTCCACCTGTCCGCGCACGCTCACCACGAGCACGGGGTTGGTGAGCATGGAGAGTACAAGGAGTGTTCCGAGGGTCATGGTGTGTTCCTACTCCAGCCAGTATCGGATCCCAATCTGAACCTGATGTCGCTCAAAGTCCCGATAGGAGTCTGCTTGAGTGTTGTCATTTTTTTGATAAGCGTATTGGGCGTGCAGGGCGAACTCGTCAAATTCCCAACGCGCCCCTAGCTGGGCGGAGAGGGTGGTTTCCTGAGAGTCGCTCAGGGCGAGGTCGCGTTGTTGGGCGTCGAGGATTCCAAAGACCACCACCGGGACGCTGACGCGCAGGTCGCCGTAGAGGGAGGCGCCCCACTCCACAAAGTCGATGATTTCGGCGGCGGCCAGGGTGGGATCGGTGGCGGTGGATTGTCCCAGATTGCGTCGCGCGAAGCCCTGGACGGCGAGCCTGCCTCGGTCGAGGTGCAGGGTGTCTCGCACCGCGACCTGCAGGGTGTAGTCCTCTTTGATTTCGCTCTGTTGGTGGAAGCGAAGGTCTGCGCTTGCCAGGAGGCGGAGGGTCTGGGCGCCGGGCAGGGCCGTTTCAGTGGTGGCGATGGGGTTGATGAGCCGCGGATTGTAGGTGGTGAACGAGGTGAAGATCTCCGAGTAGTTGAGCTGGAAGGCAGAGTCCCATCGGCCGGAGAAGGTTCTGGCGATGGCGGTCAGCCCCGCGAGGGTGGGGAGGTAATCGGTGAGGGCGGAGTCCTGGTCGCCAAGCAGCGCGCTGGTGGCCGCGTGGGCATAGAGAGAGAAGGGGCGGGTTCGTCGGGTGTTGAGCAGGGCCAGGGAGGCGTCGAGGTTGAGCAGCGGGGCGCTCTGATTGCTGACCGCGACCGCGGCGGATTTGAGGCCGATGTTGGAGTCGTAGCCCGCCGACATTCCCACGTGCATGGCGCGCTGCCAGGGGGAGGGGAGGGGTGGCGCGGGTTGGTTGGCGTCGAGTTGTTCTTTGAGTTCGACGGTGGTCTCCCACTCGGGGTGACGGGCTACGAGCTGGCTGAGAATCTCCCGGGCTCCCCCGAGGTCTCCCTGGCGCCAGAGCGCCAGGGTCAGATCGACCCGAGCGTCGTCGTTGTAGGGGTCGAGGCTGAGAGCTCTTCGCAGGTGGGGAATCGCGCTTTGATAGTCCTCGGTGTCGAGCTCCAGGAGGGCAAGGGCGAGGAGCGCGTCGAGGTTGTCGGGGTCCAATCGCACGGCCTCCTGCAGAGAGAGCTGCGCCGAGCCAAGGAGGCCTCTGAGGAGCGCGTCGCTGGCGTGGTCGAGGGTCTCTTCGGCGGAGGGACCGGCGGCGGTGAAGAGCAGGCCGGTGAGAAGCAGGGGAGTGATCATGGTTGCGTCAACTCAGGGGAGCTAAAGGGTTTGGTGCTGTGAAAATAGACGGAACGCCGCGGCGGGTACAGAAAAATTCTTCGAGGGGAAACGAGCATGTTTGAACGATGACAATTCTCCTGTGGGAGGCGTGTTTAGCGCAGAGGGGTCGGTCTGTAGAAGCGAAAAGAGCATGAGGAGCACCGCTTTGTCCCGAAATCATTCAGTGGTGAGGGGTTGTTGTCGTCCAGTAGGACGGAGGGTGGAGAGAATATATTCGCTTTATTCCCTTCGGGAGACATTTGAAGCAGCCAGGGGGAGTTCAGTGAGAGGGAAGGGGCTGGTTTCAGGCGGCTTTTGAAACAGGGGGCGGGGGGGAGCGCGATGCGGTAGAATAGGGGAAGAGAGTGTTCTTTGGTTGCCCATTGAGGTTTCTGTTGATAGCAGGATGCGCATGACATTTCAGACAAAAGACAAGACTCCCCGTCCCTCCAAAAAGACCCCCGCGAAGAAGAAAACCGCAGGGAAGGCATCCCATGACATCGCCAACCCTCCCGCGCTGCTTGAGTTTATGATGCAGGGCTGGAAAGCGTCCTCTCGCAGGATGCCCTCCCGGGTAAAGGGGTTTGAGGAGTTCGCCGCGCGTCGTCGCCAGCTCTCGGGCCTTTTTAAGGGCGAGACCCTGGTGATTCCGACCGGGCATGAGAAGGTGCGCGCCAACGACACCAACTTTCGATTTCGGCCTGGGACCGATTTTTTCTTTCTCACTGGCAACAACGAGGCTGACTGCGTGCTGGTGTTAAAGCCAAAGTCCCGCGGTGGCCACACCTCGATTCTCTTCGCTGAGCCCAACCCTGGGCGCTCCGATCCTACCTTCTTCACCGATCGCCACAAAGGCGAGCTGTGGGTGGGGCCGCGTCTTGGCATTGAGCAAAGCAAGGAGCGCTATCAGGTGGATCGCTGTCAGCCCCTCTCGGAGCTGAAGGCATTCCTCAAGGAGGTCAAGGCCAACGGAAAGCACCGCCTCGTACGAGGGGTCGATCCTGAGCTGGACAAGCAGCTTCCCCGCCGGAAAGAGCAGGACACGGAGTTCTCGGCGCTTCTCTCGGAGATGCGCTTGATTAAGAGCCCCCGTGATTTAAACACGATCAAGAAGGCCTGTGCTGCGACCAAGCGGGGGTTTGAAGACATCATTCGCTCCCTGAAGCACGCCAGGACCGAGCGTGACATTGAAGCGGCGTTTAACGCGAGAGCTCGCATTGAAGGAAACGACGTTGGCTACAATGTAATCGCGGCGGGAGGGGCCAACGCCTGTATCCTGCATTGGAATGACAACGACGCGCGCTTGAACAAAAAAGAGTTACTGCTGGTGGACGCGGGGGTGGAGAGCGAGGAGCTTTACACCGCCGATATCACCCGTACCCTTCCCATGAGCGGCAAATTCTCCAAAGAGCAGCGCGAGATTTATGACCTGGTGCAGGAAGCTCAGGAGGCCGCGTTTAAGGCAGTGAAGCCGGGCAATGAGTTTCTCGCGCCCCATTGGGCAGCGATGACCACTCTGGCTCACGGTTTGGAGCGCCTCGGGTTGCTTCCCTGTTCGGCGGAGGAGGCTCTCAAGCCGGAGAATCAATTCTACAAGCGCTTTACGCTGCATGGGACCTCTCACATGCTGGGAATGGACGTGCACGACTGCTCCCACGCCCGTCCGGCGGCTTACCGCAGTGCGACCTTTAAGCCGGGCATGGTCTTGACCATTGAGCCCGGGCTCTATTTTCAAACCGATGATTTGACGGTCCCGGCCCGCTACCGTGGGATCGGGGTGCGAATCGAAGATGATGTGGTGGTGACTGCGCGCGGCCGACGGCTCTTGTCGCAGGATATTCCCCGAACCTCCAGCGACGTGGAGGAGTGGATGCGGGAGGTGTGGAGCTCATAACTCCATCCGAGGGGGAGCGCTGCTCCTGGGGGCGTGTCTGCCATACAAGTCAAACCGTGATAACCATCAAACGTCGATGATGTTCAACGCTGCCGCTCTGGTGAGTCCGGGGACGCGCCCTCAGGGGTGTGTTGGGATGTCGTTCAGAGGGTGGTTGCAGGGTGGATAACCCTGGAGGAGGCAAAGTGCCTGTTGCGTTAATTACCGGAGCCGGAGTTCGAGTGGGGAGGGCCATTGCGCTCTCCCTGGCCGAGGCCGGATACCGCGTGGTGTGTCACGCCAATCGCTCCGTGCGTGAGGCGGAAGACCTCGTGGAGACCATCGTGGCGGCCGGGGGAGAGGCGCAGGCGGTGGTGGCTGATTTGAGTCAGAGAGAGGCTGTGCAGGAGCTGGCTCGGCGCGTGTGCGCGGAGTACCCGGTGCTTGATCTGCTCGTCAACAACGCAGGGCTCTACGAGCGTGGGGCCTTTGAGGAGATCTCAGCAGCCTCCTATGGGACGATGCAGGCGGTGAACGTCGAGGCACCCTTTTTTCTTACCCAGGGGCTTCTGCCCTCTTTACGTGCCTCTGGAGAGGCCTGCGTTATTAACATCACCGACAGCGCCGTGGCCCGGCCCTATGGGGAGTACGCCCATTATTTTGTCAGCAAAGCGGGCCTGGAGGCACTGACTCGGGTGTTGGCCATAGAGCTGGCCCCTGGGATTCGTGTGAACGGCGTGGCTCCGGGGACGGTGGCGTTTCCCCCGGATTTTAATGAGGGTGCCCGGGAGTCCATTCGGAGGGCGATCCCCATGCAGACCACAGGAACTGAGCAGGACATCGCTGAAGCGGTGCTTTATCTGGCACGACGAGGAACTTTTACTACGGGCCAGATTTTACGGGTTGATGGAGGGCGCTCAGTCGCTTGAGAATGATGCAGGATAAGATTTGTTTAAAGAGCCTGGTGGTGGAGTGCATCGTGGGGGTTTACCCTGCTGAGCGTATTACCCCCCAACCTCTGACTCTGGATTTGGAACTCTTTCTTGATACACGACCCGCTGGCGGTGGGGGTGGGTTGGCGCTCTCGGTGGATTATGCCCGTTTGTGTGGGGAGCTTGAGTTTTTGTTGAAGTCGTGTCGGTTCAGACTTTTGGAGGAGGCGGCGGAGGTGCTGTGCCGCTACCTTCTGGCGGCGCCGCTACCGACGGTTGGGCGTGCACAGATCGAAGCGTTAACGTTGACCCTGACCAAGAAGAACGCTCTGGGCGGGAGGGCCTTTCCTTCGTTGTGTGTGCACAGAAAGCACGACGAGTATGAGTCCACTCAGGAGGTCAATGACTTTGGCCTGGTGGACGTAGTGGCAGAGGTGGGTGGGTGTGGTGTTTATCGTTTGCGAGTGGCGCCGGGGCGTTCGATTCCTACCCACGTTCATCGCGTGATGGAAGAGTGTGAACTCATTCTAACTGATGGACTCTTGTTGCAGGGGGAACCCGTACGCGCGGGGAGCGCCTTTGCCTGGCCTCTGGGCTTTCCCCATCACTACGCCAATCCCTCCGCGAAAGAGCAGGTCATTCTTTGTGTGGACAGGCCGGCCTTTATTCGCGAGGACGAAATTTTGGACCCGACGCCTCTGGGGGATCTCTCCCTGCCGCAGGGTGAGTTTTATTTTCCCCTCGAGGAGACGTGATGAGTGAGCAGGATTTGAAACGACGGCGCGTGTTGGTGACCGGAGCGACCTCCGGGATTGGCAGAGCTCTTGCCGAGGAGTTGCTTAAGCGCGGAGGTTCCGTTGCTCTGGTGGGGCGTGATTTTGGTGCGGTGGAGGCGTTGAAGCAGCGCTATGGGGAGAGAGCGCATTTCTTATCCTATGATCTGCGTGATGCCGCCGGATTCAGAGCGCTGGCGCAGGAGGCCCATGGAGCGATGGGGGGGCTTGATGGCCTCGTTCACGGGGCGGGTGTGTTTCGTCATGCTCCCCTGTCTGAGGTGAGCGAGGAGCAGCTTGTGGAGCAGATGGAGGTGAACCTGATGGCGCCCATTCGGCTAACTCAGGCGGCCCTGCCATTAATGAGCGATGGAGGGGGAGTGGTTTTTCTTTCGTCGACGCTGGGGGAGCGCCCCATTCTAACGAGCCCCGTGTATTCGGCTACCAAGGGAGGCCTTGATGCCTTTATGAAGGCGGTCGCGGTGGAGGGCGCAGCGCAGCAGGTGACCAGCAACGCGCTTATTCTGGGGATGGTGGACACACCGATGATTTATCAGAAGCGGCCAGGGCAGAAAGAGGATACAGACAAAAAGCTGGAGGAGTTTGCGCAGCTGCATCTTTTGGGACGTTTAGGAAATGTCACTGAAGTGGCGAATGTGGTTATCGATTTGTTGGGAAATTCGTGGATGACTGGTGCGCGAGTTGTTTTGGATGGTGGCTTACTCGTGAAAGAGGGATGAAACGTACGCCAGGATCTGAAAAACGTGAAAAAAGAACTGTATAGCTGTATTTAACTGCATTTTGTGTTTTGATCACACCAGTGTTTTCGCTAGTAGTTCGACGTTTCCAACTGGAATGATTTTTTTCATCATTTACACATTTAGGAAGTACAATGGCAGCTAAGAAAAAAGCAAAGAAGAAGGTCGCTAAGAAAGCCCCTGCAAAGAAAAAAGCAGGCAAGAAAAAAGCGGCTAAGAAAAAAGCAACCAAGTCGAACGAGAACCTTCTCGTTTTGAGCAAGACCAAAGAGGCAATGAAAGCTCACGGCGTCAACGTTGGCGGTGACGCGATGGACGGATTGAATGAGTGGATTCACTGGCTCATCGATCAGGCTGCCAAGCGAGCTGCTGCTAATGGTCGCAAGACTGTCCGAGCCCACGACTTCATGAACTAAATCCGATGAACTCGAGGAGAGTGTCGGCCTTGGCCGTCACTCTTCTTAGGGCTGTGCACGTTATGGAGCGCTCTCCGGGGTATGGTGGTGTGCACTCTAAACGACTCCCGCTAACGGAGTCGTTTTTTTTTGGGGAGAGGGGCCGAAGGGGGAGATAGTTGGACTTGCTGGTGGGATGGATTAAGCTAAACCCAGGGAAGCTTGTTGAGGAGAGGCCATGGGTGTAGATGACGGTGATTCACTGGTGAAAAAAGGGAAAAAGCCCTCGGGTATGTCTGCTCCGGGAGCGGGGAGTGGAGGAGGCTTGCCCCTTGGAGAGCCCGGGCAGCAGGGGTCCTTGGAAGATCAGCGCCTCGACCTCGCGGCGCGAATCGAGGAGCTGGCGGGGGTGTTAAAGTATATGGGAAGGGGACATCCCGAGCGGGAGAAGACCGCGGCGAAGCTTGAGCGTATGCAAAAGATGCTTGAGGAGATGGACCGGGCGATGGGCATTTAAAACCACGCAGGGCAGGCCGCTGTTGCGGTTTTTGAAAACTCACACAAAAAAAAAGGAGCGCTAAGCGCTCCTTTTAGTTGATTCAGAATTCTGTCAGGTACCAGAGGATTCAGTCTCTTCTGCCTCTGATGTTGACTCAGCATCTTCAGTCTCTGACGTTGACTCAGTCTCTTCAGTCTCGTCAGTCTCTGATGCTGATTCCGGGGCTTCAGTCTCTGACTCGGGCTCTGACGCTGAGTCAGTCTCTTCGGGCTCTGAGTCAGTTTCCGGGGCTGACTCCTGAGGGGGTGTGAGCGTGATTTGCAGGGAGTAATCGCTCTCATGCACGCCGTTCAAGGCCGTCACCGCAAAGTAGAGGGGGATGTCCGTCGGCAGCCCGTGCAGGGTGAGGGTGGGCTCCGAGGTGGGGAGAGGAGAGATGCCTTCAGTCGCGAAGCGGCCGGGGCTGTAGGGGGGATTGACCGTGTCGTCGTCGTAGTAGACCTTGTAGCCGGTGGCGTTTTCTACGGCATCCCAGGTGAGAACGATGGCGCCCTCATTGGCGTTGACTGTGAGGTTGGCAGGTGCGGCCGGAGCGCCGGCGCTCGGGTCACCGGGGTTTTCACTGGGGATGGCCGAGACGACGGTGGATTTCTCGCTCTTGCCCGTATCGGAGAGGGCGATGACCGCAAAATAATAGATGCTCTCGTTGGTGAGCCCGGTGAGGGTCAGGGAGGTGGTGCCGGCGTCTTCAATTTTGATCGGCGAGTCTCCTTCTGTTGCCGCTGTGGCGGGGTCAAAGGGCGCGGTGGAGTCATCATCATAAAAGACCTTGTATCCGGTGGCGGTGGCGACAGGATCCCAGCTGAGGGTGACGGAGCCGTCGCCAGGAGTCGCGACCACGTTGGTGGGGGCGTCGAGGGCGGAGACGATGGTGGCCTTCAGGGTGTAGGTGGCGATGGTGTAGCTGGCGAAATAGGTCCGCACCATGGCGAAATAATCTCCCGCAGGCAGTCGTTGATTGGCGATACGCGAGAATAGGCCGTTTCCGCTGGCGTCATCGTAGGCGATCTGCTGTCGGGCACCGTTGTAGAGGTAGAGGACCGTGTCGCCGCTGACGGGGCCATCGGTTTCGAGGGTGACGTCTGAGGTGTGGTTCAGGGTGAACCGGACGTAGTCGTAGTCGCCGCCAACGTGGATGGAGCGGGTTTGAAGCTCCTCGCTCTCAATGAAGCGAGCGGTCTCAAAGGCGTTGTCAGGCTCGTAGGGATCCTCGGCCAGGGGAATCATGACGCTCTTCACTTCGGTGCCGTAGCTCTCGGTGCCGTCGGCGTTAACGCCCTTGATGGTGACGAAGACTGTGGTTCCCATGGCGAAGCCACTGAGGCTTTGGGTGGTCTCGGTAGTGGAGATGGGGCCGGGGCCCTCGTTGGCCTGCTGGGCAGGGTCAAAGGGCGCGGTGGCGTCATCGTCGTAATAGACATTGTAGGAGACCGCGGTGGAACTCTCGGTCCAGGTGGCGATTAGTTTTTCGGTCTCGGTGTTCCACGAGAGGTGCAGGTCGGCGGGGGCCGGGTCGAGAGGGACGGCGGCCGTGAAGGAGAGGGTGTAGCTCGGAATCTGCGTGATGCCCGAGAAGCCGGTGACGCTGGCGTAGTAGACGCCAGCTGGCAGGGGGGTCGCGTGAATTTTGGAGTACATACTGACCCCGCCGTCATCGTTGTAGGCGATTTGGTCGTGGCTCTCGTTGTAGAGCCAGAGCCGGGTGTCTCCGGGCGTGGTGCCGGAGGTCTCGAGGATCACATCGCTGGCTTCGGCGAGGGTGAAGGTGACGAAGTCGACGTCGCCGCTGGAGAGGCTGTGGGTTTGGGTGGCGCCGTTTTCGATAGGGGTCGCCTGTCCGTAGGTGTTGTCGGGCTCATAGGTGTCGGGGGAGACATTGCTCGAGCCAGTGCCTGTGCCGCTGCCTGGGTTGGGATCGGTGGTGGGGCAGTGACTGTCTTCGTCGGAGCCGTCGTCGCAGTCAACGGAGATGTCACACTCATAGCCGGCGAGGATGCACTGTCCGTTGTTGCATTGCCACTCGTCGGCTTCGCAGGTGTTGGTGTGGGTGGTGGGGGGAGGATTGGTGCAGACCGTGTCGCAGACACAGCCGGGGTCACAGGCCTCGGCGTCGGTGTCGCAGATGCAGGTCTCAAGCAGGGAGAGGTTCACCGCGGCGAAGTCGCCCGCGAGGCCATCTTCGGTGGCGTGCAGGAGATTGGTGGAGATGGACGCTTTAAAATAACCCTTCTCGGCGTCGTAGGCGCCCGGGGTGAGGTGGACGTAATCCCCGGTGGTGGAAGTGCGCAGGCCCTGAGCCAGGTTGGCTTCGCCAGTGGCCTCGACCTCTTCAGGGGACATAAAATAATAGGCGCTGAACTCGATGTTCACAGCGGCCTGGGTGTCTGTGGCGGGAGTGCTTGGGGTAATGGTGGCGCTCTTGGGACTCCAGGTGACCCGGTAGGAGGGGGTCACGCCGATGGCGGGAGTGGGAGCCTCGGGCTGCTTTTGAATGGAGACGACCACGACATCACTGAAGCCGTTGGGGGGGATGTGCAGTTTAAAGAGCCCATCTGCGCTCAAGGCCATGGCGCCGGTTCCCATGGGGACGGTGGTGTTCTTGGGAGCCTCTCGGGTTGCAGGCACCTCAGGGGTTTCGGTCCGGGTGTTGCTGGTTCGGGCGGGATCGCCACAACCACCCAGGGTGAACATCACGACCAGGACAGCGCTGGTCAGCCATTGAAAACGCATTGTCAGCTCCTTAGCTCAGGATCTCGTTGACCTTCTTCCCCCAAGGGGACGCAAGAAATCAGGCCAGCGGTCTCCAGTGTGGTTGGCGGTCACATCCCTGACTATCGCCTGGGATTTTTCATCGATGAATGAACACTCCGCCCTTTAGAACGAGTGGGCGTATATCGAAGATTTAAGGCCCCCTGCAAGGAAAAAGCCTCGAATATACCCGGGGGGAGCTTTGTGAGACAGTTTAGGGGTAAAGGCCCCCGGGAGGGGAAGCCCGGTGGGGTCAGCAGGAGGCTTCAAGGAGTTGGGCTGCCCGATATTTGGCCAGCCCCATGATGGTGTGTTGGGGGTTTACGCCGAGGGTGGTGGGGAGGGCTGAGGCGTCGGCCACGTAGAGGCGGTCGTAGTGGTGCACACGGCCATTTTGGTTGACCACTGACGTCTCGGGGTGTTGGCCCATCACGCAGCCCCCAAAGAGGTGGGAGAGGATCCCGGTCCACCGCTGGGGTTCGAGGGGCGCGTGCCGCAGGACATCGAGCTGGTCGGCCCGCAGCTTGAAGGGGAGGCCCATGACTCCGGGGATGATGGCGTCTGCGCCGGCCGCGAAGTGCATGCTGGCCACCCGACAGGCGCCGTCCCGCATGCGGATCATGTCGTTGTGGGTGATGCTGTAGCGAACCACGGGCTGGTCTCCCAGGCCATTGTGGACCGTCCCCCGAGTCTCTGCCCGCACCGCTGCGACCCACATGGCCATGTGACCGTATTCGGTGAGGCGCTGGGTGAGCTGTGTGCCGGCACCGGAGAGTCGGCCGGCGACGAGCTCGAGGGGCAGGCTGAGGCTCTCGAGTTTGTAGCCCGGGTTGCTGCGAAAGGCGGAGCTGGCCCAGCCCTGGGTGGCGCCGGTGGTCATGTCAACGGGGTCGCGGTAGCATCCGAGGACCCCGGTGCCCGGGTGCGCTCGAAAGAATTTTCCGAGGGCCTTGCTGCGCACCCCGGAGCGTTGCAGGAGGGCGGGGGAGTGGGTCGCCGAGGCAGCGATGACCACCGCTTTGCGTCCTCGGACGAAAAAACGTGCGCCCTTTTTGCGGGAGGTGGGGTGGATGAATCTGCCGGTGACTCCGGAGGCGGTGCGGCCTTCGAAGGTGACTTTGTGCACCGGAGCACAGGAGAGCACTGTTGCGCCACGCTCAAGGAGCTCGGGGATATAATTGACGTTGGTGCTTTGCTTTCGATTGTTGCGGCAGCCCTGCAGGCATTGCCCCATGCCCTCGCAGGCTCGGGCGTTGCGGGAGATAACGTGGGATTCAAAGCCCATGCGTTTGGCGCCGAGCCCCGCGAGGCGGTTGGAGGCTCCCCGAGATCGGGTGGGGACCTTCACCACGTGCAGCTCATTCTCAATCTCGTCCTGGTAATGCCACACGGCGTCGGCCATCTGCGGATCGGAGACCCCGTGGTCCCGTCGCCACTCTTCAAAGATATCACCGGGGGTCCGCACGACGATGGCGGAGTTGATGACCGTGGTGCCCCCCATCAGGCGTGCTTGAATGACTGGCCAGATGGCTTTTCCTCGGGCGACGGTTAAACCGAAGTTGTCGAATTGGTCCCGAAGCGCGCCGTACATGGTGCTGGGGTAGTCCTTGGGATCTCGCCAGGGGCCCGCCTCCACCATGGCCACCGAGGCGCCTCCGCGGGCGAGCTCAAGGGCAACCGTTGCGCCCCCCGCGCCGGATCCGACGACGACGTAATCACAATCGAGTTCAAGGGAGGCACCGGGAGGCTGATAGGAGATGTGGCTCATGTTTGCTTCCACGTTCCTGGATCGGAGGCGTAGGGGTCGAGGTTGAGTTGGGCTCGAATGTCAGGATCGGCGCCCCAGCACATGCCCCCTACGGTTTTGAGCAGCAGGACCGTTTGTCGGAGCATGTAGAGCCGATGGTAGGCGGCGCGCTCCGCGTGAAGGTTGAGGAGGCGTTTGGGGAGCAGCACCGCGGGCACAGGCAGGCCGACGGTGATTGGGGTGGCGAGGTTGTAGGCGGCCGCCGCTCCGGTGAGTGCGACCTTCATGATGGGGGGCGCGTCGCGATTAAATTGATCGAGGAACGCCTCAAGCTCTGTTTCGGAGAGGCCCGGCAGCTCGTCGGTGGAGGGAAGGATGGATTCGAGGGTTCTTCGGACGAGCCAGCGTTTCACACCTACTTGCCTTTCTGGAATAAATCCGATGGGTGGCTGGGGGCGGGAGTGTCGGGGAGACCCTGAATATAGCGTCGTGCGCGCTCAAGCCCTTTCGCTTCAAATTGTTCGATTAAGAGCGCGGCCTGTTGACGTACCTGCAGGTTCTCGGTGATCTCGGGGCCCTGGCTGCAGAGCTCTACGATCATGGCGTAGCCTTCGAAGTGCTCTTCGGGGGGGCCGATAAACGCGGCAAGCAGGTCGACCCGATTCAGGACGGTGCGCTTGAGGCTGTTGTGGAGAATTTCGATCATGAGGTTGTCGGCCTGGCGCGCGATAAAACGTGAGATCTCCCAATCGCCGAGGGAGTAGGCTTCGGAATCGTGAAAGAGCGCCCGTTGCTTTTCGATCATTCGGTGCAGCTCGATACGGAAGTCATCGGTGGCTCTGGTGGCAGCGCTGAAGAGGGTGGGAATCGCCACAAAGCGGCGCATTTGAACGCCCTGTTTAAAAACCTGATAGAGCTTTTTCTTGTCCTGGCTGGCGACGTTGATGAGCCACTCAAACATGTCGACGTTGGAGCTGTCACGGAAATCAAGCACCGTGATGCCCGAGCCGCGACGGACGTCGAGGAGTTGTTCGGAGAGCAGGGTGGCGATGGCTGAGCGAACCGTCACCCGGGAGACACCCAGCACCTGGGCGAGCTTGCGCTCAGGGAGCAATCGACAACCCGCCGGGAGTCGGCCCGTGATAATGTCCGAGCGCAGTCGACGGGCGACGGCGTCTGAGGCGCGCTCTTTTTGCCCTTTGGTGTCGGGCTCATTGCTTTGATGAGGGGGTGCTATGAGATCACTTGTGACAGAGTCAGACATTCGAAGCCTCCAGCAGACGTTTTATTTGGTAGTACCAATGAAACGTTTTGTCAATACCCCTTATTGTACATGGTATGACCAAACATTACGAGTAAAGGACCGTGAATCTGCTGGAGGAGGCAGGGCCTGAGGCTCACGCGGGGGGGAGGAGGCTCTCCAGAATGTCGAAAATACGATGGATTTCTGCAGGGGGGGTCACGTAGGGCGGAAGTACGTAGACGACATTGCCCAAGGGGCGAATCAGCACATCGTGTTCAAGAAAGCGCTCCCGGAGGTTGGCCGAGGCCGGGTCGTGGTAGCCCCCTTCGGAGGTGAGGGGATGCAACTCGACGACTCCGATGGAGCCAAGCCAGCGGACCTCGCGGACTCGGGGGTGTTGACGCAATTTGGGCAGTCGCTCCTGGTACACCGCGGTGATGTGCGCCACCTTTTGGAGAATGTCCTCCTCCTCGATGAGCTTGAGGCTCGCCACGGCCGCAGCGCAGGTGATGGGGTTGGCGGTGAAGCTGTGCCCGTGCAGAAATGCCTGCTGGGTTTGTTCCCCAAGAAACGCCTCGTAGACCGACTCCCGGGTGAGAGTCGCCGCCAGGGGCACCACCCCTCCGGTGAGTCCTTTGGCAATGCACAGGATGTCGGGGGTGACGTCGGCGTGCTCGCAGGCGAACATTTTTCCGGTACGCCCGAAGCCGGTCATGACCTCATCGGCGATGAGGAGGACGTCGTATTTTTTGCAGAGGGCGGCGAGGCCGGCGAGAAACTCCGGTGGCTGAATGCGCATGCCGCCGGCCCCCTGAACCATGGGCTCGATGATCATGGCCGCGAGGGTGTGCCCCTCGGTCTCAAGGAGGGTCTGCAGGGCTTGTAGACAGGCCTCACTGGTGTGCTCGTGGTCGGGGGTTGGGATGTGGTGGACGTCAAAGAGCAGGGGGCGAAAGGGCGCGACGAATTCGTTGGGATCTCCCACGGACATCGCCCCGAGGGTGTCTCCGTGGTAGGCGTGCTCCAGGGCGATAAAGCCCTGCTTCTCGGGGCGGCCTCTTTGCTGCCAGTATTGAAAAGCCATTTTCAGGCCAACTTCGACGGCGGTGGAGCCGTTGTCGGAGTAGAACACGCGAGTGAGGCCCTTAGGGGCGAGCCCGATGACCCGCTCTGCGACCTCCACCGCGAGGGGATGGGTGCAGCCGGCGAAGATAACGTGGTCAAGCACGCGGGCCTGCTCGGCGATGGCGCTGGCGATGGCGGGATGACTGTGGCCGTGCAGGTTGGTCCACCAACTGGAGATGGCGTCGAGAATCCTGCGCCCGTCGCTAAGCTCAAGCCAGGGGCCCTGGGCTTTCACCACTTCAAGGGGGGCCTTCGCGGTGGCGGCCTGGGTGAAGGGGTGCCAAATGACTTGTTGATCTCGGTGCTGAAGGCTGCTCATGGGGTGACTCCCTGGAGCGCGTCGGTGATGGGGGTGACCCCGCGCAATTGAGCTGCCATGCTGTGGACGCCCGCGGGGGTGACCTCGGGCAAGCGGGGGAGGGTCGCCAGGACAGGAAAGGGGGAATGGTCCTGGAGGGCTGAGAGCGCCGAGGGATCTTCATCGCCCACAAGGAGGATGCCGAGGGTGGGGATGCGCTCGGCCTCGAGCTGGCGGGTGGTCAGCAGCGTGTGGTTGATGGTGCCAAGCCGGGTGGAGGCTACCACGATGCAGGGGAGCTCAAGGGCTTTAATCAAGGCCGGCAGCAGCACCTGGGAGTTTAGGGGCACCATGAGGCCGCCCACCCCTTCGACGACCCAGGTGGTGGTGGCGTTGTGGGCTTCTTGTCCCTGACGGATGACGCTCTGGACGTCGATGGTCTCATTTTCCTGCGCCGCCGCGTAGTGGGGTGAGGCGGGGAGCGCGTAGCGGGCGCCGGCGTCCAGCACTCGGTGGGGGGCGAGCCCGGCGAGTCGCTGGACTTCACGGGTGTCGCAGTCTGTGGGACTTCCGGTTTGCACGGGTTTCCAGTAGCGGGTGTGTTGTGGAGCGGCGGCCATCAGAGCGGCGGAGACCACGGTTTTGCCGACCTCGGTGTCGACGCCGGTGATAAAGAGTCCCTTCATGGGGTCATTCCTTGGTGGTGAACGCTCAAACGCTCAAGGAAGCGCTCAAGGGTGGTGAGGTTCAGGGATGTTCTCAGGGTGATGCGCAGGCGCGCGCTTCCCTCCGCTACCGTGGGGGGGCGCACCGCTCGGACATCAAATCCGTCTGCTTGCAGGGCGCTCGCGATTTGCAGGGCCCGCTCGTTGTCGCCGAGGACCACGGGGATGATGTGGGATTCGCTGCGAAGGATCTCAAAGCCCCGCTCCTTGAGCTGGCCGCGAAACCAGCGCGCGCGTTCCAGGAGCGCTTTTGCAGGTGCGGCCTCGGCACGTCGCGTGCGGACCGCGGCTTGCAGTCCGCAAGCGAGGGCCCGAATGGGCGCGGTGGAGTAAACAAAGGATCGGGCGTGATTGACGAGGTGACGTATGAGGGGAGCGTCCCCCGCGATCCAGGCGCCGCCCACTCCCAGGGCTTTTCCCCCGGTGTGCAGGGTGCAAAGCACCTCCTGTTCAAGGCCCAGGGCCTCGACCAGTCCAGAGCCCCTTGTCCCAAAGACCCCGGTGGCGTGGGCCTCGTCGACGATCACCATGGCTTCGTAGCGCTTGGCGAGGTGACAGAGCGCTACCAGATCGGTGAGGTCTCCATCCATGGAGAAGAGGCTCTCGGTGACAATGAACGCGCGATGAAAAGTCTGCTCTCGCAGGAGTGTCTCAAGATGGGACAGGTCCTGGTGACGGAAGACGGCGCGCTTTGCCGGGGCCAGGCGCATGCCGTCGATGATGCTGGCGTGATTCAGCTCGTCGGAGAGGAGGAGGTCGTCGGAGGAGGTGAGGGCCTTGAAGAGCCCCACGTTCGCGGCAAAGCCAGAGGAGAAGAGCAGGGCCGCCTCCCGCTGGGAGAAGCTCGCCAGCTCCTGCTCCGCTTCCTGGAGGAAGGGGTGGTTGCCCCGCAGGAGCCGGGAGGCTCCTGAACCGCTACCAAAACGCTCCACCGCTTGCTGCACTGCCGACTTCAGGTCAGGGGCCTGGCTGTAGCCCAGGCAGTCGTTGGAGGTGAGGTCGACCCCCTCGGGGGAGACCAGCGAGCGCAACAGTCCCGCCGCTTCGCGTTGGTTCAGGCCGCTTTGCAGCTCTTGCACAAAGCGCTCGGTGGGGGCGTTGTCACGCAACATGAATGGAGTCGATCCCCAGACTGTCAAAGAGCTTCGCGTCCTCGCTGGGCTCGTTGTTGGGGGTGGTTAAGAGCGAGTCCCCAAAAAAGATGGAGTTGGCCCCGGCCAGAAAGCAGAGGGCCTGACTCTCTTTGGAGAGGGCTTTGCGGCCTGCCGAGAGGCGCACCCGTGTTTTGGGGCAGAGGATGCGGGCTGTGGCGATGGTGCGGATGAGGTCAAAGTCGTCCACGGGCTTGGTGTCCCCAAGGGGGGTCCCCGCGACCGGGACCAGGCGATTCACCGGGAGGGACTCGGGGTGGGGATTAAATCCGGCGAGGGTTTGCAGGAGCGAGCAGCGGTCGGTGTCGGACTCGCCCATGCCGATGATGCCGCCGCAGCAGACCTTGAGGCCGGCGTTGCGCACGTGCTTCAGGGTGGTCAGGCGATCTTCCCAGGTGCGGGTGGTGATGATGTTGGCGTAGTTCTCCGGAGAGGTGTCGAGGTTGTGGTTGTAGGTGTCGAGACCGGCCTCTTTGAGTTGTTGGGCCTGCTCTTCGTCCAGCATCCCCAGGGTGGCGCAGGTCTCGAGGCCCTCGTCGCTGACGCGACGAACCATCTCCAGCACCGTGTCAAACTCGCGCCCCTTTTTGGCGCTGCGCCAGGCGGCGCCCATGCAGAGGCGGCTGGCCCCCTGAGCCTTGGCCTGCCTGGCGCTGGTCATGAGGTCTTCGAGCTCCATGAGGGGCTCCCGCTCCAGCTCCGTGTTGTAGCGTGAGCTTTGGGAGCAGTATTTGCAGTCCTCGGGGCAGGCGCCGGTTTTGATGGAGACCAGGCTGCATTTTTGAATGTCCTGGGGATCGTGGTGGGCGCGGTGAACCCGCGCGGCCTCAAAGACCAGGTCCAGCAGGGGACGGTGGTAAATGGCCTCGACTTCTTCCAGGGTCCAATCGTATCGAATCTCGTTGTCCATCAACCTGCCTGCATGAGAAGCCGGCACAGGCCTCTCTTTTGGAGTTAGCGACGGTCTTGGGGACCGTTTGGGGCAGGCGCCCGGGGAGCTTTGGTGCTGTCCCGCTCCTTTTTGGCGGGCGCCTGAGTCGCAATCGGGGCCCCTGATAGCGCTTCGGATGAGGAACGTAAAGGGGCGGGAGGGCCTTTGCCCGGGGAAGGCAGGGGGGGATTAAGTCCTCGTTAGTGCATGGCTTAATCATTCGGACTCCAGGACAGAAGGGGAGGGGGCAGACAATTTATTTGTCTCCCGGACCTACCACATGGTAGGCAGCGGCCCCTCTAAATCGGACAGGGTGTCGGGATGATGGCAAAAACAAAAGTGAGCGCCGCGGAAGGACCCTCCGTGCGAGACAGAATCCTGAGTGAGGCTATGCACCTCGCGGCGGCCCGGGGCTTTGAGGCCACCTCCATTCAGGCCATCGCCGACGCGGTGGGGATTCGAAAGCAGTCTCTGCTTTACCATTTCTCCAGTAAGGAGCTCCTGCACGAGAAGCTCATTGAGGAGCTGGTGAGCGGGTGGAATGAGGTGCTGCCCGGCGTGATGTTGGCGGCCAGCAATGGGCGGGGGAGGTTTGAGGCGGTGATTCGGGCTGTGGTTGAGTTTTTCGCCGCGGAGCCGGATCGGGCGCGGTTGCTGCTGCGGGAGGTGCTTGACCGGCCGGAGGAGATGCGTCGTGTTCTCAACCATCACTCTCAGGTCTGGTCAGCGGTGATTCGCGACTACATCAAAGAGGGGCAGGAGCTGGGCTCGGTTGATCCCGCGCTGGATCCCGAAACCTATATTCTTCACATCGCGACGCTGGTGGTGTCCGGCCTGGCGACCTTTGGGACCATGAGCGCGTTTCTGCGCAGCGAACATGGGGGTGAAGAGAGAACCGAGCTTGAGCGTTATGTGGATGAGATGATGCGCATTGCTCAGCGGAGCCTTTTCTTACCCCGCCCTAAAAAACAAATCGACGTGGACGCGGTCCAGCGACCCTCCCTTTAAGTTGAAAGGTATCCAAGATGGCAAATTTCTATGAAGACAACGCAGACCTGAGATTTTATATCGAGAAGGCGATCAACTGGGAGCCCGTGGTGAAGGCCGTGGAGCGGGATTTCACCTCCGAGGGTGGTTTTAAGAGCGTCGAAGAGGCCAAAGAGTTCTACATCGAAGTGCTCAGCATGGTTGGCAACTTTGTGGCGGAGGAGATCGCGCCCCGCGCGGCCGCCGTTGATCGGGTTCACAACACCGTTGTTGATGGCGAGGTGGCTCTGGCGCCGGAGATGGATGAGATTTTCCGTCAGATCGGCGAGCTGGGCCTGCACACCATCTCGTTTCCCCGGGAGCTTGGGGGAATGAACGCGCCGACCATGCTTTATATGATCAGCAGTGAGCTCATCGCCCGGGGAGACGTCTCCATGATGACTCACTTCGCGTTCCACTGTGGGATCGGCCTTGTGTTGCTGATGTATTCGGTGCTGGAGGGTAGCACGGAGTTTGATCCGGAGACCTTGGAGATTACGTCCACCCGTTTTCAAGAGGTCATTGATGAGATCATGGCCGGCAAAGACTGGGGCTCCATGGACATCACTGAGCCCAACGCCGGCAGCGATATGGCGGCCCTGACGATGAAAGCGGAGCAGGACGAGGAGGGCAACTGGTTTCTCACGGGAGAGAAGTGCTTTATCACCTCGGGCAATGGCCGGCATCATGTGGTGATCGCCCGTTCGGAGGAGCCGGAGGCCGGCGTAGAGGACGCGTTCTCGGGGTTGAAAGGGCTGTCGCTCTTTTGGGTGCCCGCCTACGAAGACACCCCGGAGGGTCGCAAGCGCTTTGTGCAGATCGATCG
>JAZAIZ010000238.1:0-2363 GCA_036230545.1 Myxococcota bacterium
TTGGTGTATTCCTGCAGGAAGTTGAGCTTGATATTGCCCGTGGCGCCGTTTCGCTGCTTGCCGACGATAATCTCCGCCATGCCGCGGTCCTCGCTCTCAGGGTTGTAATACTCGTCCCGATAAACAAACGCGATGACGTCCGCGTCCTGCTCGATGGCGCCTGACTCGCGCAAATCACTGAGCATAGGACGCTTGTCCTGACGCTGCTCGAGCGCACGATTCAACTGGCTCAAGGCAATAACCGGGACATTCACCTCACGAGCAAGAGCCTTCAAGCCCCGAGAGATTTCGGAGATTTCTCGCTCGCGGCTACCATCCTTTCTTACCTTCCCCTGCATCAACTGCAGGTAATCGATAATCACAAGGTCAAGCCCAAGCTCAGCCTGCATTCGACGACACTTTGCCCGAACCTCCATCAAGGATATCGCCCCGGTGTCATCAAGCTGAACCGGAGCCTTCGATAAAACCTCCGCCGCAGCAGAAAGCTTGGGCCAATCATGCTCACCCAAAAAACCACCCCGCATGCGCGTTGAATCAATCTTCGCCTGGGAACAAAGCATCCGCATCGTCAACTGGTCACGGCTCATCTCCAAAGAGAAAATCAGGACCTTCTTGCCCTCAGCAATCGCTGCGTGCTGAGCCATGTTCAACGCCAGCGCCGTCTTCCCCATCGAAGGCCTCCCGGCCACAATAATCAAATCCGAAGGCTGAAACCCCGCTGTCATGTGGTCAAGCCGAGTGAAACCCGAAGGAACACCCGTTATCGCCGATTTGTCCTCACAGCGCTTCTCCAGCGCCTTAAACGCATCTTTGACCGTCTCGTTCAGCGATACATAAGCCCGCTGCTCGCTATCGCTTGTGATCTGAAAAATGCTCGACTCAGCCTCGTCAAGAAGCTCCTCAACATCCGTCTCGTTGGAATAACCCTTGGAGACAATCACCGACCCCGCGGCTATCAAACGACGCTTCAGGGCCTGCTCGCGGACAATCCGCGCGTAATGCCCAACGTTCGCCGCCGAAGGCACCCCGTCCCCCAACGAAGCCAAAAAACTTACCCCGCCAACCGCCTCCAGCTCACCTGATTCACGCAAACATGCCTGAACCGTCACCTCGTCAATCGGGTCGTTGCGCTCAAAAAGAGCCTGCATCGCGGTGAAAATCTTCGCGTGACCCGAACGGTAAAAATGAGACGGCTCCACCACCCCAAAAGCATCCACCACCGCATCCGAAGAAAATAACATCGCCCCAAGCACCGAGCGCTCCGCGCTCGTGTCGTGGGGAGGCAATCGGCGACTGTTATTGCTGACGCTCTCGAAATCCATCATCCCAAACCCTTCTCTAATTCAACTGCTTGGCCTCGGGGGATTCAACTCCCGCCAAAAGAGCCCCGACGTTCATCGTCACCAAACCATCCCGGTGAGGAGGGAGACCCGTCTCCAAACGCCGTACCGATAACTCCGCCTGCCCCGAATCCACCAAATGACGATTGCGAGCCTCCTCAAGCCCAACACAATGACGCGCGTCCTCCTGGGAAATCCCATTCTTCATGTAGCACTTGTACAACTCCACAAAAGACTTTCGGAACATGTCCAACTGAGGACCCGTCCGACGGGTCAACTCCGCCCAACCGCCGCTCTTGTTAATCACCGCATTGATCAACACATCATCAAAATCAACGCTCTCGTCAGCACTCACCAAACGAACCTTCTCCCGAACCACACCGTAAGCCAACAAAGCACGGTCGTAAGCCGGAATAATATCCACCGCCTCCCGAATCTCCACCGGGGCCGGCATGAAACGACACTCACGCAAACACTTCACCGAAGCCAAACGAAACTCCTCCAGGGACAAATCCGACAAAGCCAACCAATATGCCTTGCCCCGGGAAACCGTGTACTCCTTCCCAAAAGCATCGCAAAGCTGCATCAAAATCTCTGAGTATTCCTTGAAATCCTCACGCTGCATCACATGACCCCACTGCTGCCAAACACCTCGCTCACCAAGGTGTCATGAACCTGCTGATTCCGACGCTCAAGCTCAGAGACCGCTAAGCCCCCCTGCCCCGCCCCAGTCTGCTGACCACGGTTCATAAAATCCTGGAGGTTCGAATGCTTCAACGCCGTCTTCAAACTCGTGTACATCCGCCCGTCCTTGTTCGCCCCACGGTTGAAGGGGGTCGACCAGCAGCCATCCACCGCAAGGCAAAGCTGCGCCGCCGTGTACCCCGTTCGCTCCATCACGTTGCGGACGAAAATGTAATCCGGAGACTTCCGGGTGGGCTTCGGGAGATAATTCGGGTCGTAGCTTCGCTGGTGGTCCAAAACTTGAATTACTTCTTCCGACAAGTCCTCAGGGTCTGCCTT
>JAZAIZ010000239.1:0-3726 GCA_036230545.1 Myxococcota bacterium
GCCCGCTACGTCCGGGACCTCGACCGTCCGAACGTGGGCGTCCATTACGACACGTTCCACGCCCACATCGAGGAGAAGGACTCGCCGGGTGCCATCCAGGAGCACGCCGCCGCGATCACCCACGTACACGTCTCCGAGAACGACCGCCAACCAAGCCTCTGTCAGGCTCTTTTTTGTTAAAAAGTCAATAGAAGTAACATCTTAGGGGGGGGGATTTCGGTGTTGAACAGGGACCCGAGATTTCGTACCATCCCGCTGTGGTTAGTAAGAGCGAATCTAATAATCTTTCTTTTTGGAGGTTTGATATGAGCGATACATTTATCATCAAGAATAATACTGAACGAACGATTCAGGTAGAATATATGGGTGACGATATGAACCCGCTTCCAGGAGGAGAGGATATTCGAATCGAGGCAGGGGAGGAGCAACAGATTGCATTGAGCATTCTTAGCTGTGGAAAATTCAGATTTCAGAAACATCATTTAGAGGGTGAAACGGTTGGAGATGAATTAATTTGTTACTCTCACCGACCGGTTGAAGTTGATGCCGTGATTGATGCAGGGACTCATACTAAGGTTCCCGGTGTCGAGTTGAAGGATTCGGATTTCGCGGTTGAGAAGTTCGGTTAATTCGAACACGTCGATACTCGAAGAAGCTATGTCAAAGGAACTAACTTGGAGATTGAAAACCTGGATGTTTTTAATCTGAAGAGGTTCCTGCGACATTGGCTTTGGCTTTCATGATGATGATGTTTTGTTCTTGTGGGGGCCCCAGCCCGGTCTCTTGATTACATACCCCCACGCATCGGTGAAGGACTTCGCGTTCTTGACGTCCCGGCACATCGCAACCCACTCGTGGAACGCAATCTTCACCGGGTTGTAGGTGGTGATGTTTTTTGTCAGCCCATACACCACCGGAATGCTTTCTGTTTCAAAGGTCCCAAAGAGTCGGTCCCAGAGGATGAAGATCCCACCGTGATTCCTGTCAAGGTAACGCCCCTGTGCCCCGTGGTGCACTCGGTGGTGAGAGGGGGTTACCATAATAGCCTCAAGGAATCCGAGGCGTCCCACCAACTCGGTGTGCACCCAGTATTGATAAAGCAGATTGATTAACGCGACAGCAAAGAACATGGCAGGCTCAAACCCAAGCAGCATTAGCGGGGCAAAGAAAGGCACCGATGTGAGGGGAGAGGTCCACGACTGTCGAAGCGCCGTCGACAGGTTGAAGCGCTCACTGGAGTGATGATTAACGTGAGCCGCCCAGAGAAAGCGAACCTCATGATGACACCGGTGGTACCAGTAGAACGCAAAGTCCTGAAGTATGATTAAAAGCACCCACCACTGCCAGCCCTTCGTGGGAATCTCAAACAAACGCAGCTCGTAGAGCAGGAGATACAAGGGCAGCACCACCAGCTTGCTGAGGTGCTTGATGACAAGAAAGCCAAGGCCCATAGCGATACTGGCAGCCGTATCCCGCGGGGTGTAGCCGAGAACTCCCTCGCGGGGGGGCGGCGACTTTCTGTGAATCCACCAGGATTCGCCAATCATGGTCAGCAGAAAGACCGGAATCGCTCCGGCGATAAGGATGATCTCCAGGGCCATGGGGTACCTCGATGATGTGAGGGCCTGGTTGGCCCTGAGAAGTGGTGAATCAGAGCGCCAAATCCAACACCGTGTAGAGTATATCATAGTTGTTGGCGGTGGAGTCCGTGGTGGGGCTATCGACAAAGTCGGCCTCCGTCAAGTCGGGCTCCCGATCTTCCCAGAGCAGGTGAAAGTTGTGAGCGGCGTCTCGCACCAGGGCTGCACCCTCCACAGGACCCCCAGTCGCCATAAGGGGGACCATGGGGTGGAAGGTGACGATATTGGCGATGGACTCCGACTCCAGGGCATAAGCGAGACCGCTCACGTTGCTGCTGGTGTTCTCCTGCCACACCACCAGCGCCTTCCCTGCATCGGTGACGCTTACCAGTGGTTTTGAAGAATCATGGCTCGAGAGCCCCGAGTCCACCGCCTGATAGTCGGTGTGCCCGCTGGAGTTCGCGTCCAGGGACTGGCCCTGGCGAAAGCGGTGCAGGTAGATGTCGGTGTCGCGGCTTACAAATCCTGGCTCGGTGGGCAGGGAGTCTGCCCACACGATGTACACCATCTCGTTGGAACTCACTGCTACGTTGGGGTGGCTGGACGTTGGGTGGCAGCCCTCGCAGTCAGGGTCGGTGGCCCGCGAGGGAGCATCGCAGTCGTTGGGACAGGTGACCGACACCGAGCCGTGCCGGGAGTTGCTGGTGACCTCAATGTAGCCTGGGTCCATCAGGACATTGTCGACGATACGCCGATAGTAGACGTCGTCATCGCCGCTGCCGGTGTTGCCAATGTCTCCGTCGTCGACCCACACCAGGTGAACGTTGCCCGCGTCGTCTGTAGCAAGATGCGACTGCGTCGAATTGCCGTCGCGGATGTGATCGCTAATCAAGCGTGGCGTTTGCCACGTGCCAGCTGTCCATCGGGAGTAATAAATCTGTCCATCGCTTCCGTCGCTGTGACGGGTCCAACTGAGAGACAGGCTTTCCCCGAGCCCCGCGGCTATGGCCGGTGCGACGTCTTGCAGCGGAGAGTCTCCCACCACACTGAGAGCCCCCATCGCCCCGGTGCTGCCCGCGATGACGCGATGATGGAGATCCCACTCGTTCTGCTCACTCGCAGAGTTGTCGCTCCACACCAGGTGAATATCCCCTGAGGTGTCAACGGCGATGGTGGGGGAGGTAGAGTCCCCATCGCCAGTACCGTCGGAGATCAAAAGGGTGTCGCTCCAGGCGCTGGTGGTTGGGGTAAAGCGTCGATAGAGGATCTCTCGCCCACTGGTGGCTGTCGTCCCGGGACAGCCGCTCTGCCCCGTGCAGTCCTCGCTCCACGTGACATGCACTACGCCGTCTGTCCCCGTTGCTGCCGCAACCTGCTGCGAGTCGTTGCTGGCAGAGGAGAGAATAAAGACGCCCGGATTGTAGAGGAGGTTCACCGAGTGGCTGCTGGCGATTCCAGCAGAGTTGATAGCCGAGCAGCGGAGGGTGTGGCGAGTGCCGCCCACAAGCTGGGACGAATCGAGGGTGTGGGAATATCCGTCGTTTCCATCGTGGCTGTTGGTGATGTCAGCGCATGTTGCGTTAAGGCAGAGCTCCACTTCACTAACGTCCGCGCCGTTCAGGCTTCCCCCTTCCACGCGTAGTTCGGTGGGGATGGACTCCTTGACGATGATACTCTCTTCCCTTGGCGTGAGAAGGGTGATGGCGGGGGCGGGGATGTGCACCACCCGCACCTCCACCGCGGCGCTCTCGTTGCCCAGATGGTCGCGGGAGGTATAGGTGAGGACGTTTTCCCCCTCCACAAGGGACAGGGAGTGGCTGAAGGGGGAGCTTGCTTCGATGGGCACCACCTGAGAGCAGCCTGTCTCTTGATTGTGGCGGAGGCACACGTCTCCGTCCGGGGCTTTTGCGCGGGTGTGGGTGATGGTGGACTCCCCGGTGGGGCTTGTGGGAGGGGTTAGGGTGAGGGGCGTTGGGGGCTGGGTGTCCACCCGCACGTTGACGAGGCTCGCGGGGCTACCAAAGGAGATGTTTGGCAACCTGGCTGTGAGGGAGAGGGTGTTGAGGCCCTCCGCCCAGGGGATGTCGTTATAGCTCCAGATGGTGGAGCTCGTGTGGGGAATAATTTCTACCTCCGAGAGCAGGGG
>JAZAIZ010000240.1:0-2148 GCA_036230545.1 Myxococcota bacterium
ATGCCCACGGTGCCCGCCTCGGTGACGCTGTTAGTGTTGTTTTCGCAAGCGAGCGTGGCGTTGTCGGTGCAGATGGGCTCGGGGTTGACGACTCCGTCGTAGGCAGCGCGGGGAGCGTCCTGGCTGCAGTTGCCGTAGGTACAATCAAAGCCAAGCCCCATGCCCATGGGGACAAAGCCCGCGCCGGGTGCTTGTGCTCCGGTCAGCACTGCAAACCCCGCGAAGCCCTGGTTGTTGGAGAGCGTGGGATCTGCTGGCAGTTCGGGGACGGGCACCTGGGTGAACTGGCGCATGGGCCTGGAGAGGGTCAGCCCTGAGAGATCGTCGCCACTGTCGAGCTGAGGGAAGCGCTTGTCGAGGAAGTCGTCGCTGCGCAGGTGTTGCACCCAATCGTTGAGGGGGGCTGGCTGAAGCAGCACGTTGCTGCGGTAGCCAAAGCTCGCCGAGCCCATGAGCTTGGAGATGCTTCGGAGCATGGAGGCATCCGAGGAGGTAGGGCAGTCGGGGCAGGCACCCTCGGTGCGTTGGGCGATGGCTTGAAAGACTCCTGCGGCGGAGTTGACGTCCCAGAAGCCGCCGAGGCTCCAGAGGTAGCGACGCCCGGGTTGACCGGTTACTTCGTAGAAGGGCTTTAGAGGGGTGGTGGGGAGCGACACCACGAGCCCGCCCCAGAGGGCGACGTGCTTGTCGATCACTCCCGGCAGGCTCAGGTCGTAGCACTCGGGGTTGGCAGGTTCTGTCTCGCAGTCGCGTCCCAGGATGGGGCCACCGAGGAAGGTTTCGGGGCCAAAATGCTCAAGGTCGGTGAGGGGGAAGCTGGTGGAGACGATTCCCAGGCGGATCGAGCCGCTGTGCGGGTCGAGGCGCTTGATGTGTGGCTCGAAGCCCAGGTCACCCCGGGCGGCGCCCACGGTGCGTCCCCTTCCTCGGGGAGGAAGGGGGACGCGAATCATGGGGGAGTCGTTGGAGATTCCAAGCACGGACACATAATCGTAGCCCTGGTGAAACACCGAGACCTGCGCAAGGTCTCCATCGTCGAGTTCAAGGGTGGCGATCCCCTCCCGGTTGGTCCGCTGGCGGGGATGGAACGCGCCGGGTTGGGCAGAGGCGCTGAAGCGAATCACCACCTGGGCGTCGGACACTGCCTCGCCAGTGGTGGGGTCGTAGGCGAGCAGGCGTACTTCGTTGCGCTCGGGAGCGGAGCCGTGATTAATCAGCGTGGCCTCGCAAGTGGCGAGCTCGCCAAAGGTGGCCTGAACCCGGGTGCGTCCGACAGCGTCCAGGGCTGACACCGTGGCTTCTTCGGTGGAGAAGAGGCGGGGGGCATTCACTGAGAGGGTGAAGCCAGTGGTGTCGAGGACGTCGCCGCCGCTAAGGGCGATTTGTGCCTGCAGCCCGCGCTCCTGGCCGCTCTTGAAATGCAGTTGGGGCGTGCCGGTGGTGTTGAAGTTGCCGCCCTCGTTAAGGATATGGCATTCGCAGCCTGCGGGGTTGGCCAGGCAAAGAGAGGCGATGTCCTGGCAGTGGAGTTCTTCACAGCCGCCCGCTTCGAAGGGGACACACTGGCCGTCGTCACAAAAATCGCCGAGGACGCATTGCCGCGAGGAGCTGCAGGTGCGGGTTTCAAGGGGGGCCTCTTGGGGGGGGGAGGAGCTGGAGGGGGCGCAGCCATTGATGAGGAGGGCGATCAGCCCAGCAACGAGGGCCCGGTGGGGGAGGCCTCTAAAAATACACATGGTTCGGTTCCTGCTACGTTGCATTGGTAACTCCTGGAGATACCAATACGCTCGAAGATGTTATACGCCTGCCGGTTTACGCGCTGCGTCAGAAGATGTCAATCAAAAAAACGCCACCTCGGGTGCGATTTTTTTCAGGATTTCTTCTTTGATTGTGGGGGGATAGTGGGCAGGGTGGCTTCGGGCGCGGTCCCCGCGGGTTTCACCAGGGGCCGCATGGATTGGCCGAGGTGGATCACCTGCCGGAGGGTCTCGGGGCCAAAAATCATGGTTTGGGCTCGGATTGAGAGCCCTTCGGGGCCGGCGACCAGGATGGGGCTGTGCCCGAGGCGCTCCCGCAGGGCGAGCAGCTCAGCCACAAAGTCGGGCTGGTCGAAGGGCGAGAGAGGGGTTGGGCCTTCACTGAAGAGGG
>JAZAIZ010000241.1:0-7764 GCA_036230545.1 Myxococcota bacterium
AGGAACCGGTTGGGGGTCATGCTTGAATACCCCACACGAATATAGCCACCGACGTCCACCACAAAGGCCGCATCGGAGGCCTCAGCAGCGGAGGGCGCTTCATTCAGCGCCGCGTCTTCTTCAGGTGCCGACTCATCAAGGGCGGTCGCCTCCTCGCTCACTTCAGGAGCGGATTCCTCCTCGGACGCGGGGGAGGCTTCGAGCGACGCTTCCACTACGGGCGGCTCCGCGGCCACCCCGGAGAGAGGAAATAAAGAAAAGCATAAGGAAAACACGAAGAAACGCAACATCTGTCGCTCCAAGTGGTAAGAGAATATTTGTAAACTAACAGGTCGGACTTTTGGCGGGGAATGTCAATCATTAATCGCTCCCTCTTCTCCCCTTTTCCTGCCCCCCCCTCCGTGCCGAAACAATTGTAAGTCCGCACTATTCCTGCAATAGTTCCCCATGCTTCGTTTATTAAGAACCCTCGTCGCGTGGCTCTTCTCCGCTCTGGTCCTCACCTCAATAGTGATCCTTTCCGCGCTGACATTTCGAAAGTTTTACCGACAACTCGCCGCCCCCATCGCCCGCTTCTGGGGCCGCACCACCCTCAAAATCGTGGGAGTCCGACTCCACGTCCTCAACGAAACCACCATGGCGGACTCCGAAGCGCGATTGTGCATCATCAACCACCAGAGCCTCCTGGACGTCATGTGGTTTGGGGCCATCGCCCCCCGCGGCTTCACGGGCATCGGCAAAAAAGAACTCCGGTCCATCTTTCCCATCAACGTCGCCTGGTGGGCTCTCAAGCTTCACTACGTCGACCGAGGCAACCCCCAAAAAGCTATTCGTTCCCTGCAGAGTGTGCAACAACAGATTGTGGACGAGCAACGAACTCTGGTCATCGCCCCAGAAGGGACGCGCTCACCCAATGGAGATATCGGGCCCTTCAAAAGCGGACCCTTTCACATCGCGACCCAAACCCACATCCCCATTCACCCGGTGCTGGTGGCGGGAGCCTTTGACCTCATGCCAAAATCCGCCTGGACCACCCTGCCCGGCGACATCTACGTTCAATACCTGCCCCCCATCGACACCACCTCGTGGACCCCCGAAGCCCTCCATCACAACCGGGATCACACCCGGCAAATCATGGACGTTGCGCTTCAAGAACTGCGGCTTAAGGTGCAAGCCGACTGATGCGGATGGCGGTGACGTCGTCGTCAAAGACCGTGGTCTCCCCCCACCCCAAGGACTCGGCTACCACCTGATCAAGAGACGACGTCCCCTCAAGGGAGCGTATCAAGCCCTCCTCTCCAAACATCTCCCGGTCTGCTGGACGAAACGTCTCCGTGAGCCCGTCGGTGTAGAGAAAGAGTTCCTCGCCCGGCTGCAGAACGCAGGAATGCTCGTTGTAGGTCACCTCCGTAATCCCCAGGGGCAACTGAGAGTTTCCACTCAACTCAGCCACTCCCCCACGGCTGCGAGCAACCGGAAAGGGATGCCCTGCCTGCACGTAGCGAAACTCCCCGGTGGGCAAGTCCAGCACCCCATAGAGCATCGTGAAATACTGGTGGGTGCGTTGCAGGAGGCCCGCGAAATGCCGACTCAGCTGATTCATCACCTGGGCGGGCTGGTCCAGGGGGATAGCCCCGCCACCAAGACCCGACTGGCCAATCTGGTTGCGCACCGTCACCGAGAGCAGGGCCGAGGGCACGCCATGGCCGGAGACGTCCAGCACGTAGCAGATCACCGAATCGCCCACCCGAAAAAGGTTAAGCATGTCCCCCCCGAGAAACTCTGAGGGGAGATACCTCCAATCGAAGTCGTAGCCCTCCACCTCCGCCAGGCTGGTGGGCAGCAGGCTCTTTTGCACCTCCGCCGCCGCCGCGAGGCTCTTCTCGAGACGCTGGTTGGCCTCCGAGACCTTCTCAAGTTGCGTCACGAGCTGATTACGCAAATCGATGGTGCGACGCCCCACGTTCAGACGCGCTTCAAGCTCTGCTTTGTTGAAGGGCTTGGTGAGGTAATCGTCGGCCCCCGCCGCGAGCCCCGCCACCACATCGTCTGTCTCGCTGCGACCGGTGAGAAGGATGATGTAGAGGTTCTTCCTGCCTTCAAGAGCCCTCACCTTTCGGCAAAGCTCGATGCCATCATACACCGGCATCTCCCAATCCAGCAGCACCATCTGGGGACAGGCGTCCCCCTCAAGCACGTCCCAGGCCTTCGCCCCATCGGACACCGCGAGGGCTTCGTATCCCCACTTTTTCAAGCGAGTCTCAATAATCTTTCGGGAGGCGTCATCGTCCTCGGCGATTAATACTTTCATAACCCTGCGAGCGTAGCACGAGGCCCCGCCGTAGCCAACCTTCCACGGGTCCGGGCTCGCGCCAGCTTGAGGACCGTCCCCAATTGAGCCATACTGCCGGCAACCTGTGTCCAAGGAGGCCCCTGTGCAGATCGTGCGCGCCAGACTTTTCGCCCTTGAGATCCCCTTCAACGAGGCTTTCACCCACAGCACCAAAGCCCGCACCGCCAGCGACGCCCTCGTGCTGCGGGTGGAGGCGGACAACGGGGTCGTGGGCTACGGTGAGGGGCTCCCGCGCCCCTATGTCACGGGGGAGACGGTTGCCTTTACCCTCGACCACCTCCAACACACCCTCTGGCCCAAAATCAAGCATCACACGTTCAAGCCCCTGCGAGCGCTCGACGACCTGGCCCAATATGACCTGGCCCTTGGGGAGGTTGAGATCAGCGCGGGAGTGGTGCCCAACGCCAGCCGGGCCGCCGCCGAGGTCGCCCTGATGGACTGTGGGCTGCGGGCCCAAAACAAAAGCCTCGGAGAGTTTCTCTCCCCCCTGCGCAAGGAGGTCGAATACGCTGGGGTCGTCCCCGCCAACGCCCCTGAAAAAGCAAAGAGCCACGCCAAGAAAATGAGCATGCTCGGCCTGAAGCACCTCAAGGTCAAAATCGCCGTGGGGGACGACCTCGCGCGGATTCAAAGCGTCGTGGACGTCGTGGGCTCCAAAACCCCTATTCGTCTGGACGCCAACGCAGCCTGGACCCTGGAAGAGGCCCTGCAGAAGATTCCTGCGCTCGAGCAGTTCACCATCGAAGCAATTGAGGCCCCCATCAAGCGCACCACCGTCGGCGACCTGCGCCGCTACAAAGACGCCACATCCATGCCCATCAGCGTGGACGAATACCTTGTGACCCTCGATGACGCCGAGGATCTTATCGCCCAAAACGCCTGCGACATTTTCAACCTCCGAGTGTCCAAGCTCGGGGGGATCTGGCGCACCTGGCATATCGGGCAGATGGCCCACAAGGCCGGGTTGAAGCTTCAATTCGGGGCGCAGGTGGGCGAGACCGCCATCCTCTCCGCTGCCGGCCGTCACCTCATCGCCGCCCTGCCAGAGGTGCTCTTTGCCGAGGGGAGCGCAGGTGCCCTCTTGCTGCAGGAGGACGTGTCCGAAGAGAGCGTGGCCTTCGGCTACGAGGGCAAGGCCCCCCTGCTCACCGGCCCCGGACTAGGGGTAACGGTCAAGGATGAGGTTCTGGAGCGTTTTGCGACGCGGGTGGTCGAGTTGGAATAGAAGAGGCGCTCAGCGCTCAGCCTCGAGGATATTAAACACAGCGTCCGTCCTCCGCGTGTCACCCGCCAAGCGCTTAAAAGCCTTCTTCGCCCGAGCTTCATCCGGGGACGCGGCGGGCTGCACCGTGTTCATAAACTGGCTGACCTCCTCCATGGAGGCCCTCCCTGCCGGATCTGCCACCAGCATGTGCGTGAGCATGTACTCACAGAGCACCGGATCGGCCTTAAGCAGCTTCGCGAAATAGTTGTCCCATTTGCTGCCGCCGCCAAACCAGCCTTTCTTGATTAAGCTCGTGTCCAGGCCATTCGGGGTAATAAGGGCCTTTCGCCAGTCTTCAAACTCTCTGAAGTTCTTCGACTCCCAATCCCTGCCACGGGCGTGACGAGGAGCTACAAAGGGGCTGTCCCACCACTCAACGTGGAATTCTGCCACCGTCAGCGCCAGACTCCACGTATCAATCCGTGCATCGACCCCCTGGCCGTTGTAGGCCTCCGGACCAATGTAGCCAGGAGTCCCCGCGACCCCCCTCAAGCGCTTCCTGCCCTTGGGTGCCTTCTCCGCCAGACCAAAATCAGACACCGCCACCTTTCCCTCCGGATTCCAGAGAGCATTGGGCAACTTCACATCGCGATGCACATACCCCCGCCGATGACACTGGCCGAGGTCATCGGCCATCTGTCGCAGGACACTTCGAGAGACGCATTGACGATCAGCGCCGTCGAGTTTCTTAGGGATGTCCCCCACCTCACCGGACATGATCGGCATCACCGCATACACCTTCCCGTTGATGTTCATCGCCTCCTTCACCGTGACGCTTGCGCCCACCTTCTGCATGATCTCAATCTCGTCCTTAATGGCGCTCATGTTGGTGACGTAGGTCTTGGGATTGTCCTTGTGGCGCGCAAACTCCGAACGAAACTCCTTCACCGCCCAGCGCTTGCCATCCCTGTCCACGGCGAAACGGAACTTGCCAAACCCGCCCTGGGCCTGCGTATTGCTGACAACATACTCCGTGCCCCGCTCACTTCGAATGTGGCTGACTCGCCCCCCCCCCACTTGCTTCTTGCCAAATTTCTGCCCCTTGCCAATCGCAGGCACCGGCGCCGCGGCGGCGCCGGCAACAGCACCACCCACCTCGGGGAGTGCCGCGTAGGCCCGCTGGTCCCCCGGGGGAACCTGCGCGCGCGGGTTAGCCCCATGCTCCTTCAGGCCCGCCTTGCCCTTAAGCTCCCTGGTCACCATGGTCAGGAGGTTCGAATAACGCTCGCCTCCCCTGTATTGATAGACAACCCCGCCATTTTGGGCAGCGGACTCCTCCACCTCAAAGTGCTGCACACCCTCCAAGGCGGTCACAAAAACCGTGTACTCGACCCCTGGGTAAGCATTGCTACCAACCACGAAGGTACCCGGGGGTTCCCCCTGCAGCAATTCACCTGCCACAGCAGCGGTCAACCCCGGCCGAACCAAGGTGGGTGTCATCTGCTGCAAGGCGAACTTCGCCTCCCGACTCAAGGCCGCTGAGGTCGATTTGCTCAGCAACGCGAGGCTCTCTTTCATCAAGTGCCGCGACTCTTTATCCAATTGCCGAAAGAAACCCACGGTGCCATGGGAGAGCTGCTCAAGCTCCAAGGCCATCGCCATGGCTTCCCCTGGTTTCTCCTGAGCTGCCGAGTCCAGCGCAAACTCCGCGATCCCCTTGCAAATCTTCCGCATTAACGCCTGCTGCTCCGAGGGCGTTAACGACGAAAACATCAAGTGCAACCGCACCGCATCTGCATTCACCTGCCGCGCGTGAGAGCGAGGAGGCCCGGCAACCTTAGCCTCTCGCGCGCCACCCACGGGGGTCCCTGCCCACGCCTGCTTCAAGTCAGCAAATCCCTTCTTCGGCGCGGGCGCCATCCCCGGACCGGATGCCCGCCGGTGCCTCTGGGCGGCCTCACCCTGGGGCGCGACCTTCGGGGGGACCAGCTTCTCCATGTCCCCTGGGGCAGGTGCCGGCTTGGCCTTCTTTCGACGCTTTCCTGCCCCACCAATGGCGGGCTGAGGCTCTATCATCGTCTTGAGAAGCGCCGCTGCGAGGGACGCGTTTCGTTCATCAAAGGTATGCTCAAAGATCCCCCGGCCATAGCTATGCCATGCCGACTCCTCCCCCTCCGGACAGGTGCCGTCTTTCAGCCCCTTCTGCAGCGCATGCAGTTCCATGCGTTCAGCCATATAAATGTCGTGACCAACCTCTTTAAGGAAGAGTCCTGTTCCAAGGTCCGTCTTCGACAACGATCCCTTCAGCATTTTATGAACCAGCAACAACGCCTTGCGCCCATCGTCCCGCAGGGCCATGCTCACACCTTCCACCGTATAGAAGGTCTTCACCTGCGTCAGGAGCCGCTCCAGCTCCGCACGAGTCTCCACCCGCTCCTTGCCACCGGCGCTCCCGTAGCGATGCAGGCGAGCCACAGTAGAGCGCAGCCGGCCCGCAAACTGCTCACGGGTAATGGCCCTCACTTCTCCATCCATCCGCATCAGAGCGGGTGGTGCCCCCATGATCTTCGCCATTCAACTCTCTCCCACTCCCTAAAGTTCTAACGCTCAAGCGGAGTTCTCTTTCAGTAGCGCCCGTCCAAACATCCCTGAAGATATTGAATAAACGCTTCACAATCATCCTCATAGGCCGCCAAACCCTCTTCATAGTCCCTTTGACCTTGCTGGTAATCGGCGAAACGCTCCTTCAACACGTCCAAATCAGCGTCACCCGCTGCCGCCTCACGAGCAAGGGCCTCCCGCTTTCGCTCAAGAACCTCCCGAGCCGCACTCACCGCCTTGAAATCCTCCAGCACCTGGTTCACCACCTCCGCAACATCCTTGGTCCTTGCACCATCGGGTTTCAACGCGTCGTTCACCTTTTGCAGCAACGGTTCAAAGGGGCGCTCCACCACCGGCAGCGCCGTCACCGCCTCAATAGCCTCTCGAACATCCTCCAGGGTACGACTATCCCGAGTCGGAGTCGCCTCCGGCACTGGACTGGCTCCATCACCAATGACCAGGGCACCATGGATGCATGCCTTCCGAATGGACTTCGCCAGTGCCTCTGCCTCATTATCGGAGGGCCTCCCTTTGGGAGGCTGGTCACTCTCGCGAAAGCGCGGGTCAAAGCTTCGCTCTCTAAAATAGTCTTTGTGCCCAGTGTCGACCCGGCCGCCAATGTGATGCAACACCGCATCATTTCCGGAGGTGAACTCCAAACGTTCCGCCTTCAGTACCCCAAACTCCTGGTGCAGATCCCCCCCCTCCTTAAACTGAGGGTTCATCACGTTCATCTCGCCACCTGGTTCCAACTGAACTTTCTTGAATCGCCCCAGCCCGCCGTTGCCCAATCTATCCATAATCTTCGCAGCGTTCTTAGCCTGAGCTCGAACCGCATCCTTCCTACTCAACTCCGGCCCGGGCACCCGAACATTAAACACCCGCCCCGGCGCCGGCTCCTTCAGCCGAAAGCGCAGCCGGATCGGATCGCCCGTTAAGGGAGGCCCCTCGAAGGCGGCGTCCGGACTCCGCGGCGTCAACCCCGCCAACACCCCGGGATGTAAAATCTCCCATCGCCCATCAAAGGGATCTCCAAAGGTCTCTCCCTCGGTGATCTCCATCACGCCGTCGTCCGCTCTGATCTCCACCCCTGAGGAATTGGCACCGGCAGCCGTCGGCGTCATCTCAAAAGAAGGCCCCGTGTCGGTCGACTCCCCGAGATTGAGGTCATCCAGCATAATGCTCTCAGAACTTGGCTCCGCGGGGCCGCGGGAAGCCGGAGGCGTTGTCGCGTTACGTAAGCTAAGAGAAGTGAGCGAAGCCTTGGCCCCGGCGACCTCTGGCTTGGGCGGGCTCGCGTCACCCCCGCCCCGCTCCGCAACCCCCTCCGACACATCCAGGGTGTCAACGACCGCCTCAGGCCCAGCGACCTTGTCTCCACTCCCCCCATCAACATCTCGCGCGCCGTCGGTCCCTGTGGGATCCACCAACTCCGGCGTGGGCGTGGTCGGCCCCCCAGTGCTAATCTTTGCCATAAATACCTCTCCCTTCCCAAAATCGTAGCATAGGAACCCGAGGGAAGGAATTCACCCCAGTGAGAAGATCCAGTCCGCGCGCCCGCCCCGACGGCACCTCCCTGTATCCCATTATGCGACACGTCCCCCCA
>JAZAIZ010000242.1:0-1234 GCA_036230545.1 Myxococcota bacterium
AAGAGTGGTAAAGGTTCAGACACTTGAAAACGAAGCGCGTCCGGATGACTCTGGATTCCGGCGAGCGAACGCAAAGAACCGTGAATGTGACCGGGAGTCATCCGCACACCATCCGCTTGCAGACTCAGGTCCGTCGGCGAAACACTCATGGCGTTCTGAATAGCGTCGGTGGCTCCAATCACACGACCGCCGGGAATCCCGGGCCCCATCAACATCATGCTGCCAATGGACCAATGGTCTTTTCCGTTGGTCGCATTGTAATGGGGTGTCCTGGCGAGGTCAGAACCCACGAGAACATAGAGATTGTCCGCGAGTCCCATGGTGGCGGCTTCATCCATGATGAAGGTGACGGCAGCGAGAACTTGCGCCATCCGCTGCGGGTGCGTGTTGTCATGGTTGCCGTGCGTGTCAAAGCCCCCAATTGACAAGTCAACACTCACCGTCACTCCAGCTTTAAAGGCTGAGAGTGCCATCTGGGCCTGGCGCAGGAGCTGGTTGGTGGAATTGTCGAGAGTCTCGGGGAGATAACTCAGCAGAGCCGCCAGCTCATTTTCCCCACTATGGGCGAGCGCGAAATTCTCAACGGAGCGCTTGAGAGGAGGCAGAGTTTGAACCTCCTTAAGACGCAGCATCCGGGCGGCACGAGCTGCCTGAATTCGCTCCCAGGTCTTTTGGGTAAAGAGCAGCGAGTCGGGGTTGCTGGCGGTCATTCGGTTCGGATAGGCGACCTCCTCAATGGCGCTCACGTTTGGAATTCGAGTGGGCACCACCAGCCCTGCGGTTTTGCCATACCCGCCATTGCTGATGTAGGGCAACGCTGGCTTCTCTTCGACGGTCCCGGCCACCAGCGCAGAAAACGAGGGTCCCCCCGCATCGATAGAGCCGCTCCAGCTGTGCCTTGTGCCCGTTTCGTGGCTGTTGGTGCCAAGGTCGATCCCGTTAATCACCATCAAGTCATCTTTAAACCGAGTAAAAAACTCAAGGTTGCCCGCCATGGGAGCGGCGCGGAAGGGCCCGATATCCAAAATCTCGCTCTGTAGGTAGTGGTTGACAGGATCAGGGTCATTGGCGCTCACCATACCCTTGGGGTCACACAAGATGGTGGGGTCCCAGCCTCCCGAGGCGTGAATCGTCAGCCAATAGGGACCGGGGTAGGTGGCCACACCAGCCCTCGCCGCGAAGGGAAGCGCCGGGAGTCCTGCGCTTAGGCCAGCCAGTCCAAGGTATTTGAGGA
>JAZAIZ010000243.1:0-1060 GCA_036230545.1 Myxococcota bacterium
CAAATTGCCGGGGAAGCCCCGGAGCAGACCTGGACTTGCATTCTCCCCCACCTGGGCGCGGACGCTTCTCAACTAAGTGGTCTTATCTCCCTCTCAGAACAGCTCACGGACATCTCTAACCTGACGCCGTGGGCAGAGACTTCTGCTGGGGGATAATCCTGTGGAAAACTTGTGGTGTTTCGATCGGGACGCTCATCTCTGAATGTGAGTGTGCCCCGCAAATAAAGGGGTTTGCGCGATTTTGAGTGGCGAGAGTGTTGCGTGCTTTGAGGTGTGGGCGTATAAGCAATCCCAGATGATGCAAACGGGATGAACGTTTGCTGCTCTTTGAGAAGTTGAACAACACCAAGGTCATGGCAACGCAGGCCAGCCAGAACAACACTTTCGGGTGGCGGGAAGGCAGCAAAACGGCGCAAAGGAAGCTCTTCGGGGCGGACGGAGCAAAGGGATGTGGACTGCGGGGAACCCCATGTGCGTTTCCGGTTTGAAACAGAACCTCAACGCAAGAAGGGAAGGAAGGCGTGTAGCGGGTGCGAAACCCGGCTTTATTCTTCGGAGTAGAGACAGCACGCTGAGTAGCGCAGAGATGGAAGACTGCGCGGAATCGAGCGAAACGTTGTGAGAGCAGCGCGGAGCACGAACGTAGCCCGGAAAGCGGAGAACGTAGAAGGGGACCTTAGAAGCTTGAGGAAGGCAGGCCCTGTAACGAAGCGCAAGCGGAGGGACAGAGTCGGATAACTTTCGGAGTCTCTGAAGTCGACACCAAGTGTAAGAGAGGGACCGGAACCAACCATCGCAAGATATTGGGTCCGGAGCCTCCCAGCGAACCCCTGAAGGAACGGACGGGAGTCTGGGGAAGGCACGGGAGCCGAAAGGCACTCGAGCTGCCAGGCGACATTCTGCAGCAACTTCGGTTGATGCGGCGTTCGAAAAGCCAAGAGGGGCGACTTGAACCAGAATGAGTCAGGTTGGGAGGAAAACGGAGTGCGAAGAGCTTGCTCTTCAAACGGGCCTCTGAAACACCGGCCAACGACACGAGAGGTGAGCTGAGTGAAACGCG
>JAZAIZ010000244.1:0-17970 GCA_036230545.1 Myxococcota bacterium
AGGGGACGGTCTGGAAATAATTGGTGCGGTCGTAGTCGGTGGTGCCGTTGATGGAGCTGGCGCCGATGGCTTCAAGGTATTTGAAGTGCATGTCGTCTCCGACATACTTCGAGCCCTGAAACATCAGATGTTCAAAGAGGTGGGCAAAGCCCGAGCGCCCGATGGGCTCGTTGACCGGCCCGACGTTGTACCAGACGTTGACGGCGACCACCGGCAGGCTGGAGTCCTTGGCCAAAACCACCTGCAGGCCGTTTTGCTCAAGGGTATATTTTTCAAATGGAATACGGTATTCTGCGCCACTGCTCACCAGAAGATGGGCAGTTAGGGCGACCACGGTTGCTAATGAAAACATGGGGGCTGCACTCAATGCTGTAGGTTGTACTACTGAATGGTGCCTGGGAAAGGACTCGAACCTTCACGGGGTTGCCCCCACTGGCACCTGAAGCCAGCGCGTCTACCAATTCCGCCACCCAGGCAGGAGGGCGCCTTATAGCCACCACACCCCGCAAAGGTCAATATCGGGAGGGGATTCAGGCGCTAATAATGTACTTTGAGAGCCGCCGGAGGCGCGCTGCTCAGGAGGGGCGATAGGTCTGGACAGTTTTGACCAGGGCGACCGCGTTCTCGGGAGGTGTTTTGGGTAGGATCCCATGCCCGAGATTAAAGATAAATCCTGGAATATCTCGGGCTTCATCGAGGATCTCGCGGGTTCGTTTCTCAACCTCTGCGGTGGGGGTGAAGAGGATAGAAGGATCGAGGTTGCCCATCAGGGCGATCTCTTTGCCAACCCGGCGATGCACCGAGCTCAAGGAGACTGACCAGTCGACCCCGAGGACGTCCGCACCAAGCTCCGCCGCCGACTCAAAGTGTGCCCCGATGTCTCGGGCAAAATAAATCACGGGCACTCCCAGAGGCTTGAGAGCCTCGATGGCTTTCTGGGCGTAGCGGAAGGCGAAGGTTTTCAGCTCTCGAGGAGCGACCTGCCCGGCGTTGGAGTCAAAGATTTGAATCGCGTCGCAGCCGGCTTCAATCTGGGCTTTGGCGTGTCGGATGATGCTCTCGGTGACGCTCTCGATGAGCTGTTCAAAGAGGACGGGGTTGCCATAGAGCATCTCTTTGAAGAAGGTCCATGATTTGGTGGGGCCTCCTTCAATGAGGTAGCCACACATCGTCAGGGGGGCTCCCACAAAACCGATGAGGCTCTTCTCTGCGGGGAGGCCGGCGCGGGTCTGTCGAATGGCCTCAAGCACAAAGGGGAGGTCCGTTGCTGGCTCAACGAGCTTGAGATTCTTGACGTCGGCAGCCTCACGTACCGGTCGGTCGAGCTTGGGGCCGGGGACAAAGTCGAGGCCCAGTCCCATGCCCAGGGCGGGGATCATAATGTCGCTGAAGATGATCGCGGCGTCGGTGTCGAGGTAGGCGGCGGCGTCGAGGGTGGCTTTGGCAGCAAGCTCCGGTTGGCGGCAGACCTCGATGAAGGAGTATTGCTTTCTAAGCTCCTGATACAAAGGCAGATAGCGCCCCGCCTGTCGCATGATCCAGACCGGGGGGCGATCCACGGGCTGGCATCGACACGCTTGATTAAATCGAGTGGGGGGATAGGAAAGGGCTGCTGTCATGACATAACCTCGGAAGTGTTGAAACGAGGCTCTTATGGAGGACAGACACTGGTAAATCAAGGGTCCCTGCCCTATATACCGGGCGGTTTTACTCAATGCATTTCAATGGAATCAAGGGGTGTTGTATGCGCGCAGCGATGGAATCTCTGGTTTTCAAGGCCCAGGACACAATTTGCGAGGCCATCGCGGGGATTGATGGGGGCACCTTTCAGGAGGATCGCTGGGAGCGGGCAGAGGGCGGTGGAGGCCGGAGCCGGGTCCTTCAGGGAGGACAAGTCTTTGAAAAAGCGGGGGTTAATGTCTCAGTGGTGCATGGCACCCTCTCGGCGGAGGCTGCGGCAAAGATGGGGGGAGGCAAGGAGCTTGGGGCAGAGCATTTGACCTTTTACGCGACCGGGGTGAGCCTCGTTTTGCACCCGCACAACCCCATGGCACCCACGGTTCATGCTAATTATCGATATTTTGAGCGAGGTTCGGCGGAAAACCCGGCCGCGTGGTGGTTTGGTGGTGGGGCGGATTTGACCCCCTCCTACCTCTTTGAGGAGGACGCTCGTCATTTTCATCGCGTGCACCAGGAGGCCTGCGAACGGCACGATCCTGAATATTATCCCCGCTTTAAGAAGTGGTGTGACGAATATTTTTATATCCCGCACCGAGAGGAGTCCCGGGGGTTGGGGGGCATCTTCTTTGATAATCTCAACGATCGTGCTCCCGAGGAGCATCTGGGCTTTGTGCAGTCCTGCGCGGATGCTTTTTTGCCGGCATACCTGCCGATTCTGGAGCGGCGCATGAATCTGCCCTGGAGCCCCGAGCAGAAGGAGTGGCAGCAGATCCGCCGTGGGCGCTATGTGGAGTTTAACCTGGTCTACGATCGTGGGACGACCTTTGGGCTACGAACCGGTGGACGGATTGAGAGTATCCTGATGTCATTGCCCTTAAGCGCACGCTGGGAATATGACCATGCGCCCGCCGCGGGCAGCGAAGAAGCCAGACTGGTGGACGCCCTGAAGCACCCACGTGACTGGGTGGGCTAGGAGGGGCAGATAAGGGGGGGAGGTTGAATGAAGTCTGAAGATCACAGGGGAGGATCGTCCCCGGGGGTGGTGAGGGAGCTTATCAGGCTCGCCCTGCCGCTTTCCTTTATTCATCTCAGCATTCACCTGACGAGCCTGGTGGATACCATTGTCGCTGGCCACCTCGGAGACGTTGCTCTGGCGGGGGTAGGCTTGGGGTCGTCCACGTTTTTTACGGCGTCGATTTTCGGGTTGGGCGTGGGGTTGGGGTTGGACCCCATTATTTCCCAGGCTCTGGGCGGTGGCAGGAGTTGGGACGCACGCCACGCGTTGTGGCAAGGGCTCTACCTGGCCCTGCTGATGAGCGTGCCCATGGGGGTGTTAGCGGTGGGCATCGCCGAGAGCCTCCACCTCTTTGGAGTGGTTTCGGAGGTGGCGGAGGACGCCAGGGGATATGTGTGGGCGCGCCTGTTGAACGTGGTGGGTCTCTACGGGACGGTGGTTCTGCGCTCGTACCTGCAAGCAGCGCATCGTATTCGTCCCATTGTTATCAGCGCGGTGGTGGCCAACGTGGCCAACCTTGTGCTCGATATTCTCCTGGCCTTTGGAGATGAGGGGTGGGTGCGGTGGGGACTTCCGCCTTTGGGGCTGAGTGGTTGGGGGGTCGCGGGAATTGGCTGGGCATCGACCCTCACAGGGTTCGTTCAACTTGGAGTCCTCGCGCTGGCGGTGCGGGGCGTTAGGATCCCCTCGCGCAAGCGCTCCCTTCGCGAGCTTGATTGGCGCTTGATCCGGCGCTTGACTCAGATCGGAGTGCCCATAGGCACACAGCTGCTGGCGGAGGTTGGGATTTTTACGCTGGTTCAAGTGATTATGGCAACTATCAGCACCCGGGCGGCAGCGGCTCATCAGACAGCGCTGATGCTGTCGTCGTTGTCCTTCTCTGTTTGTTTGGGGATTGGTGCGGCGACCGCGGTTCAGGTGGGTCGGGCCATTGGGGCGGATGATCTCCCGCGCGCCCGGGCAGCGGGGATGGTGGGTATTGGCGTGTCGGTGCTCTTCATGCTGGTCCCGGCGGGGCTCATGGTGGGGATCCCGGGGACCCTCTGCGGCTGGATCACGGCAGATCCCGATGTGCTGGACCTGGCTGTTCAGCTCTTGCTGATCGCGGCGGTTTATCAGGTGGTGGACGGGGCTCAGGCTGTCGCCTCCGGAGCCCTGCGGGGGGTGGGTGTGACTCGTTGGTCCATGGGAGCTCATTTGATTTCTCATTGGTTGGTGGGGTTTCCCCTGGGGCTCTTTTTGGGCTTTGGCCTGGGGATGGGACCGTCGGGGTTTTGGTGGGGACTGACGGCGGGCCTGGGAGCGGCGGCTATTAGCTTAAGCGTCAAATTTTTTCGGGTGAGCGCAGGATCAATCGAGGCCCTTCGGGTGGATTAAGAGGGCCCCTTACGCTTGAGCATGGGAGAACAATTCCCTATGGTGCATGAAAATTGGTAATTTGGGGTGACGACGTATGCATGAATATTTGAGTTTAATGAGGCGGATTCGGGAGACCGGGGTTCAAAAAGAGGACCGCACCGGGACTGGGACCCTGAGTGTTTTTGGCCACCAGATGCGTTTTGATCTTGAAGAGGGCTTCCCGGCGGTGACGACCAAGAAGCTTCATTTTCGCTCTATCATTCACGAGCTGCTGTGGTTTTTGAAGGGCGAGACGAACATCCAGTACCTCAAGGACAATGGCGTTCGAATCTGGGACGAGTGGGCCGATGAGAAAGGCGATTTGGGGCCTGTGTATGGGGCTCAATGGCGCTCCTGGCCAGCAGCGGATGGCGAATTTTATGACCAGATTCAGATGGTGACAAAGCAACTCCAACAAAATCCCGACTCCCGTCGCATTTTGGTCAGTGCGTGGAACGTGGGGGAGTTGAGCAAGATGGCGCTGATGCCCTGCCATGTGCTCTTTCAGTTCTACGTGGCTAACAATCGGCTCTCGTGCCTGGTTTATCAACGCAGCGCCGATGTCTTTCTCGGGCTGCCTTTCAACATCGCCTCCTACGCGCTCTTAACGCGGATGGTCGCGCAGGTGACGGGCTATGAGCCCGGCGAGTTGGTGCACACCGTGGGAGACGCTCATTTATACCTGAACCATCTTGAGCAGGCTGACCTGCAGCTTTCTCGTGAGCCTCACGGGTTGTCACAGCTTTGGTTAAACCCTGAGGTGGAGTCGATTGATGGCTTCTCCTTCGATGACATCAAGGTGGTGCAATATGAGTCTCATCCTGGGATTTCAGCGCCTGTTGCGGTGTAGCCATGGGCACTCTCTCGATGATCGCGGCGATGGATGCTCAGCGGAGCATTGGCCTGGATAACCAAATGCCCTGGCACCTGCCGGCAGACTTAAGGCACTTCAAGGCGCAGACACTTCACAAGCCTGTCATCATGGGGCGAAAGACCATCCTCTCGATGGGAAGAGCGTTGCCAAGGCGAGACAATATTGTTTTGAGTCGACAGCAGGGGTTTGAGTTTGAGGGATGTCGGGTCGCGCAAAGCATTCCCGAGGCTCTTGAGCTTGCAGGTGACGCTGCGGAGGTGATGGTGATTGGAGGGGGCGTTATCTACGAGCAATTTCTGCCCATGGCTCAGAGGATCTACCTTACTGAGATTCAGCGAGCGTTTGGTGGGGACACGTTTTTTCCTGAATTGTCGATGGCTGCCTGGCGCGAGGTGGAGCGGACCTGCTTTGAGGCTGACACCGTCAACCCCTGCGGATATCACTTTGTTACCTACGAGCGTCGTGTCTGATTATTGAGCTTTGATATAGTCGATAAATTGGGCCAGCGCTTCCCCGCGATGGCTGATGGCGTTCTTTTCTTTGGGGCTCAACTCGGCGGAGGTGCGGTGGTCGTTTTGTACGAGAAAGATAGAGTCGTAGCCAAAGCCGTTTTCACCCCGCTCTTCATATCCGATAGCGCCCTCAAAGGTGCCTCGAAATATGAGTGGCTCTTGCTGGGGGACGCAATAGGCCAGGGCGCACACAAAGCGGGCGGAGCGTTCAGGGTCGGGGATGCCACTTAATTCCTTGAGCAGGAGGTTGCGGTTGGCGGCATCCTGTTCGGGACCGTCGACGCCGGCGTATCGCGCCGAGTGGACGCCGGGGCGCCCACCCAGGGCGTCCACCACCAGTCCGGAGTCGTCCGCGATGGCGGGAGAGCCGGTCTGGTTCATAATGGTGTTGGCCTTGATGAGCGCGTTTGCTTCAAAGGTCTCACCGTCCTCTACGATGGTGATGCCGGGGAAGTCTTCAAGCCCCTGGACGTCATAGCCGAGGGGGGAGAGGATCTCCCTGAACTCTCGGAGCTTGCCGGGGTTGCCAGTGGCGACGCGGATAAGGCTCATAGTTCGAGGGTGGTGCGCTGGGAGCTGTAGGGAATTTCCAGCGCCTGGTTCTGGGCGCTGATTAATTTGTCGAGGGTGCCAAAGGCAAGGTCGAGCATTTGATTGAGTTGGTCTCGGTTAAAGAGCGCGTGCTCGGCGGTGCCCTGGACTTCAACGAGTGACTCGCCAGAGGCCATGATCACGTTCATATCTACGTCGGCGCTGGAGTCCATGGCGTAATCGAGGTCGAGCACCGGCTCACCGTTGAGGAGCCCCACGGAGATGGCAGCGACGTTGGCCTTGAGTGGGCTGGCGTTGAGCTTGTCGTTTTTGATCAGATTCTGAATCGCCAGTCCCAGGGCGATGTAGCCGCCGGTGATGGCTGCGGTGCGGGTCCCGCCGTCGGCCTGGATGACGTCGCAGTCGACGGTGATCATATGCTCGCCGAGGGCCTTCATGTCGACGGCCGCGCGCAGGGAGCGCCCGATGAGTCGGCTGATCTCCTGGGTGCGACCATTAACTTTTCCTTTGCGGGCATCGCGCGGTTTTCGGCTGGAGGTGGCGCCGGGAATCATGTCGTATTCAGCGGTGACCCAGCCCTCGCCCTTGCCGGCCATCCAGCGGGGAACGGAACTCTCAACTGTTGCGGTACAGATAATCTTGGTGTCCCCAAACTCAATCAGGACAGATCCTGCGGGGTGCTCGATGAAATGGGGGGTTACCCGGATGGCGCGACATTGGTCATGATTTCTTTTTGGCATGCCCGCTATCTGGTCGAGAGGGGACGGGATGTCAATAGCTAGCGGGCATGGGCGCTCTCTTTAGAGGCGTCGGGGAGCCGGGCAAGGTGGCTGAGAATTGCTGTGGAGAGGGCGTGGGCCACCTTGGCCTGGTATTTTTTTTGGGTGAGTCGCTTGCACTCGTTGGGATTGGTCAGAAAGCCCACTTCCACCAGGACCGCGGGCATCTCTGCTTCTACCAGGACGATAAAGGGAGCTTGGAGCACGCCTCTGCCTCGGGCCTGAAGAGAATATTGGAGGGACTTCTCAAGGTGGGCAGCGAGCCCCTGACTCTCTCGGTGGTTGGCGTTGTGGTGGAGTTGCTTGAGAATGAAGTCGAGGTTGTGCATGGTTTTGTCGTTTTGAGGTCGCATGTTTTCGTTTTCACGGTGGGCGGTCTGTGCTGCGCGCTTATTGGAAGACGTTTGGGAGAGAAAATAGGTCTCTACGCCATGGTGGTCGGGGTTGGAGGAGGCGTTGGCGTGAACGGAGATGAAGAGTCGGGCCTTCGCAGTGTTGGCGAGGTGGGTGCGTTCGGAGAGCCCCATGGTGGTGTCCGTGGTGCGGGTGAGGAGCACCCGGGCGCGGCCGCTGGTGTGGAGAAGCCTGGCTAATTGAGTGGAGATATCGAGGGTGACGGATTTCTCCTCAATATCACAGGCGCCGATAGCGCCCTTTTGGGTGCCGCCCGGGCCAGGATCGATCACAATCAGGGGGGGAGGCGGAAGCGCGGCGGCGCTGAGGTTCAGGAGGAGAGATGCCAGGAGCGCGGTCATGGTGATGGGCTTTGGGCGCGTGAGTGCATGGACGCTCCAGAGCTTAGTCAAAGACCGTCGCGGTGTGAGAGATGAAGAGAATCAGGAGGTGGGCGAAGCTGTAGCAGATGAGGCCAGGAAGAATACTGCGGGCCCGACTGTAGAGCCAGGCGAAGGGCAGGCCACCAAAGATGAAGATGACGCCGATCCAATAAAACTTCATGTACACGTTGAGGTGAATCCACATGGAGCCGTAGGTGATTTGGTAGGCGGCGAAGATGATCCCGCTCAAGGCGAGGGCGTTGAGGGTGCTCTCAAATTTATCCAGAAAGATTCGCGTAAGCATGCCGCGGAAGAAGAGTTCATCGGCCACGACGTGGAGTAAGCCCATCTCCAAAACCGAGATCATGGTACCGGAGAGTTTTTGAATGGGGGAGATGTATCCCAAAAAGACACCGTACACCAAACCGTAGAGGGAGTAGCGATAGGGAAATTTCCACCCGAGGTTGATGATGACTTGAATGGGGTCTGTCTTTTCATAAAAGCAGAGGCCGGCGATGGCGGTGATTACGAGGGTCAGCCTTCTGGCGAAGAAGAACATATCCGATGTGTCGTGCATGTACTCTCGGGTGCCGTACCCCATGATATTCGAGGCAAGAAAGAGCCCCCCGATGGCGACCACGCTGAAGGTCATGGCGGGGATGGCAGATCCTGTCTGGACCGCTTCCTGATAGGTCTCGAGGCCGGTTGAACTGATTTGGAAGAGGTCGAGCACGTCTTTTTGTTTGTTTTGCGCCTGCCCAAGAGAGAGTGCCTTGGTGCGGTGGTCACTGGCCTGCTTAGTGCTGCCCATATCATCGAGGAGGAGGCTCAGAGTGGCGTGGGGGATCGCGCTGTTGGAGGTGGTGATGGCTTCAAAGACCATCTGGTACGAGCGTTGGGCATTTCTCCTGGGATTGGCGCGGTACATGGCCAGGGAGAGGTAGGCCATGGTCTCGGGGTTGGTGTTGTCTTTGTTATAGAGTCGTCTGAACATCCTCTGGGCCAGAGGATTGTTTCCGCCGAGCAGGATCTCACGGGCTTCTTCGGCATATTTATCGCGATTGAGTTGCGAGTCCAGTTGGGCTGAGTTGACTCGATGCCGCTCGCGGGCCATCGCTTCACTTTCGGCCACATCCAGGGCGCCCATTTGCACCAGGAGATGGCAGCCCTTCATGATCATGGCCTGTTGTCTGGGCTCTTTGGCCTGCTCGATGATGGTGCTGAGCTTCTGTCCGGCGGAGAGATTTCTCAGGACCATGCGCTCGGTGTTGTTAAGCTCCCACTCGAGGGTACCAAGGGGATGGGGGCAGCTGAGCCTGGTTTCGTCGCTTGTAAGGTCCGCGGTGATCTCTTCGATGACCGATAAATTGGGCTCTCGGTTTTGCCAGATGCCCTCTCGAATGAGAGCCATGAAGGACATATCAAGAACGGGACTCAGGTCACCGGCCGTCTCGTCAGGGTAAAAATGAACCTTTCCTTCAGAGGCGGCGAAGGCGGGGAGAAGGCGTCGTCGCGCGTATTCCCGCTGCGCTCGCTCCAGGTCCAGCGGACTCATGGCCTCCATGTGGAGAAGGGCCCAGCCGATAGAGTGAGTTGTGTTTTCGCAGAGCGCATGAGCCAGGGCTGCGTCCTGAGGGCTGACGGCTCGTTCGGTGAGGAGAAAACGCCCGAATTGTTCATCGGCGACGTTGGACCAGGCTACGGTGGGGAGCCCGGTGGAGAGGGCCACGATGCGTTTGTGGCTGTCATGCTCAACCACCATAAAGCCCGTCGCTTGTTCGCGGAAGAGGGTGTAGAGGATGGTGGCGAGTGGGGACTTCTCAAGGTCCTGGGTCCACTTGGCTTTGCGTTTGGCCAGTAGCGATTTGGAACCAAGGTGTTGCATGGCCGACGCACGACGGGCGACGTTGAAGAGGACCGAATAGTCGGGGTGCTCTTTCAGCGGGAGCTGACGCAGGTTGTCTTCTTCCTGGATAATGCTGTCGCTGTGTAAATCGCCCAGAAAGATGTGCTCCAGAATTGAAGCGTTTTGCATGCCTCGGGAAATGGTCGTTGAATCGCTCATATGGTAGATATCCTTACACAAGACCGAGTTTTTGAGGAGAAATTTGTTAATATTCCTCAACGATTAGCTCGACTCCGACGAGAGTGCTGTTTTTCGGGCTAAAGCGCGCTACACTGGAGATGATGACTCGAATTGACGGCGGAATGGGGGCTCGGTTTAACACACTGAGTCAACAAATGGATAAGGCGGACGCGGGCAAGTCCGCAGATGTGCCCCAGATTGGGAAGCAGGTCCAGCAGACTCTTTTTGGGAAGCCCAAGCCGACAATTCTTGATCCAGCGCAATTTCCTCAATTGGCCGAGCAGCTGAAGCTCTTAAAGAAATACCGCAAAAAGCTCGCGGTGATGGCCGGAGATGAAGAGGATGACTACCAACTCGTGCTGGCGGATGGGACTATCGCGCAGATCGATGAAAACGGGATGATCTACATTGGGGCGGGCTTTCTTGAGGCTTGCAAAAATCACCCGGAGATCCTGGTGGGGGTGTTAGCCCACGAGATAGGGCATCGCCCCAAGCGGTGGGGAGAATATCGGGAGCGCAAGCAGCTCACCAAGGGACAGTTAGAGGCGCTCTGTCGTTATGAGGAGACCCGGGCAGATATCTTTGCGGGGAAGGCCCTGGCGGAGATGGAGATGAGTTGGGAGCCCCTGGCTGCCTTTCTGGAGAGCATGGAGGACCAGCCCCACCCGGAATATTTTCCGGCGAAGGTGCGGGCTCAGGTGCTCTGCGACGCTCACCAGGGGCGCGAGTATCGAAGCGTTAATCGTAAAAAGATGTTCCCGGAGTTTGACCGGATGACCTCTCCCAAGGGGCACCTGGGAGATTATTGAGCTTAGGCTGAAGAGGCTGGAGAGCTAAGGTCCGATTCCGTTATCTGTGGGGGGACGTCGGTGGTGGCGCTGGTTCGGCGTAACAAATAAATAATTAGAAAGAGGGCTACGTAGTTGAGGAAGAACGCGCCGTATCCAATGACGTCATGGGCAATGTCCCAATTGTTGTTGGGTTGCGTCAACCAGAGGTGGGCGGCGTGAGCGCTGACGGTGATTCGGATGACGTTGACGATGTGTCCAATCAGCGGAACAAAAAGTGAGAACGCGAGTTGTTTCTTGCTCTCTTCAAGGAAGTAGACTCCCAGCACAATCCCCAGGGTTATTAAGCTCAGTGAGGTTTTGAACCCTGCGCAGAGGGAGGTGACGTAAATATAGTGGTTGTCTCCAAGGAGGAGAGGCCCGCCGATGTCAGCGACCTCCACGGGAAAGCCCGTCCACGTGACCAGGGGGCCCGCGAGGAAGGTGGTGGCAAATTGAATATAGGGGTCATAGAGTGGGGCCCAGACCGCCTCAAGGGGATAGACCTGCGCGGCGAGGGCGATGAGAAGGAGGGGGTGAAAGCTTGAGAGGGTGACCCCGCTTAACCGAGTGAGGCTCCAGATAAGCAGACCGAGGCTCAGGGCTGATAGGCCAATGGCGCTCTGCCCGAGGAAGAGAGGAGCGAGCGCTGCAGCGGTGCCCCCTGCGATGAGAAGCCGTGGTCGACTCGGTGGAGTTTTGGGGTGTCGCTGCCAGTTCAGATAGAGGAGCCCGATGGTGGCGATGAGGCTGATGAAGCACCGCGTGCCTATGAGAGGATCAGTGATAAAGAGGAGGCGTTGTGGAGAGAGGTAAATACAGTGAGTCGTCAGCCCGACAAGGAGGAGGGGCAATAGGATGAGATTTAGTTGTAAGCGTTCCATAGGGAGAGCTTACAGTCAGCGGCGTATTCGATTCCAGATAAGTGAGAAGCCTAAAGCCAGGTAGCCGCTGAAAACACCGAGAGTATTCCATGGGACCGTGGTGACAGAGCCGCCACCCCCGCCCGCGTTGACTCCCGCCCATGCAGGAAGCGCAACCATGCAAATTAGCAATATAATTAGAGTCAGAAAAATGTGCCGTCTTCGGTTCATATCGTATCCCCCTCTCCAAAAGTATACCAAACGGTCGTGGGGAATGCACTATTAACCTTGGAGGTCAGGAGGTTCTGACGCGCTCCTGAAAGGCTTTAAGGTGTATGCGGATGTCATCCAATGCCTCCACAAGTTCCTCTCCACGTCGTAAATCGGAGAAAAAGAGTATCTCCCGGTGCTGGTCGCAGGTCAGGGTGATCTCCTTAAATACCCGGATTTCTTTATGTTTTGTGGAGAAAAAGGTGACGTCGGCCGTCCAATGGTGGAGAGGGCGCTTGAGGGTGTGGGGCCGAAAGAGACTCAGTCGGGTTCGGGTGAGGGTTTTGGACTGATGATCTATTTGAATTTTTCCGGGCAAAAAATAGAGGGATAATAGCCAGGCGAGTAGTATCAGAGTAAGCGCGCTTAGAATAAAGAGGGCGGGCGCGAGCTCGTCTTTGAAAAAGGGTGTGCCGAAGATTTGGATGATGTTGCTGGTGTTCAGCCGGTGGTAGAGTTCTCCTGTGCACATAAAGCTCAGAGCTGTCGACAGCCAGGCTGCTCCCACAGGAGAACGGATCGTAAGTTCGACACAGCGCATAATAAGTCGTATAACATGGTCAGACAATAATGCGACAGGTTTCCCCAAGGGTTGGATGATGGAGAGAAATAATGAGTAATAGTGTAAAGTTACAAGTGAATGGCAGCGAGCATGAATTGCCGCTTATCACCGGCACCGAGGGGGAAGTCGGGTTGGATATTTCGAAGCTTCGGGCCGCAACCGGGGCGATCACTCTCGATTCTGGCTACGGAAACACCGGCGCCTGCGAGAGTGGCATTACCTTTTTGAATGGTGAGCAGGGTATTTTGCGTTATCGCGGGTATCCCATTGAGCAGTTGGCTGAGAAGGCGTCTTTTTTGGAGGTCGCCTATTTGCTTATCTGGGGAGAGCTCCCCACGCAGGAGCAGCTCACTCGCTTTCGTTTGGATATCACCAAGCACACCCTCATTCACGAAGACATGCGGCGTTTCTTTGATGCCTTCCCCCCGGATGCCCACCCCATGGCGATTATCTCGTCGGTTGTTTGTGGGCTGTCGACCTTCTATCAGGACTCGTACCCCATCGAAAAAGATGAGCAGATGTACATTACGGTGGTGCGTCTGTTGGCGAAATTGCCGACAATTACGGCCTTCGCGTATCGGAAGTCTCGCGGGTTTCCTTTGATTTATCCCGATAATTCTCTGAGCTATTCGGCAAATTTCTTGAAGATGATGTTCGCGATGCCCACCGAGCCCTATGTGGTTGATCCTGAACTGGCCCGGGTATTGGACATTCTTCTGATTCTTCACGCCGACCATGAGCAAAACTGCAGCACCTCTACGGTTCGTATTGTGGGCAGCTCGCAGGCCAACCTCTACGCGTCGTTGACCTCGGGAATTTGCGCTCTGTGGGGACCTCTGCATGGAGGAGCCAATCAAAAAGTGCTGGAGATGCTGAACTTTATTCACACCAGCGGGATGTCGGTTCAGGACTTTATCGAGAAAGTGAAGGACAAAGAGAGCGGCATTCGTTTGATGGGCTTTGGCCACCGCGTTTATAAAAACTTTGATCCGCGGGCGACTATCATCAACAGCTACTGTGACCGGATTCTTGAGAAGCAGGGGATTGATGATCCGCTTCTGTCGATTGCGAAAGAGCTTGAGCAGGCGGCTTTGAATGATGAGTATTTTCAGGCGCGCAAGCTTTATCCTAACGTCGATTTTTATTCAGGGATTATCTACAAGGCGATGGGCTTCCCGACCAATATGTTTACGGTGCTCTTCGCGATTGGGCGCCTGCCCGGGTGGATTGCCCAGTGGAGAGAGATGCGTGAAGATCCCAAGGGTCGCATTGGCCGTCCGCGGCAGATCTATACGGGATATAATGAGCGGGACTTTGTGCCTCTCGAGCAGCGATAAGCGTCACTGATATAGAGATTTAGAGAAAAACGCTGCTTCGGCAGCGTTTTTTTTTTACATGATTCAGGGGGGAGGCTCGTCAAAGAGTTCATAATCAGAAAGCAGCTCGAGCATCATCAACAATTCGAGATGGGCGATGATCTCCCGGTCTCTTTGGGGCTGGGTCGGCGCTGTTTTTCGGGACACCGTCGTTTGGGGGGTCTTTGTTTTTGTTTTTTTCTTGGGGGAGCTCTTCGAGGGAGGCGCTGACTTCTGCTCTGCCTTTTTTGTTTTTTGGGGAGCAGGGAGGGGGACTCTCTTGCTCGTCTCTTCCGCAGGCGGAGGGGAGGAATGGGGCGCTTTATTGGAGTCTGCCCACCCTGAGCTCGCAAGGCCGCTTACGAGCCCCACAACCAGAGCGCTCATTTTAATCATTGAAGCGGCCATTGAGAAATCCCTGAATTCGGTACGCGAAGGTGTCATCGTAAAAATTACCTGGGAAGAAAAAATGAGCCTGCCCTGAGAGCCAACAATGGGGGGTGAGGTCCCAGCTGACCTGAGTGTTGGACTCAACCCCGTAGAAGGAACTCTCGGAAGAAGTGCGTGCGCTTAGGGCAGAGAGCGCCAGGAGTTTGGTCTCAAGGGTGACGCTGGGCGCTGAGTAAATGAGCCTCGGCCCGCCCCCAAAGACACCCCGTCCGGAGTCTCCCGCACTGATGATGCGCGTCTCGTATTGATTTCGATCAAGTCCGTTTTCAAAGAAGATACTGCTCCATGCCCAATAGGGGGCTATCCCCACAAAGCCTGTGTAGCCGGTGGTGGTGTTGGGTTTGGCACTTTGGGTGTTTCCCGAAAGAGCGAAGGTCTCCAAGGCGATCTCCCACGCCGATGAGAGGAGCACCGCGGCGTCCACCTGGGTGGCCCAGGCTGAAAACCGAGCGCCAAAGACCACAGGGCTTGTGGCGCGTTGAAAACTCTGAGGAAGCTCCACGCTGCTTTCGCCCGAGCCCAAGAGGAGGACCCCATTGGCCCGCAGGTTGATTTGGTCAAAGAGGATGATGTTTCCCCCAAGGCCCGCATACCAAAGGTCCCCCTGGGTCAGTATTTTCTCCTGGTCCTCGGCGATGGAGAGCCGGGTGTGGCTCAAGATGCAGTCTCTGGATTCGGGCCGCTTGGAGCAGATGGTGTCATTCTCTTCGAGGATCTGCTCATAGATCGGCTCCAAAATGGGGCCGCTCAGTCCTTTATAGGTCTGCTGGTTATTTCTCTCTCGATAGTAGGCTGTAAACAACTGCAGGCTCTCATAATAGGAGTGCTCGTATTCGAGGTGAAGCGCCGAGAGAGTGCTGCTGGAGGAGTATTGCGACCACCGGTCCCCAGGGGCCTGGATGCTCACCTCTACTTGCAGGGGGAGTTGCTGGAGTCGCTCAAGGTCAAAGGTGAGGATGCCACCGAGTCCGTAGTTTTCGTAAACCAGCCCCTCTCCAATGCTGTTGGCCACGCGACCCGCCTGAAGGTGGATCCCCCCCTGCCCGAGGGCGAGGGAGAGCGCCCGCGCGTAGTTTCCCGAGAGCACTTCCTGGTGGGCTTCCACCACGCCGGAGTCAGCGTCCTGGTCGAAGTTGACGAGAGCACCGTCGACCACGCTCATATAGCCGGTGTCCAGCAGGAGGTTCAGCCATAGCCACGAGGTGGCCTCCACCTCCATGGCCACGCTCAAGCGCAGGGAGGGTGAGGCGGTGCGGACGCTGGTGCCGTCGTAAAAGATCTCATCCACCGAATAGCCAAGGGCACCTTCGGCGTCCAGGACCAGCGGGATGAGGGGAGATGTAGAGGCCGCCTCGGTGGCGGGGATGGACCAGATGTCATCTGCAGGGGGAGGGACGCTTTGCGCAGTGGCGTTAGTGCCAGACATGATACCCGCGAAGGCAAAAACTATCGCTCGCCACCTCTTCATCAAGCTCAAGGGATAGCACGTCTTAATGGGAGATAAACGTCTAAAAGAGGTGGGCCTCGGATTATTGAAGGTAAACAACTTTCTCCCCAAAGAGCCGGTTGGTTTTAGCCATGAGCTCCTCGGAGGGATTGACCCGGAGGTTATCGGGCAGGGCGATGGTGGTTTGGGAGACGCTGGGATTGGTGATGGTGATCTTCGCGGGGATCCCACCCCGACAGCGAAAGAGAATATTCTTGAGCTCTTTGAAGCTCTCCTGGCTGGCGAGGTGAACGGGGATTTGAAAATTAACCGAGTTGGTTTTGCTTGCTCGCGCGTCGGACAAGAGCTCGACTCCTGAGCAGCGAAGTTTGAGGTTTCCGCCGCCTTCTTCATCTGCCCCCTCAATGGTGGGGATCCCCCGAAAAAGGAGGGCGTCATCACTTTTCAGCAGCTCGGAGACCTCGTTGTAGACTTTGGAAAAGACGATCATCTCGACGCTGCCATGGAGATCTTCAAGGGTGACAAAGGCCATCCGGCCTTTGCCGCTCTTGAGGGTGCGCTCCCGAAAGGCCGAGACCACCCCGGCGAGGCTTACCTCATTCATGCGCTGTCTGCTCTGGCGAACGGTCTTCTCAAGATCTGCGGTATTGGTGGTGGTGAGTCGACCAAGATCTTCTTTGTAGGGGTTGAGGGGGTGTCCCGAGATATAAAAACCGAGGGCTTGCTTTTCAAGGCGCAGCCTCTGTTTCTCTGCCCACTCGCCCGTGTCGGGATAGTATTCATGAACGGTGCTGACGCTGGTGCTGTCTTGCTCAACCGCGGCGAAAGCAGCGAAGAGATTTGTTTGGCCTGATTCTCTATCCTTAGCAGCAGACGCCCCCGCCTCCAGGGCTTTCTCAATGACTTCAAAGAGCTGTGAGCGTGGGCGGTCAAAGCAGTCCATACCGCCGCTCTTGATGAGGGCTTCGAGGACCTTCTTGTTGACTTTGCGCGTCCCGACTCGCTCTGAGAAGTTGTAGATGGAGCCAAAAGGGCCATCTTCTCGGGCTTCGATGATGGTCTCAATCGCGGCGTCTCCAACGCCCTTAACCGCTCCGAGTCCAAAGAGAATGATGGGAGCGGCGTTGGGGTCGTCGGGCCGGACGACGGAGAAATCCCGCAGGGATTGGTTGACGTTGGGCGGCAGCACCTCAATTCCGCTCTCCCGAGCGCTCTGGATGTAGCGAACCACCGTGTCCTGGTTGGAGGTCTCGGTGGAGAGCAGGGCGGCCATGAACTCGACGGGATAATAATATTTGAGAAAGCCGGTTTGAAAACTGATGACCGCGTAGGCAGCGCTGTGACTCTTATTAAACGCGTAGCCAGCGAATTTTTTGATTAGCTCAAAGAGGTCATGGGAAGCCTGCTTGTCCATGCCGTTCTTGTCGAACGCGCCATCGATGAAGCGCTTGCCCATCTTGGCCATGACATCGTCTTTTTTCTTGCCCATGGCTTTGCGGAGGATATCCGCCTCTCCCATGGTGAAGCCGGCGAGATCAACGGCGATGCGCATGACCTGCTCTTGATAGACGATGACCCCGTAGGTGGTTTTGAGGATAGGCTCACAGACCGGGTGCGGGTAGGTGACCTTCTTTTTGCCGTGTTTGCAGGCGATGTAGTCTTCGACCATCCCAGCGTCCAGGGGGCCGGGACGGTAGAGGGCCACCGCTGCGACGATGTCCTCAAAGCAGTCGGGTTTGAGGCGCTTGAGGAGTTCCTTAAACCCGGAGGACTCCAGCTGAAAGACCCCGTCGGTGTCGCCGCTGGTGATGAGCTTATAGATGTTGGGGTCTTCGATGTCGGCCTTGTTGATGTCGAAATCTTTATTGGGGCCACGGGGCCCCTCGCCGGGGGCGACGAGGATGTGACGGACGGCGTTGGCGACCACGGTGAGGGTCTTCAGGCCGAGGAAGTCAAACTTGACCAAGCCTGCCTCTTCTACCTCATCTTTGGCGAATTGGGTGACAAGCTCCCCTTCTTTGCCTCGACAGACCGGAACGTAATCCCAGATGGGGTCGTCTCCAATGACGACCCCCGCCGCGTGTATTCCTGTCTGGCGGTTGAGGCCCTCGAGGTTTTGGGCGATTCGGATGATGTCTTTGTAGACCGGTTTTTCTTCCTGGATCTCCGTCAGTCGGGGTTCGATCTTGAGAGCCTGTTCAATGGTGACCTTACGGCCGTTGACCAGGCCGGGGATCAATTTGGTGAGCTCGTTGATCTCGGCGTAGGGGGCCTCCATGACTCGGCCGACGTCCTTGATAACACTCTTGGCCGAGAGGGCGGAGTAGGTGACGATTTGGCCGACGTTGGTCTTGCCGTATTTCTCGCTGACGTAGTTGATCACCTCGCCTCGTCGGTCCTGACAGAAGTCGATGTCGAAGTCGGGCATGGAAACGCGCTCGGGGTTGAGGAAGCGCTCAAAGATCAAATCGTAGGGGATGGGGTCAATGTCGGTGATTCCCAGGGACCACGCCACGATGCTTCC
>JAZAIZ010000245.1:0-5213 GCA_036230545.1 Myxococcota bacterium
GGTAATCCGAGGTGCCTTCCCGCGCTGCCTTGGCAGAGAGGGAGATGCGGCGCTCAAGGGGGTCTACGTCAAGAATCATGACGTCAACGGTGCTGCCGGCGGTGATCACATCGCTCGCCTTGGCAACGTGCTCGTCAGCCAACTCGGAGACGTGCACCAAGCCGTCGATGCCTGGCTCCAGCTCAACGAAGGCACCATAATCGGTGACTTTGCGAACCTTGCCCTGCACCTTGGTTCCACGGGGGAATCGGCGTGGGAGGGTCTCCCAGGGGTCGTCGGTGAGTTGCTTGATACCCAGGGAGAAACGCTCGTTCTCAACGTCGATGTTAAGGACAACTGCCTCAACTTCGTCGCCCTTCTGGAAGAGCTCGCTGGGGTGCTTCACGCGGTGGGTCCAGGACAGGTCAGAAACGTGCACCAGGCCATCAATGCCCTCGTCAACACCGACGAAGATACCAAAGTCGGTGATGTTGCGAACCACTCCGGAGAGTACTGCGCCCACGGGGTATTGATCCCCAAGGAGTGACCAGGGGTTCTCTTCAACCTGCTTCATTCCCAGAGAGATGCGCTTTTGCGGCAGGTCGATGTCGAGCACGATCGCTTCGACGTCGTCACCCACGGTGACCAGCTGCTTGGGGTGCTTGACCTTCTTGGTCCAGCTCATTTCGGAGACGTGAACCAGGCCTTCTACGCCAGGAACCAGCTCGATGAACGCGCCGTAATCGGTGAGGCTGACAATTTTGCCGGCCACGCGCTTGCCAACGGGGTAGTTCTCTGCGGCGGTCGCCCAGGGATCCTCGGTGATTTGCTTGTAACCGAGGGAAACACGGGAGCTGTCTGCGTCAAACTTGAGCACCTTGACTTTGATCTCTTCGCCAATGGTGAACATCTCGCTGGGATGATTGATGCGGCCCCAGCTCATGTCGGTGATGTGCAGAAGACCATCGATACCGCCGAGGTCGACGAACGCGCCGTACTCGGTGAGGTTTTTGATGATGCCCAGAAGCACTTCGCCTTCAGCGAGCTTCTTGAGGGTCTCGGTCTTGAGCTTCTCGCGCTCTTCCTCAAGCAACACACGGCGAGAAAGAACAATGTTTCCACGCTTCTTGTTAAACTTGATGATTTTAAACTTAAAGGTTTGACCAATGAGCTTGTCGAGGTTGCGAATGGGGCGAAGGTCGACCTGGCTGCCAGGAAGGAACGCTTTAACCCCAATATCGACGGAGAGTCCGCCCTTAACTCGGGCGATGATGGTACCGTCCACGAGCTCTTCGGCTTCGGCGGCGGCGGAGATGTCATCCCAGACGCGGAGCTTGTCGGCTTTTTCTTTGGAGACGATGACCAGTCCGGAGTCGTCTTCGCGGCTCTCAACGAAGACCTCTACGGAGTCACCGACTTCGATGGTTCGCTTGCCTTCCAGCAGGGTGAATTCGGCGATGGAAACCTGCGCTTCGCTTTTGTAGCCGATGTCCAAAAGAACAAAGTCTTTTGAGATTTCAAGAATTTCACCGTTGACTACTTCGCCTTCTTTGACCTCGGCCTGAGTTTTCAGGCTCTCTTCAAACATGTCGGCAAAGCTCATCGCTTCGTCAGTGGCTGGTTCGGTTTGGGTTGATGTTTCCATCCTGGAGCACTCCTAAGTCGCTCGGGCATATTTGCCACGCGGGGAACCGAAGCTCCCTTCGCTGCTTCGCCATCCGGTAAAACGCCCGAGTGGATGGGAAGACGTGGGTTAAAAACAAAAATGGCCGCTGCCCGACCCTGTGCCGGGCAGCGAACCGATTCATAAGCCGATTCTTTCTAAGAAAGAGAGGCCTCTAGCGCTTGGCGCGGTTGGCGCTTCGCCGACGGCGTTTTTCTGCCGCAATGCGCTTCTCTTTCTTGCGGATAGAGGGCTTCAGGTAATGCTCCCGTCGCCGTACATCCTTAATAATTCCAGCAGCTTCTACTTTTTTCTTGAAGCGCTTAAGAGCTCGCTCGAGCGGCTCGCCTTCTTTGACGATGATCTTAGTCACGCGCTAATCACCTCCTTCTGTACAGGGCTGGGGGCTGATTTCTCAGGTTGCCCACCCTGCTCGATTTCAGCAACACTCATTGCTGGCACGCCGAATACACGTTTTTGTTTGCATAACGCAAGTATTTTTCCTGAAAAAAGCTCGAAAAAACATGGAACTGGGCAGTGTTGAGGGCCGGAGAACGCTAGATCAGGATGAGATTCTTCTCCTTGGGGAGGCGGGGGCCTGCCCCGCCCTCCTCCACGGGGAATGCCGGACGGGATTCGGCCAATTGGCGGACATAAGCCCAACTCTCCGGGAAGCTCGCGAGCACCTCGGTGAAGGCTTTGCGGGGAAGGCGCAGCACCGTGGTTTTTCGGCCGGTTCTGAAGGCGTGGCCCCCCTTGGGAACCCCAAAGAGGGAATCTTCCCCAAACACGGCCCCGGCGCCCCATTGCCCGAGCACTCGCCGTCTTCCCCGCTGGCGCGCCACTACCTCGATCCGCCCCTCCAGCACCACATAGAGTCCATCGGGGGGCTGGCCCTCTTCAAAAAGCGGCGTTTTTTGGGGGAGCCTCTTGATTTGAAACTTCTCAAGCAGCCTCCGGTGGGCATCCTCCGGGAGGGGAGCGAAGAGTTGGGAGGTCTGCATGAGGGTGTGGAGTAGATTCTGTCGATAAACCTGGTGGAGGGCGCGCTCCCAGGAGGGATAGGCCTGGCGCGTCTGCTCGATTTGGTTTTTGGCGACCACTAGCAGCGAGGAGGGTTGCGCGGCTTGAACGGTGGCTGCGCGGGGGAAATCCCCCAGGAGGGCGCGCTCCCCAAAGAACGAGCCCTCTTCGAGGTTTGTGGTGGAGGTTTTTGTTTTTCCTGCACTATTGTTTTCTGCGCTTAGGCTGCCGGAGACCAGGATGAGCATCGAGTCCCCTGAATCGCCCTGCTGAAAGAGGAACTCCCCTTTGGCGGCGCTGCGGGTGTTGAGTGACTCAACCAGGCCAATAAACGCGTTTTTGGAGAGCTGCGAGAAGAGCGGAACAGCAGCGGGTCGGGGGTCGGATGGGGCGTGTGGGTGGCAGAGCTTCGCCGCCCTCCCCGTCTTCTTGGCGAAGAGGTCCGCCAGGAGGCGGGTGCCGAGCTCCCGCTGTGGGCAGGAGGCGGAGATCTGTCCGAGGGTAAAGAGTGCTTTGAGTAGCTGTCCCTCGCTGGCATGGGCCTCAAGGGCCTGAAGGTAAAAGGGGGCCGCTTTTCGGGGCTTGTTCAGGTCTTTGAGGCACTCGGCGGCCCCCAGCAGGGCGCTAATCTCGTGGGGCGTGTGGACGAGCGCGCGCGTGTAGAGTTCAAGGGCCTCCAGGAGGTTGCCCCTCTTATGCAATCTGGTCGCTTGATGATTTAAGTTCCCCGCCTGCCCCGCCACCGCTTACCTCATGGTTTGTGTCAGTGGCGATTACGTTTATCACGTCCCTTGGAGACGTTCACCTTTTGTTGACTCCATCCCTCCAATTGAGCGATCTCGACGGCGCTCAGGAAACGCCAGGCGCCGGGGGGCAGTGGGTCCAGGCTGATCCCGCCAAAGTCGGTGCGGATGAGGCGGGAGACGGTGTGGCCGACGGCGGCGCACATCCGCTTAACCTGGTGGTTGCGGCCTTCGAGAATGGTCATCTCCAGCCAGGTGTTGGAGGGGCCCTGCTTGGTGATCTGAACCTCCGAAGGCAGGGTTTTGGGGGTGAGCGATCCGTCCTCGTTTTGCAAACGCACGCCGTTGCGCAGGCGCTCAAGGCTCTTGGCGTCGGGTCGGCCTCGCACCTTGACCGCGTAGGTCTTGGGGACGTGCTGGCGAGGGTGCAGGAGACGATGCATTAAGTCACCGTCATTGCTCAATAAAATCAAGCCTTCGGCGTTGAAGTCGAGGCGGCCTACGGGGAAAATGCGTGGGAGCGCCCCTTCGAATTGTCGGTGCCCCTGGGCACGCGTGCTCTCGATAACGTCCAGCACGGTCTGGCGGCCTTCGGGATCTTTGACCGTGCTCATGACCAGGACGGGCTTGTGGAGGGCGATGTAGACTTTGGGCTGGGCGGAGAGCTTACCAAAACCCTCGACTCTGATCTCATCGCGATCGGGATCGGCCTTGCTGCCGAGCTCGTTCACCACGGTGCCGTTAACGCTCACGCGGCCGTCGAGGATGTATTGCTCGGCGTTGCGGCGAGAGGTGATGCCTGCGGCGGCGATGATTTTTTGTAGTCGTTCTTCAGCCATGGGGCGGGTTGTAGCAGGTGCTGATCAAATCGGTCAATCGAAGAATGCCCGGACGTTGGGGCATCTTAGCCGATCTCGTTGGCCTCTTCGAGGGTGATCCCCTCGGCCGCCAGGGCGTCGCGGGTGGCGTCTTCGCTCTCCCCGAGGGCCTCCACGGCGGTCTCAAGGTCGTCGGCCACGGTGTCGTCGTGCTCCGCGATGGGGGTGATGTCCTCGGTGAGCTCGTCGATAGAGGGAAACCCATCGAATTCTTTCAGCTTTTCGGCCGAATCTTCGGAGAGCTCGTGGTACTCCCGCAGGGTGGGGAGTTGACGGAGGGTACCGAGGTTGAAGAGGCTCAGGAAACGGTGGGTGGTGCCATATAGCAGCGGCCGGCCGGGCTCTTCCTTTTTGCCGACGATTTTGATCAGGCTACGGTCAAGAAGGCCCCGCAGGGTGCCGCCACAGTCCACCCCACGGACGTAATCGACCTCAGCTTTGGTGGTGGGCTGCCGGTAGGCGACGATGGAGAGGACCTCGAGTGCTGCTCTGGACAGCCGCGCGGGTTTCTCGCTGCGGAGCACCTTGATTAAATCGGCGTGGGCCGGGACGGTGCGAAAGCCCCATTCGCCACCAATCTCCATGAGTTCAAAGCCCTGAACCTTGCTCTCCTCGCTCCAACGTCCGGTAAACGCGGTGAAGGCTTTGTTGAAGAGCCCGGCAAAGGCGCTTTGGCGCTCCTCGGAGAAGTCTTGCCAACTGCCTGCGAAGGCTTTGCGGATGTCGGTGCGGGAGATTGGGGAGCCGGAGGCAAAAACGAGGGCCTCGATGCCGGCAGCCATGGATTCGATTGCGGCCTCGGCTTCCGCTTCGGTGAGGACCTCTTCGGGGGTTTCGGCGATGTCTTCGAGGGGGGCGCCTGTGTCAGTTTCGGCCTGGAGCTCGGGGTTCTCGGTGGTGTTGTCCACCTCGTGGCTCCCCAGGATT
>JAZAIZ010000246.1:0-14510 GCA_036230545.1 Myxococcota bacterium
TGGCAGGCGGCATCACAGCGAAAGAGATCTTCAGTGGTGTCCACACAGAAAAATTCGGGGTTGCCGTAGTCTCCGGAGAATTGTTGGCAACTCTCTCCGCTCCCACAGCCGGCGCTTCTGGTGGTGGTGCAGGATTGAAAACAGGTCTGGGAGTCATTTTCCCAGCGGCATGTCTGGTCGGGGCCGCAGTCGCTCTGCTGGTGACAGGGGGCGCGGCTTGATCAATAAGCGCCATTGTAGCTGGTGATACACGCCTGGTTTGCCGAGCAGTTGTCTCCGCCGCAGGCACCGGTGGTGCAGGAACCCTGCTGACCGCTCTCTCCGCCCCCATTTGAATTGTCGATAAGGCAGAGGTCTCCGGCGCCTCCGTCGAGACACTCCTGGCTCTTGGTGCAGGGCAACTTGCACACGGTGTCGCAATAGAGGGACTGGCAGTCGGTGAAGGTGTCACAGGCGGCAAAAATTGCCTTGGGACCTCCGGGAAAGCAGATGTTGCGTTCGGGATAAATGGTGGCGCTGGGAAGTTCCATGTGCCAGGCGTCGGGGTTGTCGTCCGCAGCCCAGCTGACGCAGACCTCACCGTTGTGGCAGTCATTGGCGGTGCTGGTACAGTCATTCCATCGGCACGCGCCGGTGTTGGTTTCGCAGTGGGTGCCGCTGATGCAGTCGTCGTCGCTGCTGCACCCTGTGGTGCAGGTGGCGGGGTCTGTGCACAGGCAGGTTGGGGTCGCTTCCGGGCCTCCCCCGGAGTCAGGGTTGTGACAGACGTCGCCGCTGTTGCACCCGGTCCCGGCGTTCGCGTTGCACGAGCCGGAGAGGGGAGCGTAAGCGCAGTTGGCGCCCACTTGAAAATGGCTGGCGGTGCAGCGCATCTGACCGCTCGCTTTGGTGACGCAGTGCAGGTCGTCCTCCAGTTTGGCGTCCCACATGTCTCCGGTGGTGAAGTTGGTGCAGATTTGCTCACTGGAGCAATCGGCGTTGGTGGCGCAGGAGTCGATGCAGATTTGACGAGTGCTGTGGCAGGTGTACCCGTTTTCACAGCCAGACTCTCCCTTGCAGGGGGCCTCCGTCGCTGTGTAGCAGCCTCCGAGCCCTGAGGCCATAAAATAGGTGTCGTTGGGGCAGTCGGCCGGTCCTCCCTCGCTGTGCCCGCCGTGGTGCTGGATAGATGCTTCGTTCAGGCAGGCCCGATTGCCCTCGTTGCTGGCGATGCAGAACTCATCGGCTTGCGTGCAATCCTGGTTCACGGTGCAAAGGGACTGGCACATCCCTACTTGGCTCATCTGCTGGCTGCCGGCCATGTCGACGTTAATCATGGTGCTCGCGCAGATTTCTCCTGAAGTACAGCTGCCGCCATCTGAGTGGGTGCCGCAGGGGGTCCGGTCTGAGCAATAGGAGGCTCCCCATGCAGAGATGCATGCCTCATCGGCGGCGCATCCGCTCGCGCCGCAGGAACCGATGCTGCAGTAACCTTTTCGGTACCATCCTTGGTCGGTGTTACTGATTAAGCACTGCTGGCCGGCGTCGGCGGAGTCGATGCACTCCTGGTTCGTGTCGCAGGGAGTCAGGCAGACGTCTTTGCAGAGCAGTGATTGGCAGTCACCAAATTCGCTGCACGATTCTCCCAGGTTTTTTTGTCCCTGAGGAATGCAGATGCCGCTGCGGGGATAAAAGAGACCGGTGGGGATGCTCCAGGGTTCGGAGGAGGCACCACTTGATGCCCAGTTGATGCAGGCTTCTCCTTGGTCGCAGTCGGTGATGGCGTCCTGACAGGTCTTCCACTCACAGGCGCCGCTCGCAGTGTTGCATTGGGTGCCATCGCTGCAGTCGCTATCGCTGCTGCATCCGGTGGTGCATGCGGCAGGGTCGGCACAAAGGCACGTTGGTGTGGCGGCCATATCTCCGCCCATGTCGGGGTTGTGGCAGTGGTCTCCGGGTTGACAGCCGTTGCCGGTGGAGGCGTCGCAGGTGCCCACGGGAGCGTAGGCGCAGTTGTCGCCCACTTGAAATTTGTCTCCGTCACAACGCATCTCATCGCTGGCTTTGGCGCGGCAGTGCAGTTCGTCTTCGAGGCTCGTTCCCCATATCTGGGCACCGGCGAAGCTGGTGCAGATTTGGTCTTCGGAGCAGTCGGAGTTTTTGCTGCATTTTTCAACGCAAACGTTTCGGTTGTTGAGGCAGGTGTAGCCCGCGCCGCAGCTGAACTCGCCCTGGCAGGGGGGCTCTTCGGCGGTGTAGCAGGCGGGCATGCCGTTGCCCATGAAGTAGGTGTCGGCGTTGCAGTCTGAGGGGCCGGTGTCACTGGAGCCGCCCGTGTTTTGTTGAGAGGTTTTCGGCAGGCAGGCACGATTTCCGTGATGGGTGGCGATACAGAACTCATCGCCGCCAAGGCAGTCGCTGTTGGTGGAGCAGGCCGGTCGACAGGTGTTAATGTGCCGCGTGGTGTTTTCTCCCCCTTGGTCGAGGGAGAGGGTGGTTTGAACACAATGCTCGTTCGTGCCGCAGCTGCTTACCTCAGGGTTGCCGTTGCAGGGGGTAAAGCTGGAGCAGTAGGCGGACTCCCACTCTGATACGCAGGCCTGGTCGGCGCTGCACGTGGCGTTGCTGCAGGAGCCGACAGTGCAATACCCTTTCTGATAGCCGCCCTGGGTATCATTGGCGATTAAACAGAGGTCGCCGGCCTCGCCGGCGTCGAGGCAATCCTGGGTTTTGTCGCAGGGGGTCAGGCAAACGTCACTGCAGTAGAGTGAGCCGCAGTCGGTGAAGGCCGCACAGGTGTCACCGAGTTGGATGGCTCCGCCGGGAAAGCAGAGGCTCTCGTTGGGGTAAATCGCCGTGTTTGGCAACTCCCAGTTCCAGGCGTTGGGGTTGGCGTCTGAGGCCCAACTCACGCAGGTCTCTTCGGTGTCGCAAGCGCTCGCGCCGTCGCCACAGGTCTTCCATTCGCAGGCACCGCTGCCGGTGTTGCATTGAGTGCCTTTGATGCAGTCTGCGTCCGTGGTGCAGCCAACGGTGCAGGTGGCGGGATCTGTGCAAAGGCACGTTGGTGTAGCCGCCTGATCGGGCCCGCCTTCGGGATTGTGGCAGAGGTCACCGAGGTTGCAGCCCGTTCCTGCGGTGGCGTTGCAGGTGCCTGTTCCGGGCGCATAGGCGCAGTTTTCTCCCACCTGAAAGTTATCGGCGGCGCAGCGCATCTCACCGGCGGCCCGGGTTCGACAGTGCAAATCTTCGCTCAGATCTGCGCCCCACGTCTCACCGGTGTTAAAGTTAGTGCAGATCTGAGCTTCGGAGCAGTCGGCGTTGGTTTCGCACTGGTCAACACACACCTGGCGGTTGTCACTGCAGGTGTAGCCCTCCTCGCAGTCGGCGTCTCCGGAGCAGGGGGCCTCTTCTGCGGTGTAGCAGCCGCGCATTCCCCCAAGCATGAAATAGGTGTGGCTGGGACACTCATCGGGGTTGGCGCCACCGGGGCCGGTCCAGGCCTGGATGGACTCCACCGTGGAGCAGGCGCGGGTGCCTTCCCAGCTGGCGATGCAGAACTCGTCCGCTGCGGCGCAGTCACTGTTAACGTTGCAGGCGGCGCGACACACACCGGTCTCCGTGGATTGGTCTTCGCCATCCATGGTGACGGTGACCGTGGCCCAGACGCACTCCTCGGTGGCGTCGCAGCTCGGGTTCCAGGGGTTTCCGGGTTGACAGGGGATCTCCGCGAGGCAGCCGAGCCACTCGCTGCGCACCTGCTCGGCTTGACACTGGCTGCTGCTGTAGGGGTCGCAGAAGAGGCCCACCTCACTGCCGAAGTAGACACAGTCGCCCTCGGCGCAATCTCCGGTGGTGCTGCAGCTCGACTGGCACTCGTAGGAGAAGGGATTGCAGACCAGATCTCCCGCGCACTGGGGGGAGACCATGCACTGCTCGCCGAGTTGCTTCTCGCACACGCCGATATAGCCGTCTCTGGCGTCGGGCTCGGTGATGCAGGTGCCCTCGTCGCCACATCCGGCGAGGTCTTCGTTGGCGCAGGAGCTGGCGTCGCCAAAGAGTCGGCAGCCGCAGAAGTCTCCCCCTTGGGGCACGCAGAGCCCAGTGCCGGGGCTTTCGTAATCGGTGGTGATCCAATCGGGTTTGTTGGGTTTCTCTTCGCAGCCTCCGCCGTTGGCGTCGTGGTGGCAGCATTCCCAGACCCCTCGCACGCTCGGTCCGGTGCCCTCGTTTGAGTCAAAGCCCTGCTCCTTGCCGTGAAAGTAGCAGCACTCTTCCCCTTCGTTGCCGAGGCTGCGGCACTCCTGGGTGTCGATGCCAAAGGAGAAAGCGTTCTCCATACTCAAGCAGATGTAGCCCTCGCCGCAGGCCGAATCTGCCTGACAGGTTTTTGCCGGAATGCAGATGCCGTAGTAGCGCCCTTCGGTCTCAAGGCACTGGTAGCCGTTGGTGCAGGCCACCTCGGTTAGCCCACCGCAATAGCGCTGCACCGCATCGGGCTCGGGGAGGCAGGTCCCGTCGGAGTTGGCGAAGTCGGTGTCGGCCACACAGACGCCCTGCAGCCCGTTCTCGTCGGTGGGGCAGGGAGTGGTTTGATTGCAGACCGGGTGCCTTGCTGCGTAGATACTTTGACCAACGGCGGATTTGTTAATGACGCCGTCGCTTGGGAGGGTGGTCCCGTTATAGTACACGAAGTAAATGTCGCCCCTGGCGGTGTTGGCCACCACGATACCCTTCTCTTTGTTGACCTGAAGCGCCCGGGTGGATTCGGTGCCAAGCCGCATGGCGAAGGCGAGGACCTGGTCTTCGGTGGCGACCACAAATCCCAGACCAGCGTTGTTCTGATCTGAGCCGTAGAGGAAGTAGGTGCTGCCTTGGGCGTCCACCGCCGTGTAGGGGTTGGTGTCGGCGGAGAGGCGTGAGAGGTTGACCTTGTTGCGGGTGGCCACAGAGTTTTGGTTGAGAGGATCTCTGGGACTGGTGAAGTCTCCCACTTGATAATAGATGGAGTCGGTGAAGACAAAGGTGGTGTCACCGTTGGCGTCGGTGTGGAAGTCAATGGGGCCGGGGTGAATACCCCGGGTCTGGCCGGTGAGAAAGTCGGCGAGCGCGACGTAGGTGAGCACCGGGGTGGAGTCGGTGGGGCTTGTGCAGTCTACCTGCACCAACCCGGCGATGGGTTGGTTGTTGTTGCCCAGGGAGGCGACCGAGAGCAGAAAGTGGTCGTTGTAGGCGTCTCCGTTGAAGACCATCTGAACGTTGTCGGGGATGCCGGCTTGTCTAAAGGTGGCGCTTGTTTGCTCATAGGAGGAGTTCACCAGTCGAACGATGACGTTATCGCCGGAGATGTCAGTGAAGACATAACTCGAGCAGCTCTCAAGATACCCCTGATATCGCCCACCCCGCTCGACCTCTTTAGCGAGCTTGCGACGCCCGGAGGCATCGGCATCTTGTTGAATAAAGGCTGACCAATCGCCAATCTGAATGATGTAGCTCTGGCTATCGTCGGTGGAGGTGTCATCGAGCAGGTAATCGGAGGAGAAGGCCCCTCCTTGCTCTACCCCCCCGGAGAAGCTCGGGCCGTCATCCATTCCGGGCCCGCCTTCCGGGCCCATGCCGCCTCCCTGGGGGCCATACTCATCGCCGCCACCAACGCGGACCGAGTCCACATACTGATCCTGCCAGCACTCATCGAAGTAGGTGGGGAAGGTGGGGGGCTTTTTGATCTCGATGCGTTCGTAGCAGCCATCGGTGGTGGGGGTTTGGTCGGGGGTGCATTCAGAGAGCGTCAGGCTGCCGTCCTCCCCGGCGACAGCGTCGGTGGTCACCGGGTAAAAGCGCAGCTCTTTAGGCAGGACGGCGAGAACTTCCTGGTCATTGTTGACAAAGCTCAGAGCGACGGGTTGCCACTTGAAGCTGGCTTCATCGTAATAGAGGGTGGGGTCGTCTTCGTTGAAGTTGCCAATCATGAGCCCCATGTGGGTGCCGATGGCGGTGAGGTCGCCATTGTCAGAGACGGCGATTTTTTTGCCGCAGGCGTCGACCTTCGCTGCGTGGTGGAGACCATATTTGGCGACCAATGGCAGGGTGAAGCTGGCTTGAGCGGCCGGGTTGATGGGGGTCTCTGCGTTGTAGGCTACAGCAGCGGCGGCAGATTGCTCAATGGAGACGATAAAGATAATGTCCCCGGGATCGAGGGGGCACGCGTCTTCGCTGCCCTCGGGGACCTCGATGGAGGCGGGGAGGATCGCGCTGACGGTCCCTTCTACGGTGGGGGTGACCCGGATCTCGCAAAGGCCGTTAAAGCCACAGGATGCAGCCTGGCCGGTCTCATCGTTGTTGAAGGCGGCGCAGCTCTCATCATTCTCGCAGCCAAAATGGGAGGCGATACATTCGAAGTTGTCGCCCCCGCCGCCGGGCCCTCCGGGGCCGGGGCCGTTATCTCTGTTCTCGTTTGTGTCAACGGAGAAGAGGATGGTGAGCTCGGCCACGCCCAGGGATTGCGATCCGCTGGGGACCCATGTGAGGGCACCGGCGGTTCCGGTTGAGGCTGGAGCTTTGTCGCTTGGGGGGCTTCCGAGCTGGCCGGAGACCGTCACGTTGCGAATGGTTATCTTTCCGCCGCCGCTGTCTCCGGCGCACCCGGAGTAGAGCAGGGTAGTGAGTGAGAGAATAGCGGCCGTGGTGAAAAAACGGTGGACTAGACGCGCCATGGGCATGGTTGCTCCCCTGTTGAAGTATCCGAGGGAGGTTCTACCCTTGAGCTAGTGTCACTAGAGTCCCACCCCCGAAAAATGGTGAGGTCATCCTACCCGATGCTCAAGGGTCAGGGCGATGGGTTTCCGAATTTATTTGCGAGAGAAGGGTGACCGACAGGATGAAGTGGCGAGGTGAACTCAGGCGTTAAACACAATCGTTTTATTCCCGCTGATAAGAATTTTGTGCTCGAGATGAAGTCTGACTGCGTGAGTAAGAACCTGGCGTTCCATGTCTCTGCCTTTGCGCTTCAGGTCAGCGACGCTGTCGCGGTGACTGACGCGGGTGACCTTCTGCTCGATGATGGGGCCGTCATCGAGCTCCTCGGTGACGTAGTGAGCGGTGGCTCCGATGATCTTCACACCTCGGGCTCTGGCTTGCTTGTAAGGATTGGCGCCGGCGAAGGAGGGCAGGAAGGAGTGATGGATGTTAATGCAGCGTCCGTACCACGATTGGGCAAAGGAGGGAGAGAGAACCTGCATGTAGCGGGCGAGCACCATCAGATCGATTTGGTGCTCTTTTAATAAGGCTTGCTGGGCTCCCTCGGCGTCGGCTCTGGTTTCGTTGGAGACGGGGATGACGTGGTAGGGGATATTGAAGTGTTCGGCGACCGGCCGAAGGGTCTCGTGGTTGGAGAGGATGAGGGAGATGTTGCCTTCGAGCTCTCCGAGCTCTTGAGAGTGCAGCAGGTCGTAGAGGCAGTGCGCTTCTTTGCTGACAAACACCGCGATTTTGGGAAGGTCGTCGCTGTAGTGCAGGTTAAGTCGGAGGTCCCATTGCTGCCCGATGGTGTCCAGTCGCTCCTGGCACTCCTGTTGGCTGAGGGTGAAGCGTTCAAGCTCCCACACCAGGCGCATAAAGAACTGGCCGCCGGTGCCTTCGCCGTATTCGTGGAGGCTGAGGATGTTGCCCTGGTGCTCGTAGATGAACTGGGAGAGGGTGGCGACGATGCCGGCGTGGTCGGCGCAGTGAACAAGGAGGGTCGCTTTGGATGCAGTCTTCATGAGTGACCCTAAGCGAAGACAATCCTCTGATTCAACAATTTTGTTAAACCCCGCAGTGAATGTTTTGTGGTTGAGGGGCCGGGCAGGGATGGGAGTTCGGTTGTCGAAGAATCAGAGGGAGAAGCGCGTGTGCGGGAAGAAAGGGGGAGATGCAGGGATGCAGGAGTTGTTGGATCCTCAGTGGGGTTTAGCGCCCCAAAAAAAACTTGATACTGCTCAAGTGTTCAGTGTAGTCTCTTCTCAAGAGGCACTTATGGTGGGTAGGATTGCAGAAGAGGTGGATACAGAGAAGCGCCTGGCTCAGCTACGCACGCATACTGCTTTTCGGAGCCCCTGGGGGGAGTGGCCCGGAGCCAGCTCGGCAGAGGTCTGGTCAACGGGCAGTCCTGAGATGGACGACGCTCTGGGGGGGGGGCTCCCCAGAGGAAAGCTGGTGGAGGTTGTCGGCGAGCGCTCATCGGGGCGGACCTCCTTTGTCTGGGGGGGCGTCGCCGCGGCGACTCAGCGTGAGGAGTATGTGACGTGGATCGATGTGAACGACGCCCTGGATCCTCAAAGTGCTCAGCGGGCGGGGGTGGTGCTAAGCCGCCTCCTCTGGCTGCGCTTGGATGAGCAGCGCTGGGAAGAGCAGACCTTTCGAGCCGCGGAGGAGATCATTCGGGGGGGCGGGTTTCAGGTGGTGGTGCTTGACGCTGTTGGCAGGCGGCGGCTGCGCCATAGCAGCTCCCGCTGGTTTCGTCTTAAGCGGGCCCTGCGAGGGACCTCTCTGGTTTGCCTGGTGCTGAGTGACGCCCGTCAGGGCATCGGTGCTGATTTGCGGCTGCGGTGCCGTTGGGTGCGGGGGGACCGGGGCGGCTATGCTGTGGAGATCCTCCGCCAGAGAGGTGGCGTTGCAGGCAGGGTGGTTTTGCTCTCCTAAGAGGAAGGGCTGGTTGCTTATGATAGCGTCTCTGGAGGTGCGCGGGTTTTCCCTGCAGGCGATTCTTCGATTTTATGTAGAGCTGAGCGAGGTTCCCGTGGCGGTGGTGGGGGAGGGCTCCTTTGACGGAGCCACCCGCTTGCAGGGGGTCTCCGGAGCGGCCCTGGAGTTTGGGGTGGAGAGGGGAGTAACAGTCGCCCAGGCTCGTTCCCGCTGCCCCGAGATTCGCATTATACCTCGGCAGGAGCGTCTGGAGGAATCCGCGTGGGAGGCGCTGGGGAGAGCGGCCTCCTGCTTCTCGCCTCGTTTTGCGGTGGAGTCTGTGGGGACGTCGGGGTGGGTGGATGTCGATTTATCGGGGACGCTCACTTTATTGGGAGCCTACGAAGAGAGCGCGCGGGCGTTGCAGCAGCAGGTGCAGCAGGAGGGGCTTGTGGGGGAGGTGGGGTTGGGGAACACCCGTGGGTTGGCGAGGGTGTTGGCCCGGTGCGGTCACCTCTCTCCCCATCTTCCGGAGGGTGCCTTTTGGGATGATGTCCCTCTTGAGGTGCTCACCCCGTCGAGCGCGCTGATGAATGCCATGTCCCGTTTTGGGATTAACTCCGTGGGGGCCTTTCTCAGGCTTCCTCCGGATGCCCTCGCCTCCCGGGTTGGCAAAGAGGCGCTCGTGCTCAGGAGCCGGGTCCTGGGGGATCGGGGCGAGCTTCCTCTTCCACTGGGGGAGCGGGGTGTGGAGTTCTCTGTGAAGCGGGAGTGGGCGGGGGGCGTAGATGATTTAAGCGTCCTGCTGAACATCCTCGAGGAGATGGTGAGAGAGGTGATGGCAAGCCTGGTGGGGCGGGGCTTTTGGTGTGGGGGAGTGGAGCTGTGGTTCACCTACGAGGGTGCCTCCTGCGCGGCAGGGTGTGAGCGCGTTGTTCGCTCCGCGCGTCCGGTGCGGGATGTGGCATTGCTGATGTCCCTGTGTCGTCTTCATCTGCAAAAGCGTCCCCTTGAGGGCCCGGTGGAGCAGGTGCGGGTGCGGCCGATGGTGGAGGTGGGGCGGCGAGCTCAGCTCTCGCTCTTTGAGGGGGCGGGTCCCCCCCCGGAGGCCCTTGAGGCGACGGTCTTAAAGCTGCAGGCGCTCTGCGGTCTGGAGCGCGTCGGCTCACCGGAGACCACAGACTCTCACGCCGATGACGCTTTCACCCTTGAGCCCTTTTGCCGTTTGGGGGCGACGCCTCTGACTCGGGAGGAGGCCTGGGGAGAAGAGGTTCGGGGGCTGCGACGCCTGCGTCCCCCGGAGGCTTGTGAGGTCGCTCTTTGGGGGAGGACTCCCCGTGGGATTCGCAGCGCTTCGGTCAGTGGGCCTATCGCTCGGAGTCGCGGCCCCTATCGGCGCTGCGGGCATTGGTGGTTGGAGAAGGAGGGAGCGTTTCGTTTTGATTGGTACGATGTCTTTTTGGAGGGAGGAGAGGGGCTGCGGCTTCATTACGACTGGCTTCAGAGCGCCTGGTGGATGGTGGGATGGCTCGATTGAGCCGGGGTTGGAGATCTTTTTCGGGCAGGGGAGAAAATCGTCGCATTTAACCGGAGGGATGAAAAAGGGCACCCTTTTCAACCTCTTATGGAAAGTCGAATTAAATAACGATGTTCTGATTTTAACGAGCAGGGCGATGATTGTTCTGACTTGGCTGTTTTGGTGAAACAAAATTCGGAACTTCGGTTGACCTGTTGAATTCAGATCGGTACTAGATTCTCCGGCTAACAGCGGTTGAGTTATCGTGATCGGGGCCTCCTGGGTGAGGTGGGGTTAAGCGAGGCTCTTAAACTTGAGGTTGGCCCCATGACTCTTCTCGGTATTTGTTTTATCGGATTGATAAGTGTTTCGTCCCCCGCGACGCCCTCTGACTTTGGCGACTGGGAATTTCGACCCAAAAGAATCAACAGTGACACTGGCGACGGCTGGACCCGGATGGGCGAGGGCGAGGGTGCTTTTATGCAGGCGACCTCCACGGTCACCGACCGCACTTACTATTGGCGCGCCTTTCAGGACATTGAACTTGTCAATGAGAACTCCCTGAGCCTGCAGCTGCGGGTTCGTTATGCGGGAGCCCCCTATGAGTGGTTTCGGGTTCTTATTGGCCCCGAAGGCAGCACCCGCATCGATGATTTCAACCCCATCTACACCCTGAACGCCGAACTCCCCACCGAAAAGATATTGACCCTTCCCCTGAACGAGCACATCCAGAATCGCCGTTTTCGAATTATGCTCGCGGTGCGCAAGCCCCACCGGGCGCGGAGTGACGAGCCCCCCTTGCTCATTCGTGAGATGGCGGTGGTGCGCGATTATGGTGTTTGCTCTGGGGCATCTCCCTGCGATGAAGAGCCTGTGTCACCCGCTGCATCCGCGGGACCGATCGCGCCGGTGGTACAGCCCACCGTCTCCCCCATGGTCGTCGAGACTCCTCTCAAGGTCGCTTCCTTCAACGTCCAGGTGTTTGGGTTGAGCAAATTGCGCAAGCCGGTCATTCGTCGCGCTCTGATTGACATCATTCAGCGCTATGACCTCCTCCTCTTTCAGGAGATCCGGGATCAGAGCGAGACGGCCATCTTCTCTCTGCTGCAGGAGCTAAACCGCAAAGCCTCCGGGGCCTACGAGGTGATTTTAAGTGGGCGCATGGGGAGCACCGACATGAAGGAACAGTACGCCTATTTTTACCGCGCCAGTCGTCTCGAGGTGCAGCAATACGGCACTTATGGTGACGATGATCGCAAGAAACGACGGGATTTTGAGCGGCCTCCCTTTCTGGCGCATTTTCGGAGCACAGAATCGGACCTGGACTTCTCTGTGGCGGGGATTCACGTTGATCCCGATGAGGTGGAGGATGAGCTTGATGCCCTTGTGGATGTCTATGAGGATGTCGTGGCACGATATGGAGATGAGGACGTGCTCTTAATGGGCGACTTCAACGCAGACTGCCAGTACCTTAAAGAGTACGAATTGGAAGAGCTGCGTTTGTGGACCGATGACCGCTTTCATTGGAATATTGGCAACGACGCTGACACCACCACCGGGATGAATACCTGTGCATTTGACCGCTTTGTCTCCAGTCAGTCGCTCCAGCGACGGGTAATCGACAAGAGTCCTCGGGTGTTTCGTTTTGAGCCCTTTGTGACACTGCCGGCGGGAGGCGTTCGAAAAGTGAGCGACCACTACCCCATTGAGCTCAGCCTGCAGCTTTGAGGCTAGACGCCAAAGCGGTCTTCGTAGTCCTCCATGGCCGCCTCCACCACCTTAAAGGCGTGTTCGTGGCCGTAGACCTTGTTGATCTTAATGACGTCCGTCTTCTTTGGCGTTAATTTATACGTCTCAAAATAGTGGGTGATTCTCTCAATCATCGCTTCGGGCAGGTCCTGAATGTCGGTGACGTTGCCCCAGAGGTGGTCGTTTTTCAGCACCGCGATAATCTTATCGTCGGCCTCACCACCGTCGAGGAGCTGCAATCCCCCCACGACTCGTGCGTTGAGGATGATGTCTGTTTTTTCAATGGGTCGCTCGCTTAGTACGCAGATATCCAGAGGGTCGTGGTCGCCCCGGGTCGATTGTGGAGCGAGTGCGTGGACCCGGCTGCCGCAGAAGGTTCTTGGGATAAATCCATAGAGGGCTGGGGGCTGAGAGGAGGTGCGATTGGGTCGGTCCACCATCAGGTAGCCGGTTGATTTATCGACCTCGTATTTCACCGAGTCAAAGGGGGTGATCTCAATATAGGCGGTGACCATCTCCGGAGGAGCGGGGCCCACGTCCAATCCGTGCCACGGGTGAGGGCGCCATCGGAAGAAGGGTTTGGGAAAGCTCATCGCGACTTCTCCAGAAAAAGCGAATCATAAGGACAGCGTGGGATGGACAAGCTCCGCCCCCTGTCTCTTTAAGAGTAGTGGCTTTTCTGTGAAAACACCAATGCGCCAGGATGTGGGGACAGGGGCGCGTGCGGGGAAATAGAAGGGAAAGGGCGGGCACGCCAACAAGGCGGGCTAAAGGTGGCATCACCAACTCAATTTCCCCTGAATATTCAATATCTTGAGAGGAGAAAGAAAGCCGGGTGAAGCGGGCAACCAATTGTTGATCTACACGGGACCGGTTTGGGGTGCCCTGGCGGGTATTGCGGTGGTTGGTGTGGGACTGGGTGCATTGGTGGGCTACATTCGCTCTACAATCAAAGGTGAGAAGCCGGTTGTTCCCACCACTGCAGCTCCTGAAGCAGCGGCGTTGCTCGAAGAGACCCTTAAGAAGGGAGTGACGGCCAAAGACTACGTTCAAAAAGGTACTCAGATTGGGAAAAAGGCAGGTGGCGTGTTGGCTGGATTCGGCGTCGCGGCCTATGTGGGGAGCCTCGTTTTTGGCATGTTGAGCGGGACCGGGACCGTGGCGGGTGCGTTAACCTTCGGCGGTCTGGCGTTTGTTTCCGTGGGAGTAACCCTCTTGATTGGTGTTGGCGTGTGCATGGGAGTTGGCGCTTTGTGCGGTTGGATTTATTCCAAAGTGAAAACCCAGGACGATTAATCACCTCACTTAATAATCAGAACCTTTTGAAGAGGGTGGGATTTTCTCACCCTCTTTTTTTTGCCTGATGGACAATGATGGGACATCCACCTTCCTTCATCGTGTCTTTCCGGCTTACCCTCTCGTGTCAGGTGTGTTGGTTTTTTGGCGAAAAGGGATGTTGTTATCAGAAACGAGTACGCACTTCTTTTGTGTCGTGACGGGTTTTCTGATTTCAGGGTAAGCACCTTGTTTGAGCACCGGGGCTCGCGAGCATGATTTGCCGGCACCCTTTAAAGCGTCAGGATAAATAGAATGAAATGGATGTCCCAATCCCTTCTCGTCATCGCGCTGACACTTCTCTCTGCCTGGGGATGTGCCCCTTGGCTACAGTCCTGTTTTGGGACCCGGGATGCCCCAGGGAGGGTGAACTGGGATGTGGTGCAGGAGCACGCCCTCCTGGCGAACACCACCTACTCCGAGAAGGAGGAGATCACGCAGCGCTACCCCGGCAGCTGGGTTCACGATATCTCCGACCAGCAATCCCGCATCGTGCTGGTGACCGATGAGAGCAGCCAAACCCACTGGCTTGGGATTCGGGGAACGGCCAACACCAAAAACGCGCTCATGGACGCAGAATACCTGAAGGAGCGGGACCCAAAGCTGGGCATCTACCTTCACAAAGGGTTTCACCGGCTCGCAAGGGAGGCCTACGAAGCGTTTGCTCCTCACCTCAAGCCCGGGTATCGGCTGCGGGTGACGGGGCACTCGCTTGGGGGGGCCGCGGCGGCGATTTTGTGCATGTATTATGATGTGGACGAGAAGGACGTTAAGAGCTGCTTTACCTTTGGCCAGCCCAAGGTCACCAACGAAGAAGGCGTCAATCGATTTTGGGAGCTGCCCCTGAAGCGATTTGTTGATGGCGAAGACATCGTGCCCCTTGTTCCCCCGCTGACGGTGGCCTCCGCTATCCACGGGAGTTATCGGCATCTGGGGGAAGAGTTCATTTTGCAGTCCGAGGGGCATTTCCTGTGGTTGGACAAACACGACGCGAATCGGGTCTTAATTTCCGGCACCTGGGCCAACCTCTTTCACGAGTCGGTAAAAGACCATTTTATGCGCAACTACCTCAAGCGGATTAGCGCAGTGGTTGAGCGGGTGGGGGAGGAGAAGGTCAGGGTTGCGAGCGCTCCGTAGGCGTTTACGCCGGAGTGAGCCCATAGAGCAAGACCGCGCTCGCTGCGGCGACGTTGAGGGAGTCGACGTCGTCCTGCATGGGGATGGTGACTTCCCAATCAAGCTTCTTCAGCAGCTCTTCGGAGAGCCCGCC
>JAZAIZ010000247.1:0-1179 GCA_036230545.1 Myxococcota bacterium
CTCAAGACACCGACGCCACAGGCGATAGCGACGCCACAGGCATATCCGCTCCCTCCACACCATCCGCCATATCCGGTTCCTCCGATTCTCCCAGCGACGCCACCGGTGCTCGTAACGTCCCAGGGACATCCGCTCTCTCCACACCAATCCCATCCTCAAGCGACATTTCTCCCCCGCAGACCACAGCCCAGGGTCCGAGTGCCCCTGCCAAAACAGCATCATCGGCGGGCAGTCAACAACGACCCAGTTCTCCAAGCCCGGCTAAAGACGCCCGACCGAGCCCCCCAGCGCCTCAACTCAGCCAATCCAACCCGACAGCTATGGGAGTTTCCGCAAATAAGGACGAGGATGAGTTGCAGGATCCCTACAGCGATGAAGACGAAACAGAGGACGATGATACCGACGACGCCCAAACCATGTCTGCCAGCGCCTACAACGATTTGATGGGGGATGGGCTGGATGCCTTTAACGAGCTTGAGTTTAACTCTGACTCTACGGAGTTCCTGACCGGTGAATGGCGAGACGAAATGGACGTCGACACGCGCTCCAAAGACGCTGCGACAGAAAGCCTCGCTAAAGAGTTGGGGGTCGAGTCCGCCCCGGGAGACTCCTCAGGTGGGTTCGCCCCCGGAGATGACTCTTTGAAGCAAGGCTTGGCCCTAATCAAGAAAGTCCAATCACAGATGAAAGGTAGCGCTCTGGAGAAGGGCCAGGAGGTCCTCATGCACCTCCGAACACAGCAATTGAAACGTGGGGGGAAGCTGACCGAAGAAGAAGCAAACAAATTGAGTGAGCTGGCCCTCACCGGCGCCTTAGGTGGGATCACCGAAGAGGACGCATTTAAGAAGATGGCTGAGGAGGGAGCCTTCGACGATATGCTCAAGGAAGCAACCGTCAGTGACCCGGACGCACCATGGGCCCAGGAAGCTGAAGAGTTAATCGCGGAAGATGCGGAGGCCGCTCAACTCGAGGAAGCCGCCCTACTCTCCGAGACCACAGAGAGTGGCGAGGAAGAGTGGGAAGCAGCATTAGACGCGTCTCTCGAAGAGGAGAAGCTTCCCCTCCCAAACGAAGACACAGGAGCCCGCGATGGGAGTTCCTGGTGGAGCTTTCTAACCGAGATGGACTTCAGCATGGATCTCGGGTTTGGCTTCGATATCAAGAGCCTCCTGAGCATAT
>JAZAIZ010000248.1:0-5916 GCA_036230545.1 Myxococcota bacterium
CGACGAGGGCCGGGTTCACGGCCACGTCCAGCTGCGTCATTGGTTCCCATGCTTTGCGCAGAACCTCAACCCTGTAAATGCCCATTTCATCCCAATCGTCCACCCGCAGACGATTCACACCGCCCTCCGTCCCTTCGATGCTGCGCTCCCCTGAGGGGCTCACAAAAGCCACGGCCGAAACCCCCGTTGGCACCGGCAGCTCCAATTCCTGCCCCACGCGCACGATGTTTCCGGAAACCTCCAGCGCCCCTTGGGCGAGGTAACGACACAGACGCTGCAGGAGCGCCGGAAAGCCGGTACGCAGCACCAGGTCGCTATGATCGAGGTCCACAGAGGAGGTCATCAACATCACCCTGCCCCCTTCTCCTACTCTCTCCACCAGAGCCGGAGCACCGTTATCAAAACGCAGCAGCGCCCTGGTTTTTCCCTGAGCACCGGTAGCTAGATTAAAGTACCCCTTTGTCTTGGACAGCCTCAGGCTCTCTTCAAAAGAGAGCCCCAGGCCCCGTAGTACAGGATGGTCCCAATCAAACTCGCCGATCCCCAGGGGGGGGCTCTCGGAAACCGGGTCATAGGCCTGATGAAAGTCGCGAATCGGATGTGGCAGGATGTCCACCAACTGCTCGTTGGTGCGTTCAAAGAGAATTCTATCTCCAAGCGCCACCAGCACTCCCCCTCCTCCCTTAACGAAATCCACAAGCTCCTCGGCGACCCGAGGGGGAAACTCTCGGATGTTAGCGAGCAGCACAACATCCACAGACTTGCCTAAACGCTCCAGCACCTCCTCGGACTGCATCTCCTCCTGGGAGATGATGTCGAGTTCAATGAGGGATTCCCCTTCCGGGACCACCTCAAGCGCCCGCTCAACAAAGAAGAGCTCGTCCTCGTAGGGAGTCATGCGAGGATCTCCATTCACCGCGAGGACACGCACGCCCCTGGCCACCTCCACCACAAAAAAGCGTTGGTCGTCGATGGTGAAACCGTCCCGCTCGTCGGGCACCAATCGAATCACCCCGTGATACACCCCCGGCTCGTCAAAGGATACGGTCATGGCTTTCAGGGTGGTCTTGCCCGCCGCGAGGTCCACATACCCTCTCTGCTTGACCTTTCCTTCGATCAGCAGCTCAACCCCCTGCCGCTGACGAACCCTGGGGCCAAAATTTCGCACCCGAACCTTAAACAGACGGTCGAGAGGCGAGAGGGGAGAGGCTGTGATCTCCATGGATTCGATGGCGATGTTGTCCAGGGACTCCTTCCCCTGCCGGCCGGAAACATCCAGCAGGCGCAACTCCGGGGGCGGCTCCAGGGTGATGGGGCGCATATTCTCAAAGCTGTTCAGGGAAAAATCCGAGAGCACCACGACCGTGGCCCCGCTCCCATCATCGCCTAAATGGGCGAGGCCTTTCTCAATGGCTGCGCCCAAATCTGCGGTCCCCGAGGTGCGGGTGACCTTCCCCAACTCACGGCGAAAAGCCCCATGATCGACGGTGAGCGCCTGAAAAGGCACTTCTATCTCCTCCCCGGCCACCACCAGGCTCAGGCCGTCTCCCGGGGCGAGATGGGAGACCAACTCCAGGAGCTGAGATTTTGCTCGCTCCAGGAGGGGCTCACCATCAACGAGGTACCCCATAGACTCGGAAGCATCCAGCACCACCACCACTCGTTTTTGCACCTCGGCGGTACTGAGGGCCACAAAAGGCATGGGGCGGCTCGCGGCGAACACCAACGCCAGAATAGCCAGAGTCCTCAAGAGCAGGAGCAGGAACTGCCGCAGCCGCTCCCGGCGAGCCAGCCGCTTATTAACAGCCATAAGAAAATCAAAGGCCGCAAAAGAGACGGTAGGCGCCCGACGTCGACCGATCAGATGAATAACGATCGGCAAAACGGACGCCAGGGCCCCCAGAAGAAGCCACGGATGAAGCCAGGTCACCTGCATTTAATTTAGATTCCCTTTCGATTTCAGGATGTTGTCACCTCACCGAGCCTGCCGGTAGCGCAATCCTAAGACGTCTCATGGGGCCTGGCAACGTCGAATGTATTTTCCTTGCCAACGTCCAAAACCTTGGATATTTAAACCCCTGGTTTACAAGGTCTTTTCCTGGGAGCGACCATTATGAAAACGACAATAACTCTTGCCATGACGTTTATGGGTGTATTTGCTCTTGGTTTCCTGACGTTCAACACCATCAACGCGAGCAACCTCTTCTCGGGGCAGGGTGTCGTTGAGCAGCGGGTGAACGCCAACCTTCTCCGGGTAAAAGTCAACGGCGAATGGCACGATGTCCCCATGGTGGAGCTCTCCGACCATCTCTGCCAGAGTGAGCACCCAATGTTTCGTCGTTACTGCGAATAGCGCTCGCTCATTTAATCACCTCCTCAGTGTCAACTTCCTCTTGAAAAACTGAATTCTCCAAGTAGTATCCGTTGTCCATGAGCAACAATATCTACACCAACTACGCCTTTCAGATGTCCGAGTTGAAGCACCAGTATGGCTCCAACGTCCATCTCTCATCAGATCCGGTGCTCCTCACCCAGCTGGCTCGCCTCAGCCAACCAGAGACCGTTCAACCCCTGGTCTCCACCCTTGTCAGGGAGCTCTACCGCAGCCTCGTTCAGACCCTGGTGGCCAATGAGTTTCCCCGTTGCAAAATCGAGCTCCCCACCCGAATGGCCGAAGCGACGCCCAAGGGGGTCTGGACCGGGGACATCATCAAGCCTACCACCCAGGTAGTCACTGCAGGGGTCGCCCGCGCGGGGACCCTCCCCTCTCAGGTTACCTTCGAGTTTCTCAGTCAGCTCCTTGAACCGGCCGGTATCCGCCAGGACCATATCTACATGGCGCGGGTTACCGATGACTCCGGCCAGGTCACGGGCGTAACCGTCGCCGGCAGCAAAATCGGGGGTGACATTCGCGACGCCTTTGTGTTGCTGCCAGATCCCATGGGAGCCACCGGCGGTAGCATGTCCAAAGCGATCTCCATGTATAAGGACATCGGCAAAGAACACGGCGCCCCCATGAAGATCGCCTGTTTAAACCTCATCATCACCCCGGAATACGTCAAGCGCATCACCCACGATCACCCTGACGTCCTCATCTACGCCCTCCGACTCGATCGGGGCCTGAGCTCCGACGAAATTCTAGAGCGTCCCCTTGGTGAATTCTGGTCAGAAGAGACCGGGCTTGATGAACACCAATACATCGTCCCGGGAGCCGGAGGCGTCGGTGAAGTTCTGAACAACAGCTTCGTCTAATCAACCCCTTCCTTAGAAAGCAGTACCCCATGTCATCCCACGAAAATATCCGGCCTCTTTATTCCCAGGAACAGATCGCAGAGCGCACCGCCGCCCTCGGCATGCAAATCACAAAGGACTATCAGGACTCTGGCGAAGAGTTGGTGCTGGTTGGGATTCTTAAGGGCTCTGTCATGTTTTTTGCGGACCTCGCCCGACAGATCAACCGAAAAGTGAGTTGCGAGTTCATGGGGATCTCCAGCTACGGCGAGGGCACTAAGACCTCTGGGATTGTTCAAATCACCTCTGATTTAACCAGTTCCATTGAAGGAAAGGATGTTCTGATCGTTGAAGATATTGTGGATACCGGACTGTCCATGAATTATCTTTGCGAAAATTTTGCAACTCGCAAGCCAAAATCGGTTAAGATCTGTTCGTTGCTGGACAAACCAGGCAATCGAAAGATTCCGATTGATGTAGACTATGTTGGCTTTGAAATTCCCAACCTCTTCGTGGTTGGATACGGGCTCGATCTAGCAGGACACTATCGAAATCTTCCCTATGTGGGAGTGTACCATGGAGCAGACTGAAAGCCTTCCTTCACCAACCCCGGAACAAGCCCCACCGCCTCCGAAAAAGAAGAGGAGCGTCTCACGCTTTCTGGGGTATTTGCTCATCACCGCACTTATGCTCACGCTGCTCGGGTCGGTGCTCTATCTGCTAAGCGACATCAACCACCGCCAGTATCGACTCACCACGCGACAAAGCAGCCTCATCATCGAGCGGGGGCGCTTTATGCCCATGGGCTTTGAGCGCTTCACTCCCAAAAACGAGGTGCTGCGCCCCATCTACGCCCCCATCGCTCTGCCCACAGGCGTCAACTTCACCAGCAACGAGATCTTCGACGATCGCACGGATGTCGACCGGGCCATCTTCGGGTTGCTCTCCGGCTGGTCCAGAGAGATGCTCGCGGCCGACGCTGCTGCAGAATTTGAACGAGTGGTGACCTATATTGACCGGTGCGAGCTCTTCCCGGGGCTCTCTGAAGGGCAGCGATTAGAGCTACAAACCCTCCGAGCAGACGTCGCCTACACTAGAGGCACCCACACCCTCAGCGGTATCGCCGAGCAACTCAACCAAGCCCTCACAGAGTTCGAGTCAGCCCTTCGCCTGGGGACAACCCACAAGGCAAAGGCCAAAGCCTGGATCAAAGAAATCCAACACCGGATCATTAGCTATCGCTCTTCCCAGTCCTCACCCTCTCCCCAGGACACCCCCAATCCCAGCCCCAATCCCCAAGCCTCTCCCCAGGCGCAACCCCTCGAACTCCCCGCCCCCATGCCCCCTAAACGCAAAACAGATGCCCCCAAGTGGCAGCTTTAGGGCTGCAAGATGGGCTCCGGGCCAACCACTTCGTCGACCTCCTTGCTGCACCATTATGACGAGGAAAACCGACCAATCGATTAAATCAACAAACAAGCTCCGAAGGTTTCTCCAAAAAATCCCTTAGATCAGCTGGTTAAGCGACCACTTCACTATGTTGTTGCTTTCATCTCAGGATTCCAAGTACAAAAATAGGGTAGGATTCATTAACCATTTAGGCGAACACTAGAATACCACCGTGCTTGAATTAACTGTAGATTGGCTGGGGCTCTTTAGCGCATTTCAAATGAATATGCCGGAGCTTCGCTGTTATTTCTGCCTCGACGATGGGCGAGTACTCAAACTCGCTGCCGCCTCCGAGGAGCTCGAAGAAGTTCGCAAAGATTCCAAGCGCTACGTCCCCATCGAGATTATCGCCTCGCGCATTCAATACCAGTGGATCTGCGATTTTACTCTGAACATCGAAGACGAAAACTCCCGGGTAAGACTTGAAGCTGCCATCAATGGCAAAGGCGCGTTTCGCCGCTTTAAAGATATTCTCCTCACCATGCCCGAAGAGAGAAAGCACTGGTTTGATTTCAGAGATCAAAAAATGCGAGCTCGCATCGTAGACTGGGTTCGAGAGCGCAACATCATCGCCCTCAATCCTCCCCCATGGAGTGACGAGGGTGTCCCTGATGAAACCGACCAGCCCCCCGTCAAAGAGGCTATCCTCGCCTGCCTTATGAGCTGGGCCAAGGATGATGACAGCACAGCCTCACTGGAGGATGAAGCCCTCGACAAACTCTCCGACAAGCTCGTTGAGAAGTTAGATCACTACCTCAATTCTTGATCCCCCCAACTCCTTCTGAAAACTGCGCCCCCTTAAACAAATATCATCTCCCGCAGCGTTGACGCCCCGGATCAATCTCGCCTCCCAGCTCGTAGGCAGCTCGCGATTCCTCTTCCCTGCCCAGCTCTCCATAGGCCTTCCCCAGCTCACACCACAAGGACGCCTGGCGGCTCTTGGACACCGAGCGCGGCATCGACTCCAAATACCCCTCCAGAAACTCCAGAGCATCATCCGCGTCCCCCCGTGACAGAAAGCCCCGTGCCTGAAGCCACCGAGCCTTCGCCACAGTCTCCACATCGTCCCCCTGCGCGCTGGTGTTCAAGCGCTCCCACTCCACCTCACGCCCCTCCTCCAACTGCAGCTCCACCACCATCACCTGAAGTTCCAGATCTACAATCCCCCGCTTCACGGCTGCGTTGGCGACCTCCAGCGCCTCACCGTGTTCCCCAAGCCCCACACAGGCCTTCACA
>JAZAIZ010000249.1:0-8318 GCA_036230545.1 Myxococcota bacterium
TACGTCGACGTCCCCCACCCACGTCAAGTCATCTACGGCGCCGCGACCGGTGCGCTGCAGGCGCTGGACCCCCACTCCACCTTTTATTCCCCACAGCGCTACAAGGCCCTACAGGAGTCGGCCGAAGGAGAGTACGCCGGTGTCGGGCTGGAGCTTGATCTTAGTGTCACCCCCGCCAGAATCACCACCGTGCATCCCGATTCACCCGCCGCCTTTGCCGGAATCCTCCCCCAGGACAGGCTCCTGAAGATCAATGGGGCGTCCACAAGGTCCCTCTCCCCCGCCGAAGCTCATCAAGCGCTCCGCGGCGAAGCGGGCACCAAAGTGCGACTCTCTATCCAAAGAGCAGAAACGGAATCCCGCTGGCTCTTCACCCTGATCCGAAGTCCCATCCGAACCGCCCCTCTCCACTATCAGGATCTCGGAGATGGACTCGCGTATATCAAACTCTCGCACTTCTCCCGCCGAGTGAGTCATGATCTGAAAACCAGGCTGGAAGACATCCCCAACCTGCGTGGTCTCATTCTCGATCTCCGGGACAATGCAGGGGGGCTCTTTGACGAAGCCGTAGCGGTCTGCGACCTTTTCCTCAACGAGGGTGTGATTGTAAGTGCCCTTGGGCGCCACGACAACCTAATCAACCAGCGCTCCGCTCAACCCGCATCACTCCCCGCCACCCTCACCCTCGCCCTCCTCATCAACAAAGAGAGCGCCTCTGCAGCCGAGATCGTAGCGGCTGCCCTGCAGGACCACCAACGAGCGACGCTTTTTGGCCAACGCTCCTTTGGCAAAGGCTCTGTCCAAACCCTCTTTGATTTAAGTGACGGCTCGGGCATCAAGCTTACGGTCGCCCGCTACCTCAGCCCCAACGAGCAGGCCATCGAGGGAAATGGAGTCACCCCCGACCACCTCATCGCCTCCACCGGTCAAGGTGACACCCTCAAGGCCGGCTACGACTGGCTTAAAAGAAACGTCAACGAACGCCTCTGAAAACAAAATCGCGCAGGTTATTCGACGGGTAAATATCCACTGGTCATGGGACTGCCGAGGGGGCGGGATAGAGCCCCCTCCGGAGCGAAAGCCTCCACGGACTTCGCCAGCGCAACATCGTCGGGCAGCTGAATCGGGGTGTGCTCTTTGGCGGTGGCCATGGCTTCCACATGAACGGTCTGGGTTGGAAACGCGAAGGACAGCCCCAACTCCTGAGCCAGGCGCATGACCTCCAGCAGAAGATTGTGCTTATGCTTAAGCTCTTCGCTCCACCCACCAACTTCAAAAAACATGTAGACGAGAATATTCAGAGACGACTCGCCAAACTCTACAAAGTGCACCTCGTAGGAGTCTTTGCGGCTCCCCGGGTTCGCGCGAATGATGGCCCGAATGCCCTCCACAAAAGCCTGAATCTGAGCGGGACTCGAGTCATAGGTGAGCCCCAGGGTCGTTCGAAAACGGCGATATTTTCGCAGCCCTTTGTTGTCCACCAGCGAGTCTGCAATTTTAGCGTTAGGGATGGTCACCACCGAATCATAAAAGGTTCGAATCCGAGTGGACCGAAACCCCACCATCTCTACGACACCCTCGACGCCGTCAACAACAATGGAGTCTCCAATCTGAAAGGGCTTGCTCGCAAAAATAGTCGCCGAACCAAACAAATTGGCGATGGTGTCCTTGGCCGCCAGCGCAAAGGCCAAACCGCCAATCCCCAACCCCGCCAGAAGCCCGGCAATGTCATACTCAAGACTCTGCAGTACAAAAACCGCACCAATGGAAAGCACAAAAATCTTCAGCGCCCGGCGCACAAGCGGTACCAGTTGGTCATCCAACTTCGAGTCGGTAATGAGCGCCTTCTGGCGAAGCCAGGTCGTAAAGAGATCGACCACCCGATAAAGAATCAACACAATGCAGAGCGCGATGAAGGTCCGCAGCCCCACAAGGGCCGCCTTATTCACCTGCACCGGGAGGCGAAGAATGGGCCAGAAGAGCATGAGCAGTCCCGCCCCCACCAAAGAGCCCGCCGGCGAACCCACCTGCCGCAGCAGCTCATCCCCCCAATGAATGTCCAGGCGACGCATCGCTCCCCGAACCTGCCCTACCACAAGAATTCGCACGACCCCCCGACAAATAAAGGCCAGCAGGAGAAGAAGAAGAAGCCCCACCAGTTGCCAGGTCGCCAGCCCCAGCACCCTGGCGTGCAAAGGAGTCGGCAACTTCTGGATCAGACGTTGCAGGTCATAAACAAAGAGAGCGTTATGAAGTCCGGGAATAGCGCGAATAGTCTCTGCGCTCCAAAGCCACTGCCCTCGCTCCTTCTCAAGATAAAGCAGGGGTTCAGCCACCGAGAGTTGGTAACGGCTCAGGCCCTGGGGGTTGGTGTAATCAGCATCGCCGGGGAGACTGCCGATATCAATATAGAGGCCTTTCGCGTCCAGTATCTGAATCAGCTTCACCGCCAGATCGCCGGCATCCTCCGACGAGGCGGCCTTGGAGCGCGCGATGCACTTACCCGCTCTTGCTGGCTCATAGGTGTCTGGCTGCAGCCAGTCCAAGAGCCCTTTCACCGTGGCATAGGGTGAACTGCACGGCCCGCCAGACTCTGCCATGGCCTCCCCTGGGGCGAAAGACAACGCTCCCATCAGGGTGAAAACAAAGAGAAAGCCACAGGCCAGGAGGCGTTGTTCGTAGAATTTCATAGACTCTATATGCTTCAGAAGGTGGGCAAGCGCAAGGTGGGACGGGGGGGCAGGGAACCCAAAAGCGCCCCGGCGAAGACCTCACCGGGGCGCTGGTTTATCAAGCTCTAACCGAAGCGCACTTTAGAACTGAGCCGCCTCGGTGGACTCTGAGAGAGCCAGGGTCGACGCCTTACCAGCGGTGATCACCTTGGACACCTCATCGAAGTAGCCGGTGCCCACTTCACGCTGGTGACGAGTCGCGGTGTAACCGGAAGCTTCCGCCGCAAACTCTTTCTCCTGAAGGCGGGAGTAAGCGGCCATGCCTTCCCGGCTATACTCACCAGCGAGGTCGAACATCCCCATGTTCAGCGAGTGAAAACCAGCCAGAGTCACAAATTGAAATTTGTAGCCCATGGCGCCCAGCTCCCGTTGAAACTTCGCGATGGTGGCATCATCGAGGTTCTTCTTCCAGTTAAAGGAAGGCGAACAGTTGTAGGACAGCATCTTGTTGGGGAATTCAGCGTGGATCGCCTCCGCAAATTTGCGCGCCTGGTCGAGGTCCGGGGTGGAGGTCTCACACCAAATCAAATCAGCGTAAGGCGCATAAGCCAACCCACGAGCGATGGCACACTCAACGCCACCTTTAAGCTCAAAAAAGCCCTCGGGGGTACGCTCTCCGGTCAGGAAGGGTTGGTCACGCTCATCCACGTCGCTCGTGATCAACTTAGCGCTCTCTGCGTCGGTACGGGCGATCAGAACGGTAGGGGTGTCCATGACATCCGCAGCCAGACGAGCGGAGATCAAGGTACGCTCGAACTGTTGCGTGGGGAGAAGCACCTTTCCACCGAGGTGGCCACACTTCTTCTCAGAGGAGAGCTGGTCTTCAAAGTGAACGCCCGCAGCACCTGCCTCAATCATATGCTTCATGAGTTCATAGGCGTTGAGGGGACCACCAAAACCGGCCTCTGCGTCAGCAACAATGGGAGCGAACCAATCCCGACTCACCTCACCCTCGGCGTACTCCACCTGATCGGCTCGTTGAAGCGTCGAGTTAATTCGCTTCACCAGCGCAGGGACGCTGTTAGCGGGGTAGAGACTCTGGTCCGGGTACATATTGCCAGAGAGGTTAGCGTCCGCCGCCACCTGCCAGCCGCTGCAGTAAATTGCCTTAAGGCCGGCCCGCACCTGCTGCATGGCCTGATTGCCCGTCAATGCGCCCAGCGCGTTAATGTAGTCCTCTTCGGTGATCAACTTCCAGAGCTTCTTGGCCCCATTACGAGCCAGGGTGTGTTCTATCTTCACCGAGCCCCGCAGTCGTTGTACATCCAATTCACTGTAGGGTCGGGTAATCCCGTCCCACCGGTTAGCCATATAAGTCTCATTGTATTGGGTCACCATGGGTACCACTCCTAATGTTGCGTCGTCAGCAATTGCTCGTACGCGGGTAAAGTTAAAAACTCTTCGAACGCCGTTGACGTCACGAGTTTCTCAAAAAGTTCTCTAGCTTCGTTAAATTTGCCGGTGGTGAACGTCTGCTCACCGACGGCGGTCTGAATCGCCTTCATTTCTTCTTCAAGAGCCTCGGCAAAGAGCTCCACGCTCACCACCCGACCGTCGTCGAGGGCTGCCCCGTGACGAATCCACTGCCAAAGCTGTGTCCTTGAAATCTCAGCGGTCGCCGCGTCCTCCATCAAATTGTAGAGAGGCACACAGCCTTGTCCACGTAACCACGCCTCGAGATAAAGAACCCCAATCTTAATGTTCTGGCGCAGGCCAGCCTCGGTGCGCGACCCCTCCGGGACACTCAGAAGCGCATCCTGATCTTCATGAACATCATCCCGCTGGCGCTCAATCTGATTGGGCCCGCTCATGTGAGCATCGAAGATCTCGCGGGCCAGGGGAACCAGCGCCGGATGCGCCACCCAGGTGCCGTCATGACCATTGGTGACCTCCCGCAGTTTGTCCGCGCGCACCTTTTCAAGAGCCGCGTCGTTGGCCGCTTGGTCGTTCTTAATCGGAATCTGCGCCGCCATCCCGCCCATAGCGTGGACCCCTCGACGATGACAGGTCTTGATAACCAAATCGGTGTAGGCCTTCATGCACGGCTGAGTCATCCCCACCTCTCCCCGATCGGGCAAAATCGATTGGGTGTCATTGCGAAGAATCTTGATGAAGCTGAAGATATAATCCCACCGGCCACAGTTAAGACCTGCCGAGTGGTCTCGCAGCTCGTAGAGAATCTCGTCCATCTCAAACGCGGCAGGCAGGGTCTCAAGAAGCACCGTGGCCTTAATGGTGCCCTTGGGGACACCGAGCATCTTCTGACTCGCCAGAAAGATGTCGTTCCAAAGCCGCGCCTCCAAATGCCCCTGCATCTTGGGGAGATAGAAATAAGGCCCCGTGTTGTTCTGCAAAAGCGTGGTTGCGTTATGGAAAAAGTAGAGACCAAAATCGAAGATGCCCGCCGGGACCGGCTTCCCGTCGACGAGCATGTGCTTCTCCCAAAGATGCCAACCCCGTGGCCGCACCAATAAAGTAGCGAGCGTGTCATTCAGGCGATAGTCTTTGCCCCGGACCTCATCCCTGAAATCAATCTCCCGACGAATCGCGTCAAAGAGGTTCATCTGTCCCGCCAGCATATTCGCCCAGGTCGGCGCGCTGGAGTCTTCAAAATCCGCCATAAAACAGCTCGCCCCGGAATTGAGGGCGTTGATGATCATCTTGCGGTCAACGGGGCCTGTGATCTCCACGCGTCGATCCAGCAGGTCAGCGGGAAGCTGCGCCACCTTCCACTCACGCTCGCGAATCCGGCGGGTGTGCTCAAGAAATTGAGGTCTCTCCCCCGCGTCATAACGGGCCTGGGTCTCCACCCGCGCCGCCAACAAGCTCTCCACCCGCGCTGTGTAAGTTCGCGCCAGACTGGCCACAAAACCAAGTGCCGGGGTCGACAAAATCGAGCTGTACTCTTCAAGAAAGGGACCAACCACTTCGACCCCTTCAGGAAACTCCACACCACACTTAACCACTGAAACAGCGCTACTCATCACCCAACTCCTTAAGGTTTACATGTTACAGCCAATGACAACTACAACGACGATAGTCAATAAAACTCAGCTTATCAGCCAGTTGCGAGTGTTGACAGATGTAAGTGTAGTGTTGTAACCATGTCACAAACATTACAAACCGGTGGGTCATGACTGAAAATTTACGGCTGGGCAGCAAGATTAGAAATTTAAGACGCCGCGAGAGTCTTACGCAGGCTCAACTAGCCGAGCGCCTGGGAATCTCGTCAAGTTACGTGAACCTTATTGAAAACAACCGACGCCCCTTGAGTGCCCAGCTCCTGATTAAAATCGCCCAGGCCTTTCAGGTGGACCTGCAGAGCTTCGCCAGTGACGAGTCCGACCGGATGGTCTCAGATCTGATGGAGGCATTTGGGGATCCTCTCTTTGACAGCTATGAGCTCGGCGCCGCGGATGTTCGCGAGTTGGCCGGCTCCAGCACTATCGCTGCCCGCGCGGTGCTCGGACTCTACAAAGCTTACCGAAGCTCGCAGGAGTCGGCAGAGTCCCTCGCCGGCCACCTCGACAGCAGCAGCCTCAAGACCCTTAGCCCCGGGCAGCTGCCCACCGAAGAGGTCAGTGACCTGATTCAGGACCACTCCAATTACTTTCCTGAGCTGGAGGACAACGCTGAGACCATCCGCCGCGAAGCTAATCTCGACGACGAGGACCTCTTTCAAGGGCTGGTGAACTACCTGAAAGACAGCCATGGTATCCGGGTGAGGATTGAGAAAATGGGCTCCATGGAAGGAGCCATGCGGCGTTATGATCCCGAGAAGCGTATTCTTTACCTCTCAGAGCTCTTGCGCCGGGGCAGTCGCAACTTTCAACTGGCCCACCAGGTAGGGCTGGTGACCCAGACCCCGACCATCAATAAGATCAGTAAGTCTCACGGGTTAACGGCCCCGGGCTCGAAAAAGCTCTGCCGGGTGGTGCTGGCGAACTACTTCGCGAGCGCCATCCTGATGCCCTATGACGAGATCCTCAGCGCCGCACGGGCGGAGCGCTATGACATCGAGCTTCTGGGGCATCGTTTTCGCTGCAGCGTGGAGCAGGTTTGTCATCGCTTAACCAGTCTGAGGCGCCCGGGACAAGAGGGGATCCCCTTTCACCTGATTCGGGTGGACATCGCCGGCAACATCTCGAAGCGCTTCTCAGCCTCGGGGATTCGCTTCGCCCGATTCAGCGCTGCATGTCCCCGCTGGAATGTCCACGCGGCGTTTTTGACCCCTGGCACCATCCGAACCCAGATCTCGCAATACCCCAACGGCAAGCACTACCTCTCCATCGCCCGGACCCTCCGAAAAGACACGGGGGGCTACCGCTCCTCGCAGCCCATGCAGGCGGTGGAGATCGGCTGTGATATCCGCCACGCCCGGGAACTCATCTACGCTGACGGGCTCAACCTTGAAACCCTTGAGAGTGCGGTGGATGTGGGGGTCACCTGCCGGCTCTGCGAGCGCATCGACTGTGAGCAACGGGCCTTTCCTCCTCTGCAGCACCCCCTCTCAGTAGATGAAAATGTCCGCGGGATCTCGTTTTATGCGCCGGTTCACTCCGGCTCAAAAGCCTGAGGGGCCCCTCGAGGCCCCTCCCCACGATCACCGCTACGGTGCAAATCCCTTAAGCCTCTGTTAATACTTACATTTCTGAATTACGAGAGAAAAAAAGAAATCCGGCTCGGATCGTCTCCGGGGAGCGCGGAACCTTGACTATTCGGGGTTGATCTCGTACTAAGCCCCTGAAATTACGTAAACACAGACGCTCTCCACCACGCCGGGGAGCTGATTTAACTCAGAAATTATTGAGGTACATTATGGCGCTGGCAGCATCAGACAAAGCAGACATTGTTGAAAAATTTCGTCAACACGAGAACGACACCGGTTCCCCCGAGGTCCAGGTGGCGTTGTTGACAAACCGCATCATCTATTTAACCGAGCACTTCAAGACACACAAAAAAGACCACCACAGTCGTCGTGGCCTTTTACTGCTGGTCAGCCAGCGCAAGAAGTTACTCACGTATCTGAAGAGCAAGAGCGTTCCACGCTACCAAAAGCTGATCAAAGAACTCGGTATTCGCAAGTAAATTGCGCTCAATTCTCTTGAGCTACTGCTCGAACGAAAAAGAGATTGGGTCGCCATTTCGCCCCTTGAAACAAGCTCAAGGGGCGAAACTCAGCGGGGGATGTTTCAGGCACATTGATTCAATAGTTGCATTAAACGCCACGCAGTAGCACACTCCACCCCCGATGATGAAACATATAGGTTAGGAAAGTAATTAAATGAATCCTGTAGAAAAAACAGTACAGTTTGGTGGACACACCATCACCCTTCAAACCGGTAAGATCGCCAAGCAGGCGTCCGGCTCGGTTTTGATCTCCGCTGGCGGAACCTCCGTTCTCGTCACCGCTCAAGGCGCCAAAGACGCGCGCACCGACATCGACTTTTTGCCCCTCACGGTAGACTTCCAAGAGAAGATGTCCGCGGCAGGCAAGATTCCCGGTGGCTACTTCAAACGAGAAGGTCGACTGCGTGACACGGAGACCCTCACCTCTCGAATGATCGATCGTTCCATCCGGCCGCT
>JAZAIZ010000250.1:0-1852 GCA_036230545.1 Myxococcota bacterium
ATGGGGGCGCTGGCGGAGCCAGAGTGCGCTCGAATCATAGGCGCGTTGGATTATGCCGAAGAGAACAACCTGCCGGTGGAGTGGGTACCGGTGTCTTCCGGTGCGAAGATCGCCTTTGACTCGGGGACGGAGAACCTGGACTGGACCGCGCGGGTGCTACGCCGGATCATTTTGTTTACTCAGGCCGGTGGGGTGATCAACATCATCGTGGACGGGGTCTGCGTGGGAGCGCAGTCCTATTGGAACGCCGAGGCCACCATGTTGAATCATTGCCGTGGAGCTTTGATTATGACTCGTCAGGGTTGCATGCTGCTGACAGGGAGAAAGGCTCTGGAGTTTTCGGGCTCGGTGTCGGCGCGCACCAACCTGGGAATTGGCGGCCTTGAGGAGATCATGGGGCCCAATGGAGAGGCGCAATACTCGGTGAAAGATATGCGCGCGGCCTACGATCTGCTCTTTCAGCATTACAGCCTGACCTATGTTAACGCTGGGGACCGCTATATCTCCATGCACTCGACGGACGATCCGAAGGATCGTGGCTTGCAGGATTGCCTCTACGAGGGTGAGGACGGGTTTGCGACGGTGGCCGAAGTGTTCAGTGATGAGCACAACCCCGGTCGCAAGAGGGCTTTTGATATTCGACAGGTGACCAGCGCGGTGCTGGATCAGGATACCCCTCCCATTGAGCGCTGGAAGGATCTTGAGGGAGGTGAGAGCGCGGTGGTGTATCAGGGGCAACTCGGGGGTTGTCCGGTGACCTGTGTGGGGATTGAGTCCAAATCGGTTCCACGCCGGGGACATCTCCCCATTGATGGGCCGGATACCTGGACCAGCGGCACGCTCTTTCCACATTCCTCCCGTAAGGTTGCGCGGGCGATTCACGCCTCAAGTGGGGTGTGTCCTGTTTTGGTCCTGGCGAACCTCTCAGGTTTTGACGGATCACCGGAGTCGATGCGCTCCCGGCAGCTTGAGTTTGGAGCAGAGATTGGTCGGGCCGTGGTGAATTTTGATGGACCGATCATCTTCTGCGTTATCTCGCGCTATCACGGGGGGGCCTACGTGGTGTTCTCCCAGGCGCTCAACGACAACCTGGAGTCGCTGGCTCGTGAGGGTTCCTTTGCGAGCGGGATTGGGGGCGGCCCGGCGGCGGCGGTGGTGTTTCCTCGGATCGTTCGTCAGAGGGTGCACGCGGACTCGCGGGTGAAGAAGGCGTTGAAGGTCGTTAGAGAGCAGGCCTCGCCGACGGTGGAGCAGGAGGCGACCTGTGAACAGGTGCTGAGGGAGGTGGAGGCCGAGGTGCAGGCGCAGGTGGCGGCTGAGTTTGACGCTATCCACTCCGTTGAGCGTGCTAAAGAGGTGGGCTCTCTCTCGCGGATCATCGCGCCGGCTCACTTGAGGTCTGAGCTCTGTGCGGTGATGGAGTCGGCCATGCAGCGCTACACCGCGACGCTTTAGGCAGGGGCCCATGCATTTTCGTGTCGAACATCATTATGAGGGGATCTCCCTTGAGGGGTACGAGAGCCTGCATTTTGATGAGTCCTTCAATATTGCCCTCTGCGAGGCCGTTAGTTTGAGACGCACTCTCGTGAAGCGTGAGGTGGTGGAGGGGGTCCTCTCCCGGGTGGTGAAGCTCTTTCCCGAGCGCACGGTCCCGGCGCCGGTGGTGGCGTTACTGGGGGTTGAGAAGATGGAGTACGACGAGGTCACCCGCTACGAGGTGGGTTCGTGGCGGGGCACCTGGAGGATGGAGCCGGCGATGTTTGGCGATTTGTTCGCCTCCTCCGGCGGGTTTGAGTTTCATGCCCTTGATGAGCGCACCGTGTCGCGGGTGTTTTTTGGCGACCTTGACGTT
>JAZAIZ010000251.1:0-15295 GCA_036230545.1 Myxococcota bacterium
AGCAACGAGGTCGATTCCTCTATACCGCAATATTGATTTTTTCTCCGGCACCATGTCCGTAGATAAATGGCAAAAGAGCCCCCGCCCTTAGCGAAAGCGACAGGGCGGGGGCTCTTTCATTTTGCGAATAAAAACTCAGTCCCCTGCGTCCTCTTTTGCGACATGCTCATGAGCATGATACGAGCTCCTCACCAGAGGACCACTCTCCACATGCTTAAATCCCCGCAAAAGCCCCTCCTCCTTTAATGTCTGAAACTCTTCAGGCTCATAAAAACGGTCAATCACCGCGTGACGGTGGGTTGGATTCAGGTACTGCCCCATGGTCAAGACGTCGCACTGAACCTCTCTAAGATCATCCATCGCCACAAGGACCTCATCGATGGTCTCTCCCAGTCCCAAAATGATTCCGGTCTTGGTGCTCATCGAAACCCCTGGAGCACTCCGGTAATCGTGCGCTCGACGTAAAACCTCCATCGTACGACGATAATCGCCTTTGCTGCGCATGCGGGGGTGCAGCCGAGATACCGTCTCGGTGTTGTGGCTAAATATATGGGGACGAGCATCCAAAACCCGCTCAAGCTGCCCCCAGTCTCCCCCAAAATCCGGCGTGAGCACCTCCACAGTGCACTCCGGTGATTCCTCTCTAATCGCCTCAATGGTCGCCGCCCAATGCCCTGCGCCAAAATCCTCCAGGTCGTCCCGGTCCACACTCGTGATCACCGCATGACGCAGGCCCATGTGCTTGACGGCCCGCGCGATATTCCGAGGCTCCTCAGGATCCAGGGGCTTTGGCTTGCCGCTGGTGACATCACAATAACGACAGGCCCGGGTGCAGATATCCCCCATAATCATAAACGTGGCGGTGCGGTGTTCACCCCAGCACTCCCAGATGTTGGGGCAACGGGCCTCTTCACAAACGGTGTGGAGGTTTAACTCCTTCACCAGCCGTGAGACCTCACGGTAACCATCGGTCTCACGCACCTTCACCCGCATCCACGGGGGGCGTCGAGCAGGGCTCCCTTTTTTGGGGATCCCTAATTGCAACAACGGTTCATCACTCATAACGAGCATCCCATGGTTTCGCTTTGACAGCGTTCTTCAGACTAAGCCCTCTCCGTGAGAACACCCCACAGAGAGTCAACACGACCGTCTTCTTATGAGCTTGAGCTGTCATACCAGTCCCGTTCAAAGAGCGTCGACGTGTGTTCCACAAGTCTCCCCTGAACCTCATTTGAATCCAACGTTTTTCCACACAGGCGCTGCATCGAAGTCACGCCCCGCCCCCTCAAACCGCAAGGCACAATAAGCTCAAAACCTTTCAGGTCGGTGCTGATGTTGATCGCAAAACCGTGCATGGTCGTCCATCGCGACAGGCGCACCCCAATGGCCGCCAGTTTCTCGCTCCCCACCCAGATGCCTCGAAGCCCTTCCACCCGCTCCGCCTCAACCCCGTAGTCTGCGGCGGTGCGAATCAACACCTCTTCAAGTTTCCAGACAAAACGACGAACATCTTTTTCGGACTCCTGAAGTTTCAAAATGGGATAGCCCACGATCTGACCGGGAGCGTGATAGGTCACATCCCCTCCGCGACCTGTCTCAAAAAGCTCCACGCCTTTTCGGGCGAGTTCATCCCCCGAAAAAAGGAGGTGACCCTCGCCGGTGTTGCGCCCCGTGGTCACCACCGGAAAGTGCTCCAACAAAAAGAGGGTGTCGTCGCTGGTGTCGTCGATAACCGCGCGGTGTCGCTCTCTTTGCAACTCCAGGGTGGGACCGTAGGAAACACAGCCCAATCGCTCCACCCGAAGTCGCCGTCGTGATCTCATCTCAGATAAAACATCCACCGATTGGCTTAACCTAATTCACTCTCGTCGAATTGCTCAATTCCAACTTTGATCTTTTTCATAAAGGCGTCAGCGTCAGCACCATCCACCAGGCGATGGTCAAAGGACATCGACATATACGCTCGAGTTCGAATCCCCAGCATATCATCAATCACCACGGGGCGCTTCTCAACCGCGCCCACGCCCAAAATTGCCACCTGCGGCTGGTTAATGACCGGCAACCCAAACATCGGCCCAAAAACACCGGGGTTGGTGATGGTGAACGTCCCGTCCTGCACCTCTTCCGGTTTGAGCTTTTTCACACGCGCTCGCTCCGCCAAATCGTTGGCCCGCCGGGTCAACCCTAGCAGGTTCAGCTCATCCGCCCCCGCGATGACGGGAACCAAGAGCCCCCAATCAAGGGCCACCGCGATCCCGAGGTTAACATTGCGGTGATAGATGATGCGGTTACCGTCCAGGCTCGCGTTAAGACCAGGAAAGGCCTTGAGCGCGTCCACCGTCACTTTCAAGATAAACGAGGTAAAGGTCAGATTGACGCCATGACGCTGCTTCCACACCCCCTTGTATTTCTTTCGCAGCTCCGCAACGTTCGAAAAGTCCACCTCCCACACCGTAGCGACGTGGGGCGAGACCTGCTTGGAGATGACCATATGCTCTGCGATTTTCTTGCGCATCGTGGTCATCTCTTCCACGGTGTCGCCCTCCATCACGCGGCCACGATAGGCGGCAGGAAGCTCCATAGGGGCTCCTGGCATCACCGCTGCCACTGGCGAGGACGCCGGGGACGCTCCGCCTGCGGCGGGTGCACCGGACTCGAGGTGCGCGAGGATGTCGCGCTTGGTCACTCGGCCACTCACCCCGGAGCCGCTCAAAGCGCTGATGTCCACACCATGTTCGCTGGCAATTTTTCGTACCACCGGAGAGCTCTTGGTGCGCCGCCGCTCCTCCAGAGACTCTCCCGCCGGAGCCGCCTTCGCCTCCACGGCCTTCTCCGAGGGCACCTCCGCCTCCGCCTTCGCAGCCGGGGCCTCTGAAGACACCCCTGCACTCTCGCCTTCGGCACCAATCACAGCCACCACCGTATTGATCTCAACGGTTTGGCCTTCTTCAGCACGAATCTCCAACAAAATCCCGGACTCTGGAGAGGGAATCTCAGCGTCGACCTTATCGGTGGAGATCTCAAAGAGAGGCTCGTCACGCTCCACCCGATCCCCCACCGCCTTCAACCAGGTAGTGATCGTTCCCTCGGCAATCGATTCTCCCATCTGGGGCATAATAACGTCGTGAGCCACCCGAGACCTCCTATTAACACTCGATATTAAGTCTTCCGCTGCCAGTCAGCAGCGGGGGCTTTATCAAGTTACAACTCAGAACCCAACCCTCCAGGAGAACTTTGCTAGCTCAGCCCCCCATCGGGCCTCTGAAGAGTACTACATGTGCCATAATCATAAGAAAAATCCGAGAGAAACCCAACGCCCGGTGGCCGCCCAAAACCCCAATGGGTAAGCTCCCGCGGACACAAGCCCTGCAATAAAGGTCATCGGCGCAGCCACCCCAAGCCCCTCCCCGAAGCACCAAGGGGCCTATGCGGGCCTAATCACTCGTTTTTTGGTGCATTTATGGAGGCCAAGGCGGCTTTTAGCGGGAAAAGCGCTTACTATCCCCTCAGGATCGTATATTCTAAAAGAGTGGGGGCTTCTTTAAAATACTGGATTATTTCAGGCTTGGCAGCAGTCATTGGGCTGGGGATCTCCTGCGGAACTCCCCCCTCCCCGGAGCACTCTGCCCCAGCGGAATATGTCCCTTCCCATGAGTCCCCCTGTCTCAACTGCGAGTCCGAAACCCCCAGCTCCCCAGCTCCCCCCCTGGAAGAGTCTGATATTGTTATTGTTTTACCCAATCACCTCTCGTTTTTTAACGACTTTGACGGAGATCTCCCTGAAACCGACTCCGTGAAGGTGATCAACTCGACCGAACGCACGGTGCTCTTATCCAACGTCGAGGTCCTCCACGTCCGCAATCACCCAGCCGAAAAATCCGGGGCCGCCTACTTCAGCACCGATTGGTCTGCGGGAAACTCCGTGGTTCTTCAACCAGGCTTCGAGGCCCAAATCGCGGTCACTTTCTCCCCCACCACCGAGCTGCGCTCGGCGCTGCTGGTCATCACCACCTCCCACCCGGAGTTCACCCAGCTTGAGGTCTCCCTCACCGGGAAACATTTCATTACCAGCGGCGGCTTTTAACCAACTGTTTTTCATCACTTTTTTATCGCACTGCGCGCCTCTCCTGCGCCGAGTCCCGAGCACCCCAGGGTTCGAAGCCTCGAACTCTGGAAGGGCAGCGGGGAGCATGGGGAGCGGCTTGCCCGGGGGGAAGAAGACCCCTCGAAAACAGAGTGCTTTTTCCTTGAAAATACTTCTCACCCAACAATTGCTACGGGGGTATTCCTCAGATATAAGCCGGGCAATATGACAGACGTACAAAGCCCAGCCGGAACGGGTACCGGTAATCCGCATGTAACGGTCGAAATTGAAGACGAGATGCGCCAGTCGTACCTCGATTATGCCATGTCGGTGATCATTGGCCGGGCTCTGCCCGACGCCCGCGACGGGCTGAAGCCGGTTCACCGCCGGGTGCTCTTCGCCATGCACGACCTGGGCAACCATTACAATCGCGCCTACAAAAAATCTGCCCGCATCGTCGGTGACGTCATCGGTAAGTACCACCCCCATGGAGATCAGGCGGTCTACGACACCCTGGTTCGCATGGCCCAGGACTTCTCCATGCGCCACCCCCTCATCGACGGTCAGGGAAACTTCGGAAGCATTGACGGCGACTCCGCCGCGGCCATGCGATACACCGAAGTTCGTATGGCCAAGCTCTCCAGTGAGATGCTCGCGGACATCGACAAAGACACCGTCGAGTTCGGCCCCAACTACGACGACTCCCTCGAAGAGCCCTTGGTGCTCCCCACCCGCTTCCCCAATCTGCTGGTGAACGGATCCTCAGGCATCGCCGTAGGGATGGCCACCAACGTCCCCCCACACAACCTCAGCGAGGTCATCGACGCCACCATCGCCTTCATCGAGCGGCCGGAGATGACCACTCAAGAGCTCCGACAATTTGTCCCCGGGCCCGACTTCCCCACCGGTGGGATCGTCTACGGCACCAGCGGCCTGCACAAGGCCTATGAGCGAGGTCGCGGCATCATTAAGGTGCGTGGTCAGGCCGCCGTTGAGGACGTTAAAGGTCGAGACCGCATCGTCATCACCGAGCTCCCCTACCAGGTCAACAAGGCCAACCTCGTTGAAAAAATCGCGCACCTGGTGCGCGACAAGCGCATCGAAGGGATCCGCGACATCCGTGATGAGTCCGATCGGGACGGCATGCGGGTGGTCATTGAGTGCAAACGAGATGCTGTGGGTGAAGTGCTCCTCAACCAGCTCTACTCCCTCACCGCGCTCCAGTCCTCCTTTGGCTACAACATGGTGGCCATCGTGGACGGCCAGCCCCGAACGCTTTCTCTGCGAGAGTTGATTCACCACTTCGTCAAGCACCGCAGAGACGTGGTCACTCGCCGCTCTCGCTATGAACTCCGTGAGGCTCAGAAGCGCTTCAACGTCGTCTTCGGTCTCCTCGCTGCCATCGACAGCATCGACCGGGTCATTGCGATTATCCGAGGCGCCAAAGACCAATCCGAAGCCAAGGTGCAACTCCAGGACGAAAAATTCGAGATGGGCGGAGCCTTCAAGGAGCTCTGCGAGCGCCTCCTCACCTTTGAATACGAGACTGGCCAGCTGGCTCTGCAGCACGGCTACACCCAGCTCAACGAGAAGCAGGCCCAGGCCATTCTCGACATGCGCCTCGCCCGCCTCACCGGGCTGGAGCGTGACAAGCTCATCAGCGAAGCAGAGGAGCTTCAGGCCACCATCGACCGCCTCGTCGCTATCCTCAACTCCGACGAGCTCCTCCTGCGTGTGATCACCGAAGAGCTTCGCGTGGTTCAAGGCGAGTACGCCAGCCCTCGACGAACCGCTTTGGTGGCTAATGCGCTCGAGATGACCGACGAGGATCTCGTGGCCGAAGAAGAGTGCGTGGTCACCGTCAGCCACCTGGGCTACGTCAAGCGAAACCCCACCGAACTCTACCAGGCACAAAACCGCGGTGGGCGGGGCAAAACAGCAGCCACCACCCGGGACGAAGACTTCGTGAAGCGAATCTTCGTCGCCTCCACCCACAGCTACGTCCTGGTCTTTACAGACAAGGGCAAGGTTTATTGGCTGAAGGTCTTCCAGATTCCCCAGGGAGGACGCGCCAGCCGCGGCAAGCCAATTATCAACCTCACCAAGATCGAGTCCGGCGAAAAAGTCACCGCGGTCCTGCCGGTGCGAGAGTTTGAGGAAGGCAGCTTCCTGGTTTTCGCCACGGCCAAAGGGTACATCACGAACACCGACTTGATGGCTTTCGCCAAGCCACGCCCCTCGGGCTTAATCGCGCTCAGCATCGACGAAGACGACTCGCTGATCAACGTCGCCGCCACCCGAGGCCAGGCCAATATTTTGGTCGGTACCCGTATGGGAATGGCAATTCGCTTCTCCGAAGACGATGTCCGCGCCATGGGCCGAAGCGCCCGGGGTGTCCGCGCCATCAACCTGAAGAAAGAAGGCGACCGGGTCGTGGGCATGGTCATTCTCGACGAAGCTCAACCCAACATCCTCTCCATCTCCGAGAAGGGCTACGGCAAACGCACCGAAGGTGTCGAATACCGCCAACAAGGTCGTGGCGGCTCCGGCATCGCCAACTTCAAGTTGACAGAAAAGACCGGTGCGGTCGCGAGCGTCATAGGGGTCCTCCCCCAGGACGACATCATGGTGATCACCGACAAGGGCATCATGATTCGCACAGAAGTTCATCAGATCTCCATGATGGGCCGCTCCACCCAGGGCGTCCGAATCATTAACGTCTCAGAGGGCGAGGCTGTCTCAGGATTGGCCCGTCTCGCCGACACCTCCAGTGAGAGTGCCGACGCTGAAGCACCACAGGACTCAGAAGGCGCGGAAGCTCCCTCATCGGATAGTTAAAACACCTACCATGCTCACCGACTCCCCACTCATGCTCAGGCGATTCATCGTTATGGGGCTTTGTCTAACCCTGATCAGCGGGTGTGGCTCAGATCTGCAGCCCGCCCTCGACCAGGCCAACGACCTTCTCTTTCAGCAAAACTATGTTGAGGCAGAGCGGCTCTACCGCAAACTCCTCAAGCCGCTTGAGAATCAGCCCCTGAGCGACTCCCAAAAAGAGCACCATCTCCTGATCCTGGGCCGACTGGGGCGCATCAACTCTCTCTACCTCCGAGATTACAACCAAGCCATCACAGACTACAGCATCCTGGTTCAACACTACCCCAAAACCGAGGACGCCTTCGCCGCCCGAGCTACGGTCGCCGATATTTATCACCACAAACTCGGCAAGCATCAGGCAGCACTCGATGAGTTTCAAAAACTCGTCTCCCAATTTCCCAACAAAGCACGAAGCCAGTGGGCCCAACTGCAGATCATCACCATCTATCTGCAGTTGAAAAACTATGAACAAGCCCGCACCGAAGCGGAGGCCCTCCTTAAGCTCTGGCCCGCCAGCGATGAGGCGAGGCAGGCACAATTCCTCATCGCCAACTCCTATTACATCCAGGGCAGGCACACCGAGGCCATCGCCACCTACACCCAGCTCCTCAACCAGGACGCCGATCCTGAATTCAAAGCGCTGATTCACTTTGAGCTCGCCAACTGCTACCAAAGCCTCGGAGACGAGAAGCACGCCCTTGACCATTATTATGCCTGCCTCGCCGCGCATCCGAACCCACTCCTGGTTCAACGCAAAATCCGCAAAACCCGCGGGCGACTCACCAGCAGCGCGAAGAAACCCCGCATCCATCGAGCTGCTCCCAGCCACCGCTACGCCTCCCGCACTCCGGCGCCCAAAAAGACCCGGGCGCCTCGCCCCACCCCCAAGAAAACAGCACCAAAAGCCGAGGACCCACCCACGCCCTCCCCTGAGGCGTTGCTCGACCCGGAGCCCCACGCAGAGCCCGAAGTGACGCCCGAAACGGCGCCCGAAGCAGAACAAGAATCGCCCACCACGTTAACACCGCCCAACCCAGAACCTGAATCTGAGCCAGCTCCTGAGCCTCAGATAGTTTTTTGACAAAAAGAAGAGCAGTACCCCATGACTCAATTTCACGATGTACGGACCCTCGCTATCGTCGCTCACGTCGACCATGGCAAAACCACCCTTGTAGACGCCCTCTTCCAGCAGGGGGGAGTTTACCGCGAAAACCAACAAGTGACCGAGCGCGCCATGGACTCCATGGACCAGGAGCGGGAGCGCGGAATTACCATCCTCGCCAAGTGCACATCCGTCCATTACGGCGAAACACGCCTTCAGTTGGTGGACACCCCCGGACACGCCGACTTTGGCGGCGAAGTGGAGCGCGGCCTAAAGATGGTAGACGGCATTCTGCTGCTCGTTGACGCCGCCGAAGGTCCCCTGCCCCAAACCCGCTTTGTGCTGCGAAAAGCCCTCGAGATGAAGCTGCCCACGATCCTGGCAATCAACAAGATTGACCGAAGTGATGCACGGGCCGAGGAGGTCCTCGACGAGGTCTACTCACTCTTCATCGATCTGGGGGCGGACGACTCTCAAATCAACTTCCCCGTCCTCTACACCAACGGGCGTGAAGGCACCGCGACGCACAATCTTGCCGAGCCGGGAACCAACCTTCAACCACTGGCCCAGGCCATCATCGACACCATCCCCATGCAGACCAATGCAGACGCGGAGCCCTTTTGCCTCCAGGTCAACTCCCTCGGCTACGACGACTACCTTGGCCGATTGGTCATTGGCCGAGTCAAGCAAGGCACCATCCGCCCCAACCAGATGGTGCGTGCTCTGAAAGGCGATGACAGCTCCTCAGCCAGAGTAACCGGGGTCTTTCAATTTCACGGCACAGCCCGAACTCCCCTTGAAGAGGGCCGAACCGGAGACATCATCGCGCTCTCGGGCATCAGCGACATCTCCATCGGGGACACCGTCAGCTGCCCGGAAAACCCCGTCCAGCTGCCCGCCTTTCACGTGGACGAGCCCACCGTCTCCATGGTGTTTCAGGTCAACGACGGCCCGCTGGCCGGTCGAAGCGGCGGGAAGTTTGTCACCAGCCGCCACCTCCGGGAGCGCCTCGACAAAGAAGCCTACGCCAACGTCAGCATCCAGGTTCAGCAAGGGGACAGCCCCGACCAATTCCGAGTGCTCGGACGCGGCGAGCTGCAATTAGCGGTGCTCATCGAAGCCCTGCGTCGCGAGGAGTTTGAGTTCTGCGTCCGAAACCCCGAGGTCCTCACCCGTACTTCCGAGGACGGCAATCTTGAGGAGCCCATTGAGCACCTCGTCATCGACGTACCCACCGAGTTTATGGGGCCGGTCACCGAGCTCATCGGCAACCGCAAAGGCAAGATGCTTGACCAAAAGGTCGAAGGTTCCCGGGTACGCCTTGAGTACACCATCCCCACCCGGGGGCTCTTTGGATTGCGCAACACCATGCTGACCTCCACCCGGGGGACCGCCATCGTCAACAGCGTCTTTGAAGGTTGGATCCCATGGACCGGCTCAATCCCCCAACGCAGCACCGGAGCGCTCATCGCCGATCGGCCCGGGGTCACCACCCCCTACGCGCTCTTCAACCTGCAACCCCGAGGCACCCTCTTTGAGGGAATCTCCACCACCGTCTATGAAGGCATGGTCATTGGCGAGAACGCGCGGGAAAACGACCTCAACGTCAACTGTGTTCGTGAGAAGAAGCTCACCAACCACCGCGCCTCAGGAAAAGACGACGCCACCGTGATCGCTCCCCCGCGCCAGATGGCCCTTGAGAAGTGCCTCGAGTGGATCCGGGATGACGAGATGGTGGAGGTTACTCCCCACGCTGTGCGCATTCGTAAGCGGGTTCTGATGGCCAACCAGCGAACTGTAATCTCACGCGACAAAGCGTAATTTTTTCAGATTCTTCTTATCCTCCCCTCAATCATTGGCGAAACCCGCCGATGATTGAGGCAGGATGCCCCAAAACGACCCTCAATCCTCACTAAGCAAGCGCCCCTGGGTGGGGGTTCGATTTGATTGCTGCGGCGTTTACAATCGAATCTACCGCAACCCTGAAGGCACACTCTATCAGGGGCGCTGCCCTAAATGCCTCAAGGTCGTTCGCATGCGAGTCGGCGAAGGGGGAACCCTCAGTCGCTTTTTCCGAGCGGAGTAAACCTCCTGAACACCGCGCTCGCTTGCTCAAAGGCCTCCTCCCCCCAGCTGAGTCGGACCGGCGATAAAACAGACCGACACTCCTCTATCGAAGCCCCCACATGGAGTGCCCCCTTCAAATGACTGTGCAGCTGCGGCGCCACGTTCTGCCCCGCAAGCACCGACACCACACAAAGCTCCCGCAGCCTCGGAGACAGCCCCGCGCGTGAGAGCACCCGACCATAGCCTGTCTCCACCATCCATCTATCGAGGTCTGGGTGAAGCGCCGCGATTCGGTCCCGTAATTTCGGATAATTATGGGCGTAGATCTGCCCACAAAGCTCCTCTCCCGAGGCCCTCCAAGCGCTCCAATCGGGCGTGTCTTCCTCTTGCCCGCCAACGCGCCACCCCAAGCGCTCCAAAACCCCCAAAGCGTTGATCGTGCGAGGGTAGCCCGCAAACAAATGGGTCTGCAAAACAGCCTCCACCACCGCTGCGTGGTCTTCGGGCTCCACAAAGTCGCAATCCCGCTCCAAAGCCACCAGATCTCCACTGGCGGTGTGCCCGGCGATGAACGTGATGATACGCTCCGAGTCCTCAAGGGATGAAACCTCTCCAAACCGACCGTCGCACCAGGGATGTCTCTTCATAAACGTTTCATAGAAAGTTTCGGAGGGTGAGGGTATAAAAAAAGGGCCCCCCCAGGCCCTTTTTTAAATCCCCCAATTGGCGGCTGCCACAAGCCCTCAGGAATGATTCCCACTCCCCCCCGGGCCTGTGCGCCAACCATGTGCTCACGTCATTTGATCCCCATCTCAAACGCGAGCTGTCTCTAAAGAGTCGCTTCCTCCCCAGGTAGTAACTCTCTCTCCCCTGTCGAGACCGGATGTTAAGTATGCAAATACGGGGGGGCGCGGTATCGGGGAAATTACCAAAAGTGAAAAAAATAAAGGGGGGAAAAACACGACACCGGGGGATGGGGATCTCCCCGAAGCGTGTCCTAAGAAAGCGGAGCCACGGTCGAATTAACCGAGCGCGTCGTATCCAGAAGCCCCAACCCAAGAGCGAAACGCACCAGCTCTGCCCGGCTCCGAAGGCCGAGCTTCTCTGCGAGTCGAGAGCGATAGGTCTCCACGGTCTTAACACTTAACGACAGGCTCTCCCCCACCTCCTTGTGGGTAAAGCCCAACGCCACCAACTCCAACACCTGCCGCTCACGCTCACTCAAAAGCTCTAATGACCGAGACGACTCCGAACCCGAGCTGGTTTTTTCTTCATCCACCAGCACCGTCTGCAGTTGGTTGTCGTCCAGACCCACATCGATATAGGAGCGGCCCTGCTGAATAACGCGGATGGCCATCAAGAGCTCAGTGTCCGCCGCACGCTTCACGAGATACCCTGCACCACCGGCCGCCAGCACGGAGCGCAAATAGGCATGATCGTCATGCATGGTTAAAACCAGAATTCGGGTCATTGGTGAGAGCTTGCGCACCTCAGTGATCGCCTCAATCCCGCTCTTGTCTGGCATGGTGATGTCCAGAAGCAGAACATCAGGTTTGTAACGGCCCGCCTGCTCAATCGCCTGATTGCCATTGACCGCCTCTGCCACCACCTCCATGTCGTCCTGGGCGTTCAACAAACTCCGCAGTCCAGCCCTGAGAATGGCATGATCATCAGCGATCATAATGCGAATCATTTTTCGGGTCTCATCGGAGCTCATGGGGCTACCCTTCATCCTCTTCATTCATTCCAGCCGGGTGATTAGATAACCGAGGCACAGCCCCCAATTCAATAGTGAATCGGCTCTAATTCCACTGCATTTACAGCAACTCTCCCCAAATAACAACGCGCCAGCGCTCCCCAAAAAATGACTCGCTGCATTAAAGCGAACTTCACCGCTCCCCGCTGCTTTCCACAAACGCCCTGAATTTGGCATCCCCCTGCTCTCGGGGTACCGTGTAGCGTGGAGCGGGCATGTTTCTGGCTAAGAACAAAAATTTACTAAAGCGATTTCGCGAGGGCGATAAAGACGCCATGGAAGAGGTGTACCGTCACTACAGCCCCGGGGTCACTCGCTTTTTGCGACAGGGCTTTACCTTCCGCAGCAAGGGCACTCACTGTTATTTTAAGGGCATCAAAGTCGACGACGACTTGAGGTCAGCGGTTCAGGAGGTGTTTCGTCGGGCCTTCGAGGACCGCGCCCGAAATGCCTATAATGGCATCAACTCATTCAGCAATTGGGTGTTGGCCATTGGCCGCAACATGGTCATCAACGGCTTTCGCAATCGCGAGATCTCCTTCAGCTCCTACATCTCCACCAAGGACAACCGAAGCCACCTCGCGGTGATGGACGACGCAGTCACCGAAGACTACACCGGAGTGCTCTACGGACGACAGACCAAGAGCCAGGAAATGACCGTTGAGCACACCGAGCTCAAAGGCCTGATCGACCGATTCATGGAGGAGCTAAACCCCGACGAGCGCCAGCTGCTGCTGCTGCGCTTTGTGGAGGGCAAAGGGCAGGAGGACGCCGCCAAGGCCATAGGCTCCTCCCGAATGAAGGTGCGCACCTCCGAGGCCAAGCTCAGGCGCCGGCTGCGAGCCTTCCTGCTCAACTCCGGCTACATCGACAACATGGGCGACTAGCGTCCTACACAATAGGCCGCAAATAGACATTAACTTTGGGAACCTCCCCCACCGGAATCTCCAACCCCACTCCGTGCCAGGGGTGCCGCTCAACGCTGGCGCTCTCAACCCCTCGAATCATCTCCGCCACCGTCCTGTCAAAAACCCCTCGGTCATATCCAACTCGGTCCAGGTATGCACCAATCTTAGCCCCAATGTCTCCACTAAGGTCCCCCTCGCCGGACACAAAAAATGCAGTGAACTTCAAGGTGGGGGACCTCCCCTCCACAAGCCCAATGGCCAGCTCGACCTCATCAGCGAGCAGAGAATCTTCAAGCGCCCCAAAAAATTGCCCGCATGCTTCCTGAGCCTGGTGCAACTCTTCCTCCGCCATCCCCACAAGAACCCTCGGAAGCTCCCCCACCACACGCGCCCTGTCCATGCGCACATAAAGCTTCACCCGCGGGGGCTGCTCCTGAAACAAGTCAACACCAACGCCACAAAACGACGCTCCGGAGCCCTCGCCATAGAGCCGCTCATAAAACTCCATCCCATCAACCCCAAGGCGCTCCAACATCCCGCTGACACGCTCCCGGTGAGGAGCGCCCACCCCCAAGCGCGTGTTGAAATAAACCTTAAACCCAAGCCCCTCCTCTCGCGGCGCCATGCCCACGAGCATCCCCTGCGCCATGGCGGCGTGGGACTCCAGGGCGTCAAGCCGGGGGAAGCTCAAGGCGAAGAGGTCCGCCAGCAAAAGCGCGTTCTCCTGAGTGCCGCCGTTGTTCAAATACAATCGAAAGGTGTTCGCCAAGAGCGCCGAGAGACTTTTGGGGAGGGTGCTCCATGCCCTGCCCTGGGTGAGGTAGCCCAGCCCCTGAAACGTACCGTGGGAGAAGGTCAACACAAACTCCACGATGTTGGGTAGAGTCCCCATCACCTGCCGCTGCACCTGCTCCAGCAAATTAGCCGCCTCGCTCTCCTCTCCATAGGGCTGCTGCAGCTGCTCCATGCACGCTTGAAAGCGCGCCGCCTCGCCTTTGGGGTCAAGCCCGCATTCACGGGCCATCCCCTCCACCGCCCTCAGACACCGGCTCAGGTAGGACTCCATATTCACGGCAACCGGCGTCAAATCATCAAGGTTTTGCATGACGTGTTCGTACTAAAGGAAGGTAACAAAGGGAAGAAAAGAGCAGTGCCTAGCGCCGCATTCGCGCGGCGGTGTCAAGGAGCCGGTCTGTCATCGCCTGGGTCCTCTGAATCATCGCACCGGCGAGCTTGGCGTTTTGCATGGCCGAGCCAATGGAGCCATGAATAAATCTATTCGCCGGGCCCTTCGCCGAACCCGCAACCGTATCCAGCATCCGATCAACATGGCCAAAAATCTGATCAATGGTCCGCTCCATGGCAAGATCAAAGGTTCCGCTCTTTTCGCTGAGAAATTTCTCACCGGCCTTAGCCCGAATCTCCAATTCATGAAGGCGCTTCTCAAGATCATTGCTCAGCTCCTTAGGAGGCTCAAGCCCCTCGGTGACCACAACCCCGCCCTCGGCATCGGGTTCATCATCAGGGGTCACCTTGTCGAGGTCCTCAGGGAAGCGACGATTCGCCATGGATTCAAACAGGATCCCTTCGTATTCGGTCACATCATCACGCTCTTTAACGTCTTTCTCGAGTTTTTCGACCTTCGTCTCAATTTCGGACAATTTTTCTTTATCCGAATCTTTGTTAAGTCCCTCGGCTTCTTTCTTCAAATCAGCGATTTTTTTGTTATCCGATTCGTTTGCCGCCTCGGACTCTTTTTGATGGGCCTCTTGGGACGCAATGTGGGCATCATCCAGGGGACGGTGCGCAGCCAGGCGGTTGTCCAACTCAACCACGGCCTCCAACAACTCCAGCTTCTCCCCCCGCAACGTCATAATGTCTGCCTCTTTAGCTCGAATCTCTCCCTGCAACTTCTCCCACTCTTCGGGGCTCTTCTCACCGTCAATCTTCTCAAGGTCAGCCTCTAAACGCCCCAGCTCCGTGGTCGCCTTGTCGATGTCTTCTGTTGCTGTCTTAGCCTTCCCATAGTGAATAGCCCGGTTATAGCCGAGCATTCCAAACCCACGCGCGTCTTTAAATGCCAACCTGGCTCGACTCGTCACTTCCCCCTGCACAGACTCAATCTGTTCGTCAAAATCTGCCCTCTGCTCTTCAGCGAGAAGGGCGCGATTCTGCTTCAAGCAGGCCAGCGCTGTAGAGAGCTTCAAATCCTTGTATTTATGAAAGGCATCCTCGTACTTTCTAGCGAGCTCTGGTTGGTCAACCCGAAGCTCCTCCAGCTCTCTTTTCGTGAGCAGTGTTCGGGGACTGTCGTTGAGATTACCACTTGTGGTCCGATCTTCACCCTGCTCCACGACCTTGTCGACGATATCGCTCATCCTCGTCCTCAACCCATCGAGGTACTTACTTTGATCTGTCTGACTCTGGGTGGGGTCCTCGTCGGACAGCCGGCCGGTGACACCATCAGCCGCTGCCTGAACCGCTCCCTGCGACGCTCGCTC
>JAZAIZ010000252.1:0-4705 GCA_036230545.1 Myxococcota bacterium
TGTGTGGCCGAGTGGCTGGCGTGTCGTTTTCAGAGGGGCGATGCCCGGGAGGTTCGTCGGGCGGGTATGGTGTTTGTCGCTGCTCTTGTGGTGTTGGGGGGGCTGGCGTGGTGGAGCGCGCCGGTGGATTCAGGCAATCACCGAGTGGCCACCCTGGTGCAGGGCGGGTTTCCCCGCTGGGTAAATCGCTATGCGAGGGTGAAGGAGGAGTGGGCCAGCGTACCCCTTACGATTTACACCAAACTGAGCGGGAGCTCGGCACGCTCAGATTTGACCATCTGGCCCGAGGCGGCGGTCTGGAAACACTGGGGTGCAGATCCGGGTTACGAGCGGCACCTGAAGCAGCTGGCGACCGAGCGTGGTGCGCTCCTTGCTGGTGTGCTGAGAAAGGACGATGGCGCCACCGAATTCAACAGCTCGCTCTTTTTGGAAGGCGACTCGGCTCAATTGGGGGACAAGCAGCGCCTGGTGTGGCGGGAGGAGCTCGCCTACGCAGAGGGGGTCGCTCCGGCGACCTTTGAGGCCTCCTTTGGAAAGGGCGGGGCGGTCTTTTGTCTGGAGGCGGTGATGCCCGCCTACACCCGTCAATTGGTCAAGGAGGGGGCGGAGTTCTTGGTGGTGCTGGCCAGTGGGTCTGACCTTGCGCACACGCCGGTGGCGCGGATTCACGCCCAGCGCTCCATCGTTCGAGCGGTGGAGACCGGACGGGCTGTTTTGCACGCGGGGCATCACGGATATTCCATGGCGATCTCTCCTCGGGGCGAAGCGACTCCCATGGCTCCCCCTTTTGAGTCGGCGGTGATCGAGGCTTCTTTTGAACTTCAAACCAGTGAGACCCTCTACGCCCGATGGGGCAATGGGCCAATGCTTTGTCTGGTGGGCTTCTTTATTGGGCTGGGAGCTCTCAGGAGAGCCTTCGGTTGACGGCGCTGCGCGTGAGTTGTCTCGATTGATTTGTTCCAAAAGCCTCTTAGCCTTGTTGTATCCACTTCTTTGATCTGTTCTTATGCATTTAACCACAGAGGGAGGATTGGGATGTCGTTGAGGCCGCTGAGCAGAGTCGAGCAGGTGGAGCAAATCGCAAGGGACTGGGCGGAGAACCCCCGCTGGAAGTCCGTCAAGCGGGGCTATTCCCCGGAGGATGTGGTGAACCTAAGAGGGTCTGCCCAATCGGAGCAGACCCTGGCCACCCGCGGGGCCGAGAAGCTGTGGAACTCACTTCATAAAGAGCCCTTCATTAATGCCCTCGGTGCGCTTACGGGGGGGCAGGCGTTGCAGCAGGTCAAGGCTGGCATCAAGGCCATTTATGTCTCCGGTTGGCAGGTGGCCGCGGACGCAAACCTCGATGGCAGCATGTATCCCGACCAGTCTCTCTACCCGACCAACTCAGTGCCGACAGTAGTGAAGCGGATTAACGGGTCTTTTCGACGGGCGGATCAGATTCAATGGGGCAATCACGCCGAAGAAGGGGGCACGGATTTTTTCCAGCCGATCATCGCTGACGCCGAGGCCGGGTTTGGCGGGGTGCTTAACGCGTTTGAGCTGATGAAGAAGATGATTCGGGCGGGGGCTGCTGGGGTGCACTTTGAAGACCAGCTGGCGTCGGTGAAGAAATGCGGTCATATGGGGGGCAAGGTGCTGGTGCCGACCCGAGAGGCGGTTCAAAAGCTTATCGCCGCGCGTCTTGCCTCGGATGTGATGGGGTCGGGGACCGTGCTGCTGGCGCGAACTGACGCCAACGCTGCGGGGATGGTGACCAGTGACATTGATGAGGCCGATCGTCCTTTTTTAACCGGGGAGCGGAGCAGCGAAGGCTTCTATTATTCCCGCGCGGGTCTTGAGCAGGCCATCGCTCGTGGGCTGTCCTACGCACCCTATGCGGACCTCCTGTGGTGTGAGACGGCCAAGCCCGATTTGGAGGAGGCGAAAACATTCGCCGAGGCGATCCACGCAAAATATCCGGACCAAATGCTCGCCTACAATTGCTCTCCCTCTTTTAACTGGAAGGGCAACCTCGATGACGCCACCATCGCGAAGTTTCAACGGGAACTCGGCGCTATGGGGTATAAGTTTCAGTTTATCACCTTAGCGGGCATTCACTCTATGTGGTACAACATGTTTGAGTTGACCAAGGGATACGTCAAAGACAACATGTCAGCTTATGTCGAGTTGCAGGAGCGAGAGTTCGCAGCCCGTGAGAATGGATACACCTTTGTAAGCCATCAGGCCGAGGTGGGCACCGGGTATTTTGATCAGGTCGCTCAGTGTATCCAGGGGGGCCAGTCGTCAACCACTGCCCTTAGCGGTTCCACGGAGGAGGAGCAGTTTTAAGTTCGTTTCCCCGCCCAGGTATTAGTTTGCTCCGCTTCTTCTTCTTGTGAACCTTTCGGTTATCTGTCGCTGTACTTTTTTTTCATCCCTTGGCGATAGAAATCTTTGAGTATTGATGAAATCCACGTTAGGACTGACTCCGTTTTACACGGGACGTTGTTCATAACACACAAGAGGAACCTAATGACTAGACAGAATGGATTGAGCTTATCGCTCTTGGCTGCAGCGCTCATCGTTACGGGATGTGGGCAAACCGGAGACAGTTTAAGCGTATTGACGTCAACCCCCATGGAGCCAGCTGGAGCCAATTGTGCTAACGGCGGGACTCGCATTAACACGGGAATCGACGACAACGCCGATGGTATTTTGGATGAGATCGAAATCGACAGCACCGCGTTTGCCTGTGACGGTGCCATGGGTGCTCAGGGCGCTGAAGGAATGCAGGGAGCACAAGGTGCTCGCGGCGAGCGTGGCGAGAACGGCGTCGATGGATTCGCGGCGATTGTGGAGACCAAAAAAGAGGCCGCGGGTGAGAATTGCCAGGCGGGTGGGACCCAGGTCAGTGTTGGTGTGGATGCAGACCGCGACGGTCTTCTGGCCCTCGAAGAGGTCAGCGAAGTCACTTACATTTGTGCCCTCGGTTGTGTGCAGTTCACGAACGTGGACCAAGGCGCCGATGGTGAGACCAACAATCAGGAGACCTACAGCTACGACGCGTTTGGCAACCTGCTTCAGTTCAAGAAGGACCTGAACATGGACAGCATGCCCGACTCTGAGATTTTCTACACCTATGATGCCAACGACAATTGGTTAAGTGCAAAGCATGACGTCAATGGTGATGGTCACTGGAATATGATCGAGACCTACACCTATGACGCTGAGGGGAATCGCCTGACGGCAGCCCTTGACAGCAATGGTGACGGGACCAACGAAGAGAAGTACCTCTACACCTACAACGCTCACGGCAAAGTCCTCACCGAGAGCTACGACAGCGATGCAGACGGTACGGTGGACACCATCGTGACTCGTACTTACGACGCGCGCGGGAGCCTTTTGACACAGCACAACGACTCCAACGGTGACGGGGTGGCTAACTCCATCGAGACCAACATCTATGATGTGAATCACAACCTGCTTCGCACAGCCGTGGATAGTGACGCGGACGGTGAGGAGGACAGCGTTGAGGAGTACACCTACCACGAGGGTCGCGAGATCACCTATGCCTACGACAGCGATGGAGATGGCAACTGGGATTACACGGTGCAAAAGACCTACGATGCCTTTGGCAATAAGGTCACCGAGTCTCGTGATACGAACGCCGACGGTGTGCCTGATCTGCGTGAGCTGTTGAATTATGACGCAGAGGGCCGACCTGTGGTCTGGGCGAAAGACGAAGATTCCAACGGTCACTATGAGTTTGTCACCTCTTATACCTACGATGCGAGAGGCAACGTGCTGACTCAAACCGAGGATCACAACGCCGATGGCACCATGGAGAAGTCCTGGACCTACACCTACAACCTGCGTAACGAGCTGCTCACGACGCGCTTTGACACCACTGGTGACGGCAACATCGACGCCAGCGTGGACTACTCTTACAATTATGGGGTCTGTTTCAGCCTCGGTGGTCCCTTTGATTACGAGAAGCCTTACCTCGAGACCTTTGGTCTCTAAGGAATAGTTTCCTCAGAGTTTCTTAAGGGAGGCGCCGGGACACCGGGGCCTCCCTTTTTTTGTGCCCGATCTTCCTCGAGAGTCGTGGAGGGAAAGTTCGTAAAATCGACGGTATTCACGCAACCTTTGGCGATTCTTGCCGATACTGGCTGGAAGCTCTCATTAAAACGGTTTTGTTTGAGAGTGCTAACGATTTCAGTATGTTAAGTGGAGCAGATGATGCCAACCCCCATCTCCAATACCAGCTCGGTTACAAGTCCTTCTCTTTTGACCCCCACCACCTCCAATCCCGATTTCGCTCCGGCGACCACCGCGGGATACAGCAGCGTCGACACTTTCGAGGTAGCCAACGCGGTGAATGAGACCCTCGCAGCCCAGGACAACGGACGCACCGCCCTGCAAAAGCACGTCGATTTCTTTGACCGCAACAACAACGGCAGCATCACGCTTTCTGAAACTCACGAGGGCCTGGTGGCTCTTGGGTTAGGTAGCACCCGTTCCTGGGGTTTGGCGACGGCGATTAACGCTGGACTCGGCATTACCACTGGCGCGTCATGGTTTTCGCCCCTGACCATTAACACCGCCAACATTGCAGCAGGAAAGCACCCCAGCGACTCGGATATTTACGACGAGCAGGGAAACTTCTCTGCCCCCAAATTTGCAGAGCTCTTTGACAAATTTGATCTCGATGGCGACGGTG
>JAZAIZ010000253.1:0-6930 GCA_036230545.1 Myxococcota bacterium
AGCTTGAGCTTCCGGCCCCGGCCCGCGGCGGTCTCGGCGTTTTGGGTCGCCGCTGGGGGGGTGAAGCCCCCGGACGCCACAACGACATCGCAGTCGCGAACGACCGGGCGGGTCACCGCGTCGGGGAGCACCGTGTCCCGGAAGCGCTGGATGTATGCCTCGCGCTGGTCGCGCATGTTTCGTGGGATGACATGTGCCAGGACCGTGCCCACAATGGTGATGGGCTGGGAGTTGGCCAGGGCCTGGATGGCGTCGAGCTGTTTGGCCTCGAGCTCCGGGGAGAGGCCGTAGCCGGATTTGATCTCCAGGGTGGTGACCCCAAGCCGCCGCATGTGTTCGACGCGCTTTTGTGATTGGGCCACCAGCTCCTCGGGAGGGCAGTCTTGCAGTGCGTCCACGCTGTTGACGATGCCGCCGCCCTGTTGAGCGATGGACTCGTAGGTGTCTCCCCGGGCTCGCATGGCCATCTCATCCATCCGCTGGCCGGCGAAGACCACGTGGGTGTGAGAGTCCACAAGGCCCGGGACCACCGCGCGCCCTCCAAGGTCGACAACCTCAGCCCCGGGGGCTTCGGGGTGGGCGTTGACGTCGTGCTCGCTGCCCGACGCGACGACCTTACCATCGGCCACAAGGAGCGCAGCTGTGTGGGTGAGGGTGAGCGGCGAGGTGTCCGCGCCCTGGGTGGGGTGGGGCGTGGCCAGCTGGCTGATGCCCCGGTAGAGGATGGGGGTGGTCATGGGGAGCTCCTGGTGGGTTAGAGCGTCAGGCCTGGAATCTTGACGCCGCGTTCTTTGGCGATGTCTTTGGCTTTGTCGTATCCGGCGTCGACGTGGCGGACGACCCCCATGCCGGGGTCTCCCTCGAGGACCCGCTCAAGGCGTCGGTCGGCGGCGTCGGTGCCGTCGGCGACAATCACCATCCCGGCGTGCAGGGAGAAGCCAATGCCCACCCCGCCTCCGTGATGGTAGCTGACCCAACTCGCGCCGTTGACGCCGTTGAGCATGGCGTTGAGAATGGGCCAGTCGGCGATGGCGTCAGAGCCGTCCAGCATGCCCTCGGTCTCCCGGTTGGGGCTGGCGACGGAGCCGCAGTCGAGGTGATCCCGGCCGATGACGATGGGGGCTTTGACTTCGCCTTTTCGCACCAGCTCGTTAAAGGCCAGGCCTACCTTCTGGCGTTCTTTGTAGCCCAGCCAGCAGATGCGGGAGGGCAGCCCCTGAAAGGCGACTCGCTCGCTGGCGAGGTCGAGCCAGCGGTGCAGCTCGGGCTTGTTGATGGTGTCTTTCACGCATTGGTCTGTGCGTCGGATGTCCTCGGGATCTCCCGAGAGGGCCACCCAGCGGAAGGGCCCCATGCCCTCGCAGAAGAGAGGGCGGATGTAGGCGGGGACAAAGCCCTCGTAGGCAAAGGCTTCTTGGTAGCCGCCGAGCTCCGCCTGGCCGCGGAGGTTGTTGCCGTAATCAAAGACGTGGCTGCCGAGGGTCTCTTTCATCTGCACCATGGCGCGGCAGTGGGCGATCATCGACTCCCGGGCCCGCTGAATGTAGGTGTCGGGATCGGCCTCGCGCAGGCTGGCCGCCTCGTCGAGGGAGAGGCCGGCGGGGATGTAGCCCTTGAGGGGGTCGTGGGCAGAGGTCTGGTCGGTGACGAGATCAAAGACGTAGCCTCGGGTGACGATTTCAGGGAAGATCTCGGCCGCGTTGGCGCAGAGGGCAATGGAGACCCCTTCTCCATTGGCTTTGGCCTGGTCGATGCGGGCGAGGGCCTCGTCGAGGGTGTCGGCGACTTCATCGAGGTAGCGGGTCTCGAGGCGGCGCTGGATACGGTGGGGATCAACCTCAATGCTCAGGGAGCAGGCGCCGGCCATGCTGGCGGCCAGGGGCTGGGCGCCTCCCATTCCCCCGAGGCCCCCGGTGAGGATGGAGCGGCCTGCGAGGTTGGCGTCGTTGAAGTGGGTGCGGCCGGCGGCGCAGAAGGTCTCGTAGGTGCCCTGCAGAATGCCTTGGGTCCCGATGTAGATCCAGCTCCCTGCGGTCATCTGCCCGTACATCATCAGGCCCTTGGCCTCGAGCTCGTTGAAGTTCTCCCAGGTTGCCCATTGGGGGACCAGATTGGAGTTGGCGATGAGGACCCGGGGGGCGTCGGAGTGGGTGCGCATGACAGCCACGGGCTTGCCTGATTGAACCAGGAGGGTCTCGTCGTCTTCGAGGGAGCGCAGGCCGGCGATGATGTTGTCGAAGGCCTCCCAGCTGCGGGCGGCCTTGCCGGTGCCGCCGTAGACCACGAGGTCTTCGGGGGCCTCGGCCACCTCCGGATCGAGGTTGTTCATCAGCATGCGCAGGGCCGCTTCTTGAATCCAGCCTTTGCAGGAGAGTTCGGTGCCGCGGGGGGCCTGGATAATTCTGGACATGGGTGCTTTCTCCGTGACGGGGTCAGGATCGGGTTGAACCATGGGGTGCCGTCAGTTAATCCCGGGCTTTCCTATCGTGTTTGGCAGGGGATGTGAATAGCTTCTCCCGGTGCCTGGCCGGTTGGACAAGGGGGAAACCTTTGGTGTAAGAGGAGCCCCAAAAGGGGGGACAGGAGGAGCCAGTATGAAGCGCCGTGTGATGACCCTGATCTGTCTTGGAGCCCTGGTGGCCCTGACGGGATGCAACCAACCTAAATACCGGGGCAAGACCGCCTCCATGTGGGCCGGAGACCTCGCGGCGAAGGACGACTATAAGCGCCGTCTGGCCTGTGAATCCCTCGGAAAGATGGGCGCGGATGCTGCCGCCCAGGTCGAAAAGGTCGCGGCGATGCTCGATGACGTCAACCCCGGGGTGCAGGGCTTCTGCGCCGACGCCCTCGGGAAGATGGGGACGGTAGCGGTGCCGGGGTTGGAGCCTCATCTGAAGTCGGCCAGTCCCTTTGTGCGGATGCACGCCGCCAGCGCGCTGATGGAGATCGACCCCGCCCACGCCGACGCCCGCGCGACCTTAATCAACGGATTTACGGGGCTTGGCAACGCGGATTTGTCCCGGATGGCCAAGGACATCATTTTGCGACACAAAGGGACCATGGTCTCTGATTTGGTGGGGGTGCTGAGCAGCCCGCACAAAGATCTGCGCCTCGAGACCATCAAGGCCCTCGGCTTTCTGGAGGCCCACGCTCGGGGGGCGGTGGATCCCTTGATTGGCATAGCGACAAAGGATCCGGAGTGGACCGTGCGCAAAGCGGCGATTCAGGCGCTGGCGGCGGTGGCCACGGTGGAGCGCTCGACCCCGGTGTTCAGGGCGGCCATTGAGGAGGATCAGGAAGCCCAGGAAGAGGTGCGCGACGCGGCGGCCATGATGCTGAAGTTTACGGGGGCTCGTGAGAGCGCCACGGGCATGGAAGGGGCTGAAGAGGCCGCGGCCGTCGAGGACTCCCCCGGGCAGAAGCCCGCCGGGCAGGATGGAATCTCGATCACCATTAAATAATTTTGTGGGGGGGGATGTCTGCTGAAAAAGAAAGTGGGTGGCAGGATGAAAATCCGTGGATGTGTGTGTGTGTTAGCGGCGATGGTGGTGCTTGGGAGCGCAGCGAGCGCCCAGGCGCAGATTGTGAACGTGCTCTCGAAGGTCTCCCGACAGAGTGACGATGGGGTCAGCGGTGAACTCTCCCTCTCCAGCGCCTATAAAAAGGGCAACATTAACCTGAGGCAGTTCAAGGCCGGAGCCCTGGCTCATTATAAAGCCGGTGACCACCTGGTCTCGTGGATTGCCAACGGTCGTCATCTCAAAAAAGGGACCGATGACTCCGATCCCATCAACCGCACGTTTCAGCACATTCGCTACCGCTATTTCTCCTCGGAGTGGTTTAGCGCGGAGGGGTTTGTGCAATACGAATACGACGAAGGCCGCAACCTGCAGTTGCGGACGCTGCTGGGGGGAGGCCCCCGTTTCAGCGCTGAGGTGAGTGAGGATCTCTCGGTGGCGTTGGGGATGGCCCTGATGATTGAGCGTGAGATCAAGGAAGGCAAGGAGATCGAGCTTGGAGACGCGAGGCAGTATGCTCTTCGCTCCTCCAATTACGTGGAGGTCTTCTATAAGTGGGGTGAGACGCTCGGATTACAGCTGACCGCGTTTTATCAGCCCCTGGTGTATGCCCACGGGGACAACAGCACCAAGGAGGTGGGGACGGTGGGCGATGACCGGCGCATCCTCTTGGAGCCCGCGCTCCAGATGAAGGCGAACAGTTATCTCGGGACGAAGCTCGCCTATCGTTACGCGTTCAACAGTCGCCCCTTCACCGATGAAGACACCGACCACGCGATCACCAGCAGCCTGACTCTCTCGTTCTAAAACACCCCCCGCAATCCCCAACTCGGGGCCATGACCCATCCGGAGACATTGTGGCTCGCGTCCGCGATGGTGACCGCAGGGGCGTCGGAGTAGAGGACGTTGAGCTCAGCCACCACAAAGAGCCATCGATAACCCAGCGCTGCCCCCACAAAGCCGCCGTAGAGGTGGAGGGCTCCGTCTAGTTTTTCGTCCACCTGGGTGTCGAGCTTGTCTTCGAGGGACTGATGGGAGCGTACGAAGCCTTCGTAGGCGGAGTGAATGCCCTTGACCCCCATCCAGAGTCGGGCCCATTGGCCCCATTCACGCCCCCCCTGAACAAAGAGCTGGGTGTCGTAGCGTTGCAGCTCGCTGAGCTTGATGAGGCTGTTGATGGTGTCGACGTAGGGCAGCAGGCTGCCATTGCTGTAGCTGCCGCGCACGCCGAGGTTGCCGTGCCAGCGGCCATAGGCGAAGCCCCGTCTCAGGCTGGCGGCGTAGACGCCGGTGCCGAGGCGAACCTGGGCGTCGAGGTCCTCCCCGAGGCCGAGCCCAAACTCGAGGTGGCTGCTGTAGCCCGGGCTCATCAGCCCCAGGGCGACGGCGCTCCCGATGAGGTTCTCGCGCTCCTGCGCCGGGAGGAGTTCACCTTCCCGGGGGGCTCGGGCGATGGCCTCGCCGGCTCGGATGGCCTCTTGGACGCTCTGGGCGGGGGCGATGACGTTGTGGATATGATTGACGGAGAACGCGCCCTCTTGAAGGACCCTCGCGGGCTGGGCCTCCGAGAGGTTGCCCGCGCAGCTGGTCAGCAGCGCGAGAGAGAGCAGGGGCAGGAGGGCCAGGGACGTCCGGAGGGTGGGGAGCATGGGGGCAGCCTTTCTGAGGGAAGGTGGCGCTCTGATTAGCGGGAGACCCTCTTGGCTTAATTTGTTTTTTGAGGCAACTACTTCCACATGATGAATTTGTTTTGCGGGGATTCGTCGTGCTAGGGCGGGTCTCGGATAAAGGAGAGGGGTTGGAGAGAGCATGTTAGAGCAGTTGGACTCCATTTTAGCTCAGGAGAGGCGCCCGAAGATTCTCGTGGTCGGGGACGTCATTTTGGACGAGTACGTCACCGGGGCGGTGGGAAGAATCTCTCCCGAGGCGCCGGTGCCGGTGTTGGAGTCGACCACGGTGGTTAAATCCCCCGGTGGCGCGGCTAACGTGGCGGCCAATCTCGCGGCTCTGGGGTGCGAGGTGTTGCTGGTGGGGGTGGTGGGAGTGGACGCCCCGGGGGACGCCCTGACGGGGCTGTTGCAGGAGCGTGGAATCTCCACCGCAGGGCTGGTGGTCGACCCCACACGCCCCACGACCCACAAGCTCAGGGTGCTGGCTCAGGGGCAGCACGTTTTGCGTATCGATCGAGAGGAGCGGGGGTTGATCAGCGCGGAGGCGCAGGCCTTGCTGATGAACCAGTTAGAGATTTGGATCCCCGAATGCGATGGCGTCCTCTGCTCCGATTATGAAAAAGGCGTTCTGCAGCCCGAGGTTCTGCAAACCCTTATGAAGGAGACCGCCTCTCGGGGCCGACCGGTGGTGGTGGATCCCAAGGGCACGGGGTATGAGCGCTACGCGGGGGCCTACGCTCTCACCCCCAACGTGGCCGAGATTGAGATGGCGACCGGGATGAAGGTCACATCAAAGAAGAGCCTCGATCAGGCGGTGGCCCTGCTCTTGACCCAAACACAGGCAGAGGTGCTGCTGGCCACTCGCGGCAAAGACGGAATGGTGGTGTACGAACGCGACGGTTCGACCACCGCGATTCAGGCTGAGGGGCGGGAGGTCTATGACGTCACCGGCGCCGGGGACACCGTGGTGGCGGTGTTGGCCATGGGCATCTTTGGGGGAAGCTCCGTGGTGGACGCGGCCACGTTGGCGAATATCGCCGCGGGACAGGTGGTGGGAAAATTGGGGACCGCGACGGTGACCCGGGAGGAGTTGCGGCGCTCCCTGAAGGGGAGGGCCGGCCGAGGGCAGCGGAAGTTGATTTCCCGGGAGGTGGCTAAAGACGTCACCGAACGCGCCCGGGCCCGTGGCCAGACGGTGGTCTTTACCAACGGTTGTTTTGATATCCTGCACGCCGGACATGTGCAGTATCTGCAGGAGGCCCGTGACGAAGGGGACCTGCTTATTTTGGGCTTGAACTCCGATCGATCGGTTAGGGCCCTCAAAGGCGAGAGCCGACCGGTGATGGGGGAAGCGGATCGTGCGTTGATCCTGGGGGCGATGGAGTGTGTTGACCACATCGTCCTCTTTGATGAGGCGACCCCCCAGGCTCTGGTGGATGTGCTGGTTCCCGATGTGCTGGTGAAGGGGGCGGACTATAAGGCCGAAGAGGTCGTTGGCCGTGAGACGGTGGAGGCCATGGGGGGACGTTTGAAGTTGATCCGCCTGGTGGAGGGACGCTCCACCTCTGATATTGTAGAGCGCATCAAAGAAACCTCCCCCCGCGCTCCTGCGGTGGTTGCTTCTTAAGGATGGCCGGAGCGGCTGCAAAGACGTCCTTTTATGAGACGGCCTGGGCGCTGGTGCGCCAGGTCCCCCCGGGAGCGGTGGTCACTGATGGGCAGGTCGCGCCCTGGCTTGGCAG
>JAZAIZ010000254.1:0-37754 GCA_036230545.1 Myxococcota bacterium
TCCGCCCCCGGAGTCCATCCAGCCGCATCTTCCCCCCCCTCCCCCGCGCCCCCAAACACCGGGTGCCGGCCCCACCTTAAGCCCCCCTGAATATAGCCAACGTCTCCCCCTGGAAACGCCAGGGGAACCAGACAATAACAATAACCAACGAGAGTCCCCCGAGAGGTCAAAAATTCAGAAAGATCGGTCACCGGTTCCTGAGTTTTAAGAACAACTTTAAATTTCTCAATCAGGTCTTCGCTGTGGGGGGCGATCAAATGAGAGTAAACATTTCGGCTGACCTCATCCCCCTGGGACGCTTCGACGATGGCGTCCCCGATATAACTATAACGCAGGACAGGCTCTCCCTCGCTCAGCTCCACCTCCAACATAAAGGTGTCAGTCAACATATCCCCTAAGGCGTCAAGATCCAGATCTCCCTCCAGAGGGATCGACTTGTCGCCCTTCAGCCCCTTCCAAAAAGTGGTCAGCTCGTCCCCAAAGCGTCGAACGCGAGTGGGATCGTAAGGCTTCTCCTCAACTTGCTCCGGGGCCTCCTCCGAGGCCTGCTCGACACCTGCTTCTTCTGCCATTAATCCTTTCCCCTCCGCTGGCCCCTCTATTATCCCGTAAACCGCTCAGGCCAGCAAACCCCTCGGATGAATCCCCTATCTCCTCGTATTTTTTAGGTTAATCTTTCAGACTGGGCCCCTGGGGCCGCGAGCTTAATAGCGCAGCCCCAATTTTCGATAAATAAACGCCAATACCCAGGCCGGGCCTATCAAGAGAAATTGAAGATCCTGCAAAAAAGACGGCTTCTTTCCCTCTATGGAGTGACCAACGAACTGCATCACCCAAAAAACCACAAACAACACCCCGCAGGTCTGCCAAAGCCCCCACAGACCCGCCTGATCATACCAGGCCACAAGCCCCATGCACCCCAAACTAAATCCGATCACACCAAAGGCTATGGAGAGAGAAAGGCGGCAATAGAAAAGCGCGACCAGGGCCAGAACGATGCTGGCCCAATTCAACCACCCGTAGCTCTCCCAGGACACGGGCCTCGGGACAGCCCATAAAAAGCCCACCACGGTCAAAAAGATCCCAGGCACACACACCCAATGAATCAGCTTATTCGTTTTGTTCTGATGGCTCTCACCATATTCGCTTAACCAGTCATCCAATGATTTAGACGCCATCCTGACCTCCAATAATGTTCGCCCCTCACCTCTTTCCAGAAAAGAAATACCCTTATATTGGACCGAAGTGTCAAGAGACGTTATTAGCCTTTCCCACAGGACTCCACAAACGAGGTACCATGCGCACTCATCTCACCCTGCTCCTCGCTCTCACAGGTCTCATTGGCTGCTCTTCTGATGAGCTTATCGCCCTCCCCCCACCTCCAGCCCAACCACCATGCCAGGAGTCGGTGTTGCTCGCCATCAGCCCCGAGCTAAGCGCCACCTCCAACCTGCTCCTCGTAGTAGACCGCTCTGGCAGCATGAACACCGACTCTCGATGGGAGGAGATGCAATCAGCCGTCAAGACCATCACCCGAGAGCTCGAGGACTCCGTCGCCTTCGGCCTCATGCTCTTCCCCGCGGCAGGCCTCAACACCTGTGGCCCCGGAAGAGTCGGGGTGGAGCCCTCCCTGCACAACGCCAACGCCATCGCCCGAGAGCTTGAGCAATGGAGCCCTCTCGGCGGCACTCCCACCGCGCTCTCCTTGCAACAAGCCGGCGACTACCTCCTCCGCACCTTTGACACCGGCCCCCATTACCTCCTCCTCGCCACAGATGGATGGCCCGGCTGCAACGGAAACCTCAACCCCCAAACCTGCCCCTGTCCCCCGGAAGCAGTCTGCGGCATCATCTCAGACAACTGCCTCGATGACGTCCGCACCGCGAGCACCGTGCTGCAACTCCGAGAACAAGGCGTCTACACCTTCGTCGTTGGGATCCCGGGGACCGAGGAAATCACCGACCTCCTTGACGCCATGGCCGTGGCTGGCGGGACCGCGGTGAACGGGCATCACTACCCGGTCACCAACGAAGCCGAGCTAATCGGAGCGCTGCGCTCCATCACTGCTGATCTTATCCCCTGTGTTTATGATCTGGACGCCCCCGTCATGACCCCGCAATGGGTTGAGGTGCGTATTGATGGAAACACCATCCCCAGAGATAGCACCCGCCAAAACGGGTGGGCGCTGCTTGACGCAGACCGCCTCGCGCTCTTTGGCCAGGCATGCGAGACCATGCGGGACGGCTCTGCCCATCAGCTCGAAGCCTACATCGACTGCGACCCTGAGCGCCCCTGACCTACTGGGCGTGGCGTGCGCGCATCACCGAGAGCAAACGCTCCACCCGATGAATATAGCGGTGCTCTCGATCAATTCGCGCCCGAGCCCGAGCCACAATCTTACCTCGCTCGCGCTCATGCTTCAGGTAATACCCCGCTAGCTCAACCAGCTCTTCGGGGCTCCGATAAACCACCGCTTCCTGTGACAACTCAAAATGTTCCGCTACATCCTCCTGGTTGTCCGTGAGCAAGAAACCACCGGAGGCCGGTACATCAAAGACACGCTGATTCACCGCCGTCGTCATTTGCAAACTGGTCGCGTTAATACTCACCGCCGAGCCGCCATAAACTGCGGCAAGATCGTGCCCATAGGACACACGACCACCGCAGGTCGCCTCCGGCAAAATATCCCCCCAATGCTCATCCCCAAAAATAGAGAGACGGTGCTGTTCAAGCACCTCCAATAACCCCCTTCGATAATCCGCGGTTCCCTCCCAACAGGCCGCAGCGACAATATCCCAGCAGGACTCTCCTTCACTCCCCTCCAGCCCAAGCTCCTTCAAGGGCTCTAAAATAGACTCGCGATTATCACCTAATTGCACCGCAAGAGCCCGCGCCAGAACCTTCCCCTCCTTGCTCAGGCGAGAAAAATACTTCGACATCGGCGCCTGCATGCTGTCACCCACAAAGCTGAGCTCGTACTCCAGAGCTCCCCCCCGATGGCTGCGCTGCACAAAATCCGTGGCGAGGGGCAAGTAATGCAGGTCTTCTACCCCCCGAGATCGCAACCAGGGCATATAGTTCCGCTCCCACGTAAAGCAGGTCGTCATGGTCGCCGCCGGAATGCCTCCCCCCTCTAGAATGATCATGGGGTTGTCGCAGTACCACACCGCGGTGGGCATCTCGCACTCCTCCAGAATCTCACCCAGGGCGTTGTCAGAATCAAAGCCCAGATGATTAACCGACAGCACAAAGTCCGGCTTCAAAGCGAGAAGAGCTCTCATCACCCCCTCAATCATCGTCGAAGCCTTGTCCTCCAGAGGCACCATCAGCACCTCATGCCCGAACTCTCGCATGACCCGAGCGCACTCATGCTGGAGGTGGTAGCTGTCCCCCAACACGACACAGGCCAGCTTCTCGCGCAAAAACTTTCGATAACCCAGCTTCGCTTTAAGTCGACTTCCCGGCTCTATCAGAGGCATCGCTGGCTCTTTCTTGCATCCTCTTGGGCGGGGAGAGCCCTTAGGAAAAACGCCATCCCTGCAACCATGGGAGAACCCCTGGTTGACTCTCCCCCCCATTCTCTTAGACTCAACAATATAAAGCACACACGGAGCAACGTCTAACTAATTCGAGCGAGCCTGCACTCCATCACGCTGTCCAAATTTAACCCGGGACAAATCCATGTCATCCATTGACTCACGTGCTCTCTCCGTCCTCCTGGTTTCACACGGCTTTCCCTCCAAGGGCAACATCGGCGGCACCGAACTCTACACCCTTCACCTCGCGCGGCAACTTTCACGCCGCGGAATTCACGCCTGCGTGCTCTACCCCATCCTGCACAACAACCCCCTTCAATCTCCGAAGCTTCATTGGACATCGGAGTCCGGGGTTAATGTTCTCCAATGCCACCTGCCCGAGAAGCAATCCTTTTTAAACGAGCTTCACCCCACACCCCTAACCGAAAGACTGCATCACGAGATTCTGCAAGGACGCTTTGATGTCATCCATTTTCAACATTTCACCGGAGGGATCGGTCCTGCGCTAGCCAGAAAGCTGCTCGGAGGAAAGCAACACCAAGTGTACCTCACTCTTCATGACGCCCACATTCTCTGCGAGCAAAATCATTTCATGCAAGGCCCCCAGACATTCTGTGACGGCCCCTCCACCGCCACAAAATGTGCAGAGTGTTTCGCTGAGCGCTTCGAGCAACCATCCGATGTGCAAACACTGCAAACACTCTCCGAGGGACTGGATTTGAGACTTCGATTTATGAGAGCTGTGACCGCACAAATGCAGGGCGTCTTTGTGCCAACGCGTTTTCTTGAATCCGCCTTGGAACAATACGGTTTCAGCAACTCCAACAGGATCCGACGCCCCCTGGGGCTCGCCCCTTTCTCTCCTCTCCCTCCACAGCCACGCACCACGACTCGCTTCACCTTTCTGGGGAATTTGAACCCCACCAAGGGAGCAGACCTGCTCATTGAGGCCTTCGGCCGCCTAGGACCACAAGACGCCGAGCTTCACCTCCATGGAGCCAACCACATTGGCCCCAACTTTGAAGCGCTCCTGGCACAACTCAGCACATTACGTATTTTTTATCATGGCCCTTACAGCCCCGAAGACCTTCCCCGAATCCTCAGTCAAAGTGATGTCGGAGTTGTCCCATCACGCTCGGATAACTTCCCAACGGTCGTCCGTGAATTCTTCCACGCCGGCGTCCCTGTGCTCGCCAGTGACGCCGGTGGGATCCCGGAGCTCGTTAAACACGGCGTCAACGGGCGTTTGTTTGAGAGCAACAACTCAGGCAAATTGGGTCAGGAGCTCCTCGGCTTCCTCCAAAACCCAGCGTGGCTTCAAAGCTTTCGGGCCAATATTCAACCGCCCTTTACCATGGAAGAAGACGCCCACGAATTAGAGGAAATCTACCGACAAGGGCTCACAAAGCCCCCCATCAGCCCTCAACCCAACCCGAACTCTTAAGCTCATTCAACAAAGAACCGAGGCCCCCGTGAACAAAATATCGTCCAGCTCCCTCACCATTCACGCCCTGAGCTGCGGTGGCCCATGCACCCTCTATCGCATCACCGGCCCCGGCACCCATCTCAACCAAAGCAAGCGGGTGAACTATAAAATCTTTGATTCGTTGCACGATGACAATATTGAAGACTTCCTCCACGGCGCAGATATCACGATCCTGCAGCGATTGCCCTTCTCCAACAAGGTCGCGCATATCTTTGACAAGCTTCGCGCCAATCGCTCTACCATCGTCTTCGAGATGGACGACAATCTACTCGAATTGGACAAAGACTCCCCCTTCAAAAACAGCGCCCCCAAGGATTATGCAGCGCAAATCGCAAGAAGCATTCAAGAGTGTGACTGGCTTCAATGCTCCACCTCTCCCCTGGCCACCAGCATCACCACGCTCAACCATCAAAGCGTCGTGCTCCCCAATCACCTGCTCCACGCCCCCCTGCTCCATGAGCCCCCCTCCTCAACAAGCGCTCCCCTGATCATCGGCTACGGAGCCGGCCAGCATCACCACCCCGACTGGAAAGAGGTGGAACACTCGTTTAACCTTGCGATGTCCCACCTCGAGAAGAGCGGGCTTGATTTTGAAGTCTGGATTCTGGGGGACACGACCATCTTCGAGGCCATTGATACCCCCCATAAGCGCTTCTTCCCCATCGCCCCCTTCGCTCAATATCTCCAAATCATTCAACATTTCGACATCGCGCTCATGCCCCTGCAGGACACCCCCTTCAACCGATGCAAATCCGACCTCAAGTTCCTCGAAAACGCAAGCTTCGGGGCTGCCTGTCTCGCCAGCCCCGTCGCCTACGGAGAGACCATCGAGAGCGGCGTCACCGGGATTGTCTACCAGCACCCCGATGAATTTCAGGACCGCCTCCAAGAGTTGGCCCTCAACCCCTCCCTGCGCCGGCTCCTGGGACGAAATGCCTTCACCTACGTCTCCGATCATCGCACCCTCAAGCACAATCTCACCCAATGGATTGATTTCTATGACAATTGTGCCTCTAGCCCCTGACCGCCTCACCCTTGAGCGTCCTTCCCCCCCCGTCCTCAGCCCCAAAAGCAACCTCCCACAAGCCTGCGTGGTTTGACTGGCCATCCAAAAATGGTAAAAGATGGCGCTTTTTTCTTACTTAAACGACCGGGGTAGACGGTGTTTACGGTCTCTTCCCCCAGGAGCTCTCAATGGAAGCCTCAGCAATGGATATCGTCAACCTCGTATTTCGCTGGCTGCACGTCATCGCCGGTGTCATGTGGATCGGCCACTTGTGGTTCTTTAACTTCGTCAACAGCCAACTGGCAAAAACCTACGACGCGGACTCCAAGCAAAAGGTACTCCCGGAGTTGATGCCACGAGCGCTCTACTGGTTTCGATGGGGCGCAGCTTACACCTTGATCACAGGAATAGCCCTCTTAGGCGTCATTTATTATATGGGCGGTGTCCTCTGGACAGACGCCACCAACAACCCCGGCGCACACACCGGTATGGCTGTTGGCCTCGGCGCATTGATTGTCGGCTGGGTCATCTACGACAACCTCTGGAAGGCGACAGCAGAGTCCCAAACCATGGGAACCATCATCTCCATCGTTTTGATCACCGCCGCCTCCTTCGGCCTCGCTCAATACGGTTTCTCCGGTCGCGCGGTGTTCATCCACGCAGGAGCGATCTTCGGCATGTGCATGGCCGCCAATGTCTGGATGCGTATCTGGCCCGCACAGCGTAAAATCATCGCGGCTGTCAAAGCCGGAGACAAGCCAGATGGTGCCTGGGGCGCTATCGCCGGTCTCCGCTCCAAGCACAACACCTACATGTCTGTGCCGCTCTTGCTCCTTATGGTCAGCAATCACTACCCCACCGTTTATGGGGACGACATGGGCTGGGCCATCGTCGCAATCATCGTGGTGCTCGGCTTCGGCATGACCAAGATGATGTACAACAAAGCCGCTACCCCAGCACCTGCTCAATACTAAACTCTCTCACGGGGAGGAGCCTCGCTCCTCCCCCCCCTCCTCCCTCCATGCCTCACCCCATCCTCTACACCTTTCGACGTTGCCCCTACGCCATACGCGCACGCATGGCCTTAGCCTATGCCAAACGCCCTTTTGAAATACGGGAAGTCTTCCTCAAGAATAAGCCGGCCTCCATGCTGGCGGCCTCCCCCAAAGGAACCGTCCCCGTCCTGGTCCTTGAAGACGGAGCCGTCATAGACGAGAGCATCGACATTATCCGCTGGGCCCTGAACCATCATGATCCCGATCAGTGGGCCAGTCCATCCCCCGAAGAACAAGCCCTCACCGACGAGCTCATCCGCGAAAATGACGGCTCCTTCAAAACCAACCTCGACCTCTACAAATACAGCGACCGACACCCCGAGCGCCCCCCTGCGATGCATCGTCAAGAGGCCGAGGTCTTTCTCAAAAAGCTCGAGTCCCGGCTCCAGAGCCACCCCTTTCTGCTCGGAGAGCACCTCTCCCTCGCAGACATCGCGCTCTTTCCCTTTGTACGACAATTCGCCAACGTCGACCGCCAGTGGTTCTCAGCCGCTCCCTACGAAGGGCTGAGAACCTGGCTGCACCATCACCAGGAGGGTGCGCTCTTCAACGCGGTCATGGAAAAATACACGCCGTGGCAGGAAGGGGACAGCCCCCTCCTCTTCGGCACTCCCTAGAGCCGCTCCCACACCTCCGCGGGGTAGGTCCTCGCGTTCACCTTAGGCTCATATTCCTTAATCATCCCGTCCGGCCCAATCACCACACCAATACGCTGCGCGTTGGAGGCCCCGGGGTTGTCACACGCACCATAGGCCATGCCCATAGCGCGGTCGACGTCACAGAGGAGGGGAAAATTAAAGGAGAACTTCTCGGCGAACGCCTTATTCTCTTCCACGGTGTCAAAACTGACCCCGAGAATGACGGCGTTCTTCTCTTCAAACTGCTGCTTCGCGTCGCGGAACCCGCAACCTTCGGTTGTTCACCCAGGGGTGTCTGCCTTTGGGTAAAACCACAGGACTACGGTCCTGCCACTAAAATCGCTGAGGCTCACACGAGCGCCCTCATGATCGTCGACGCTGAAATCCGGCGCCGGACTTCCTGGCTTTAACATCTCACAATCCTTCCCATAGAAATTCAATACGGCTCCCTCAGGGAGTCACCTAAGCGGACCTTCTACCGATTTCACGAAACACACTCAATGGAGGAAGAGGAAGAGGAAGAGATTAAGGGGAAGGAGTCTCCCATAAAGAGCCCCTGCAACACACAGGGCGCTCTCCATCGAAGTCATAGAGCCAAAGACAGGGAATTAATCTGTAGCGGTAGAATCGCTCAAGTCTTTTTTCCCCTCGAAATAGGCTTTCATATATTGATTCAAGAACGCCCCAGCAGGATCAAGCTCGCGCTTAAGCTCCATAAACGACTCACGCTCCTGCTCTGGCACCCGAAGCCAGGGGTTCTGAAAATAGAGCTTCCCCTGGTGCGGGATGGCTCCAGCTCCAAACGCCTCAACCAAAGCAGACTCAAGACGTTTAGCCGTCTCCTTCCCCTCGGGAAAATCTCTCGTCCAGATAAACTCGAAATAGAGCTTCTCTCCCACCCGGCGAAAATACATCGGAATCGGCATAGGAAAATCAGCGGTCACCTTCTTCACAATCTCCATCGCTTCGTCATAGCGATCGTAGGGAGTTCCATACTCCATCGCCTGAATCTCGGAGACCGACTGAGCATGGCCAGGGAGATAGGTGGACACTTTGTCGGAGCGATCACGAATCACCGTCTTTCCAATAAAGCTATGGGCACCAAACCACCCCACCCCCCGGGCAATTGAGGGAAAGACCTTCATAATCTTCATCGTTAACGTAAAGAGTGTGGTGCGCATCAACCCGTCAAGCAACACCTTGGACACAGGATGACGAGGTTTGCGAGGCTTCTCACTTCGATTGGCCCGCCGCATGAGAACGCGCTCATCGGGAACAAACCAAAAAAAGTCCGCGTGCTCATTGCTGTCGAGAAAGGTCTTCAGTTTTGCGTAGTCTTTACCAAACGCCTCGTTGACGTGTTGCGGAGTTTGCACCAACTCCAAATCAAAGGCGGGGACCGTAGAAAGGGTTACTTCGTAAATCGCCCCCAGCACTCCCCGATGCAGCTTAATCGCCTGAAGGGGCTCTTCCCCCGCTATCAACAGCTTCTTTTTGTTTCCGCTGCGATCGAGCTCAAAACACCCCTCCGAATCAATCTCAATTCTGCGACCACGACCGTCAACAAGCTTAACCCCGCTAACCTGCTCCGAAAGCAACCCACCCACCCGAGCCGCGCCATGGGTTCCCGTAGCGAGAGCCCCCGCCACGGTGACATCCTCAATGGTGGGCTTGGTCTGCAGGGTCAGTCCCTGCGCATCGAGGCTATTGTAGAGATCTTTTAACTGAGTCGCAGCACTAACCCGCACAGTCCCAGCGGCCAAATCCACCACGGGCTCCTCAATCATCCCGTGAATGTTAATCGCCGTTCCCTTCGACTGGACAGCCACAGGGCTCCAGGAATGCATTGAACCTCGAACAACGAGGGGAAAGGCCTTCTCGCTGAGAGCTCTTTGAACGACACCCTGCAACTCTTCAACCGAAGTGGGCTGGGTCAGGTTCTCGGGGGTTGAGACTTGATTTCTCGCCCAATTGGTTCGCACCAGGGTGTCTGCCAAGGGAGACACCCGCTCACTCGTAGAGCTCCCTGCCCTTAGGGCTGAAGGATTGGCTGTCTCTATCCCAGAGTTCCCAAAGGAAGCAGCAAAGGGGGTTGTGTCAGTGATTCTCATAAAATTCTCCTGCGATCTCTCAACAAAGAGGGCAGGGAATTATCGACCCAGATTCGAAAAAGTTGTTTAATTTCGAGGAAAAAGACTACGCCAGTGCCCTCAACCGGGGCTAAGGGACTCCCCGACTACGAGCTCCCCCTCCTAATTCGTGAAGGAGTTTACAATCCCCACAGAGATGACGTCCAACACCGCATAAAGCGCCAAAACAAGGGGAATCGCCAACAAAAAGCCCCCCGGCCCCCGAGTGCGCGCCATATAGGGAAGCAGCACCAGGGATCCCAGCAACACCCCAAGCCGCATCCAGGTTCTTCGATCGGGGATCTCTACTAAAACCGACATCTCCCCCTCGTCGACCTTCCTCTTCATGGCCCGCAGGTCAAAGAACATAAAGATCATCCCAAAGGCCCAAAACAGCAAAAAACCCAATACGTTCAACCCCAGATCTTCAATGCCAACACCGTCAACGACTTCCATCAAACGCCCCCAAAATACTCCGCTGATTGGTCACTAAAAATATCATTTACCATAAACATCGAATAAAAGCGTAGCCTCAAAGCGGCAGCAATACCACCCCCGGCCCGAGCCAGCCCAAAAGACGGCGAACACAAAACTCTAGATCTTCGATAATATTAGGAAAATTGGAGAAAAACTAAGAGGAAGAAAAATGGTCGGGGCGACACGATTCGAACGTGCGACCCCCTGCTCCCAAAGCAGGTGCTCTAGCCAGGCTGAGCTACGCCCCGACGCTGGCAACCTCTAATATGCCCACTGGCGACTTACAAGAGAAAAAACGCGCGACTCCCAACTATCCCCTCGAAGGCCCCGGCAGAATAACCATGTTACCGTCAAAGAACCCGTCGAAAGCCCAACACTTACGGGGTGGCCCCCCTTGAATTCCCGTGCTAAAGACCCGCGCCATGAGCTCAAGAGATCCTGAACAAGTCGCTGAAGAGATCGCCCACCGGGTCATCGCCCAATTGGGAGCGGCCGGCGCCGACTCGGCCCATCTGGTGGGGCAAGAGATCGCCGCGGCCCTCAACACCCTTCCAGGCGAGGCACCAAGATCTACCACCAGCCCCCAGGCCCACCACCCCGAACGGGTGGTCATTACCGCCACGGGCCGGAACGGCTCGGGGATTGTTGCCGGGTTGGCCTCCGCCATCGATGAGTTTCGCGGAGACATCCGCGACATCAGCCAAACCATCATCGGCGACTATTTCACCATGATCTTCGTCGTAGACATCGCCGGGGCCACCAGCGAGGGGGCTCGTTTTGATCAACTCAAACACAGCCTGACCCTGGCCGGTGAGCAACTCGGAATCCACGTCGTAGCCATGCATGACGACATCCTCACCGCCATGCACAGCGTCTAAGGAATTTAATCGGTGCGTTCTCCCTTTCATACCAGCTCCGGACAGGAGGCCCTTGAGACCCTCCGCATGGTCGAGACCGAGCATCTCGACATTCGAACCACCACTCTTGGGATCTCCCTGCTTGATATCGCTGGAAACGACCCTGGACTCCCAGGCCGTGTCTACGAGCGCATCACCAGCCTCGGACAAAATCTCGTCCCCGTCGCCGAGCAGGTAGAAGCTGACCTCGGAGTTCCCATCGTCAACAAGCGAGTCTCGGTAACCCCCATCTCCATGATCGTCGGTGACAATCCCGAACTCGCGGTTCAGGTCGCCCACGCCCTCGACAACGCCGCCTCTGAAATCGGCATCGATTATATCGCGGGCTACTCAGCCCTCGTCCACAAAGGCATCGCCGCCGGAGACGCTGCCCTCATCCAGGCACTCCCCGAAGCACTCGCCACCACCGAGCGGCTCTGCGCCTCTGTGAACGTGGCCAGCACCCGGGCGGGGATCAACATGGACGCCGTTCGCCAAATGGGACAGACCGTGTTGGACATCGCCCACAGAACCGCCGACCGCGACGGGATGGGCTGTTGTCGCTTCGTGGTCTTCGCCAACGCCGTAGAAGACAACCCCTTCATCGCCGGAGCCATGCACGGAGTAGGAGAATCCCAAGCCGTGCTCAACGTCGGCATCAGCGGCCCCGGCGTCGTGCATCAGGCCCTCCGCCGCTTAATGAACAACCCACCTCCCTCTGGAGTCTCCCTCGGCAACGTCGCCGACGTTATCAAGCGCATGGCCTTTAAGGTCACCCGAGCCGGTGAGCTGGTTGGACGCGTGGTGGCTGCTCGCCTGGGGGCACCGGTGCAATTTGGTGTCCTCGATCTCTCCCTCGCCCCCACCCCAGCCGAAGGGGACTCCGTGGCGGACATCCTCCAAACCATGGGACTTGAGCGGGTCGGCGCCCCGGGCACCACCGCAGCCCTGATGCTCTTAACCGACGCCGTTAAAAAGGGAGGGGCCATGGCCTCCTCCTACGTCGGTGGACTCTCGGGCGCCTTCATCCCCGTCAGTGAAGACCGCGGGATGATCGAAGCCGTTAAAATCGGCGCCCTCACCCTCGAGAAGCTCGAGGCCATGACCAGCATCTGCTCGGTTGGGTTGGATATGGTCGCTATCCCCGGTGACACTCCCCCCGAGACCGTCGCCGCCATCATCGCCGACGAGATGGCCATCGGGGTCATGAACTGCAAAACCACCGCCGCTCGTCTTCTCCCCATTCCGGGACGGGGCCCCGGTGACATCGTCGAATACGGCGGACTCCTTGGGGACGCCATCGTGATGGACGTCAACCCCTTCTCTCCGGCGGGATTTATTGGCTTGGGAGGAAGAATTCCCGCGCCCATCCACAGCCTGCGCAACTAAGCTTCAAGCGAGAGACACTCCCCATAAAGCTCAAGAGTCTTGCGAGCCTCTGCCGCAAAACTTCGCTCCGCCACAACAAACTCCCTTGCCCGCGCTCCCCGCTCACGAGCTCCCTCCACATCCTCGCTCCAGCGCTTAAGTCCCTCCGCGATGGAGGAGGGCGTTCGCACCGCAATGGGAAACCCCGTCTCCTCCGAGACCGCCTCCGCCAGAGCACCCACCTGAACCGCCAGCACCGGCAATCCCGAGCTCATGGCCTCCAAAACAGCCCTTGCCGAAGCATCGTTCCCTGGCTGCGCACAAAACGCCGCGTCCATGGCCGCATAGCCCGTCTTTAACTCCTCCCCCTGAAGGTAACCGCTAAAATGAATTCTATCTGCCACCGAAGACCCCGCCACCTGCACTCGCAACGCCTCTTCGTGTTCCCCCCGCCCCACAAAAATAAGATGAGGCTTTGGCACCCCCGGCGCACACTCCAAAAGCGACAAGGCGTCCACCAGCTCTTCCTGACCCCGCCCAGCGATCAACGCCACATGCCCAAGCACCAAAGCGTCCATTGGTATCTTCAAACACTCGCGGGCCACCCGCCGCGCCTCCAGGGATGCCGGAGTGAAGTGCCCCGAATCAATCCCCCCCGCGATCTGCCGAATCAAAGGCCGCGGCGCGCCCTTCTCCTCAAAGAGCAGATCTGAGAGCGCCTCTTCATGCTCTCCACAACGGACCACCCAGCCCTGAGCACGGCGGTTCAAGAATCGCTGGCCATAACGACGCCGCAAAGAACGATCTGAGTGAACGGTACGCACCACCTTCACCCCAAAGCGCCGAGACAGGGCCAAGGTAGACAGGACATGATCATGGGAGAGGTGCACATGAACCACCTCAATCCCGCGCTCCCGCACAAAGCTGCGCAATCGAAACACATCAGCGACAAACTCCAAGGGCGTTGATTTGGCCGAGAGCACCATAGGATCGGGCATCCCCAGGCCACAAGCCTCAATCCACGGATCCGCAGACTCCTCGAAGTCGTTAATCCGACCCCGCTTGGTGTCATGCCCAAGCCAAACCTCGTGCCCGGCCTCTCGCTGCGCGAGAGCCAGCCCAAGGGTCGAAGGGACCGGACCACTAAAAAGAGAATAGCTGACTAAATGAAGAATTCGCATGAAGGCGCGTTGTCTAGTCCAAAGTCCCCGCTTCGGCTACCTCCTTTTTTATAAAGGTTTGAAAAGCCTCCAGCTCCGAGCGCTCAATGGGCAAAAACTCCACCCCCACCCCAACCTTGCCCGACTTCCGCCCCATCCAGCGAATCATCCCCTGAAGCAAAAAAGACTCATGTGTCGTCGGGTGGACAGCCTGAATCTCCACCCGGTCGCCCACCACCCATCGAGACTGAACCCTAACAAACATGCCCCCCTGGGAGACATCCTCGCTCTCAGCACCTGCTGAGGTGTAGAGCTTCTTCATATCTTTGGTGTTGGCAAATCGAACCTTTAGACGGGCTCCAAAGCGGTGATGACTCCTGCTTTCTGGGCCCACCGGCGCCCCTGCCCCAGCAAAAGACTCCAGCGTCTCCCCCTCCAACATCTCCGAAACAGCCGTCACAAACTCGCTCCAGCGCCCCAGCGCCTCCTCCTGACCGGAGCCCCAAGTCACCGCAACACCGGACACGCTGCTGGCTTCATTCACCGCCGCGCTCCCCTTAAGGCAGACCGTCCCCACTCCCAGAGGCAGCCGCATTTTCGCAAAAATAACGTCCCCGGCACTGACCTCATCCTTCGCGCGCAGAAACATCCCACCCGCCCCTACATAGTCACTTTCCAGAGAGAAGGGCTCGGTTTCGCCCTCACGCAACACCTCAACCGGGAATCGGATCAAATACCGACGAGACCCTCCCCCCTTCGCTTCCAGCTTTCCCATTGTCATTTTTCCTTTAAAAACCCACATTAGTGGTTCGTCGCAGTGACCAAAGCAGTCCAACGCGCGCCAACCCAAATGAAAGATGTCGAATGATTTGCGGTAAGGGCCATAAATCAGATAAATTTTAGGTATCTATGGAAGAAATGCGTGACAGAATTGTGGCCGCGGCCAAACGACAGCGTAACAAATGCGCCGATTTTCTCAAAGAGCTCATCAAGACTCCCTCCGAGAGCCAGAGCGAAGAGGCGATCGCGCTCATGGTTCGCCAAAAGATGCTTGAGCTCCAATACGATGCCGTCGACATAGACCGCTTTGGCAACGTCATCGGGCGGATCGGAGACGGGCCCACCAAGATTATCTTCGACGCGCACCTCGACACCTGCGGCATCGGAGATCGAAGCTCCTGGCGTTTTGATCCCTACAACGGTGACTTTAAGGCCGGCAAAATCTACGGGCACGGCGCCACCAACAACAAGGGCGGACTCTCTGCTATCCTTCACGCGGGTGGAATTATTAAGGATTTAGACCTGGCGCCCGACTGTACCGTCTACGTCGTCGGCTCCATCCAAGCCAACGAGTGCGAAGGCGTCGCCTACAAAGGCATCTTCGACGTCGAAAAACTTTATCCTCACTTCGTCGTCTTAAGCGCCCCCACCGGCATGCGAATCTGCCGCGGACATCGAGGACGCGCCGAGGTGAAGATCACCCTGCGAGGCCAACCAGTCCATGCCGCAGATCCCGAGAAGGGGTTTAACTGCATCTACAGTATCGCCGACATTATCCAGGGCGTTAAGGCCCTCAACGAGAAACTCCCCGAAGACAAATTTCTTGGCAAAGCCACCATCGCGGTCACCCACGTTCAGGCCGACTTCAATGGGCCAAACACCCTGCCGGAGTCCTGCCACATCATCATCGACCGACGCCTCACTCCGAAAGAAGACATCAAGAAGGTCATGGCCGAGGTCAAAAACCTTGCCAAGGGAACCCGCTCCAAAATTGAGATCGTCGAATTTGACGCCGCCAGCTACCGCGGGCTTCGCCTCCCCATGGAGAAATTCTTTCCGACCTGGTCACTTGAGGAGGACCACCCGCTGGTGAAAGCCGTGGACGATTCCTACAAGAGCGTTTTCAAAAAAGAAGCGGTCGTCGACCGCTGGACCATGTCCACCGCCGGAGCCTACACCATGGGAGTCGCCGGAGTGCCCACCATTGGATTTGGCCCCTCTGAAGAGAGCTTCTCCGGCCCCATCAACGACCACGTTCGAGTCGATGACCTCGAAAAATGCATGGCAGTTTATGCCTCGATTCCAGGCTACCTCCCCGTCACCGAGCCCATTAAGATCCCACGCCGACGACGCTAGCTCGACGTGACCATCTCCTTGACCTTCGAAACATCCACCACCCGCGGCTTGTAATCCTTTTTGCGAAGCCACCACACCACCGCCCCGGCGAGGGTCAACGCCTCCGCCGCCCAAAACCCCAACGCAGCTGAAAGAATCGAAGAACTCGCCCCAATGTGCTTCGCCAAAAGCAGCGCCTGCACAATCTCGCGCACTCCCTCCCCCGCGATGGTGAAAGGGCTGATGACCGTAGCGAAGATCTGAATGGAGGAGGCAAAACACACGCCCCAGAAATCAGCCGACATCGCGCCCACCGCCAAGGCGGTGAAATAATACATCGCGGCGGTCGTAAAGTGGACCACAAACGATAACCCCAACACCGTCAATAAAAGCTTCCCATTTCCTCGGTAGGCCGCAGCCGCCTTGCTTGCACGAACAACCAGCTCTTGAACTTTCTTTCGTCGCAGCCCGGGAATCTTCTGCACCGCCCACTCAATAATCCCAGGCCTGAAGAGCACCAGGAAAACCGCACCAATCAAACCAAAGGCCAAAGGCACCGTCACCCACGCCACCGTCGAAGCCGACTCTCCCAAAATATGAATCCCAAGCGGCAGGGTGATCAAAAAAGTAAGGAAGATCCCCGTTACCCCCACCACCTTCTCCACCACCGTCGCCGCCGCGGTCTCCACACCCCGCTCACTGAACTTCGCTGCGTCATAAAACTTGAACCCATCAAGTCCCAGGGTGGAAGGCAAAAAAGTCCCAAGGAAACGACCAATCAAGAATGACCCGACGATGTGGCTGAAATTAAATCGAATCCCCTGCCCCACCAGGAGTAGATGCCAGCGCGTCATAGAGGAAAAAATCCCCACACACTTAATCAACACCGCCGCCATCAACCAGGGCCACACCTGCTCCCCCTCCAGCTGCAGGAGTTGATCTCGAATCGCCCTCCAAATGGGCAAAGACTCCCCGCCATCCCCCTCAACCTGGTGCGTAAGAAGTAGATAAAACGCCCCAAAAGTGGCGAACAATTTTGCCGACAACGTCACTGCGCTGCGCAAACGAGAAGGAAGCTCTTTCCAGATTCGAAACAAAACACACCCTCCAAAAAACCCAAGAAGTTAGGGATACGGCAACGTGGCGTATAATCAAACCCCTCACATTACAAGAACCCCTCCCTAAAGCAGGGTGCGTTCAAGCCCGATGAACACATACCTCCGCCTCCAGGAGACGATCTCCCACCTCTTCCCCTCGGCAACCCCGCCCAGTTTTTTGAGAATCTCCCTCGGAAAATCGCAAGGCCCTCCCCCTTGATCACTGCTATAGTCAAGGGTGTCTGGCCTGAGGTCAGGTGGGTTTTGGTCATGGGGTGGGGTTGGTGACAGACACTGTTTTTCCAGGAATAGTCTATCCCTCCGGAAGCGTCGCTTCCGCAGCCAGAGTCTCCTCTCAATACGCCACCCCGGGAATTCAACCAGGCTCTCCCCAAACCTCCACCGGTGGCCAGCAACAACCCTCCACCAACAACAACGTCCACCTCTCCCACAGCGCCCAAAGACGAGCCCGGGACCTGAACGTCATCACCTTGAACGAAGACGAAAGTCGACAGGCCCGAAAACAAGCCACCCTTGAGGGAGAAGCCGACCTGATCCAACGCACCCACACCATTATGCGCTACCGCCGCGACGCCTCCGCCGTCTACACACGAGACCTCCTCTCCTGCCGAAAAATCAACTTCTACGTCTGACTTGTCCCCAAAGAAGCTTCAAAGACTAAATAAATGGGCTCTTTGCCCGAAAAAATCCCTCCGAAGGCCCCAAATTGACAGACCCCTCCTATAATCTGGTTGCTAAAGGCAGATAATCGGGTTAGCCGATTGATTGTCTCAAGAAACAGACAGAGCGCCTGACGGTTGTCCGCTCCACTAAGCTGAAAACACCCTCGGGGTAGAAACAGAGAAACATGACAAATCGAACCTTAGAACTGACCCGCCCCATCGTCTCCTTTGACCTCGAAACCACCGGCCTCGACGTGCAAAAAGACCGCATCATCGAGATCTCCTGCGTCAAAATTCATCCCGACAGAACCCAGCAGGTCCTCACCCACCGAGTCAATCCCGGTATCCCCATCGCCCCCGAGGCCACCAACGTCCACGGCATCTCCGATGAAGACGTCAAAAACGAGCCTCGTTTTCAAGCCCTCGCCAGCACCTACGTCGAGTTCCTGAGCGGATGCGATCTCACCGGCTTCAACCTCGAACGCTTCGATCTCCCCATGCTCAAAAACGAACTCAACCGCTGCGGTCTCGACTTCCCCTCCGGCCCGGTGAACGTCATCGACGCGCAGAAGATTTTCTTTAAGAAAGAGCCCAGAACCCTCACCGCAGCCTATCGCTTCTACTGCAATAAGGAGCTCACCGACGCCCACAGTGCTCAAGCCGATGCCGAGGCCACCGCTGAGATCCTCATGGCACAAATCCAGCGCTACGAAGACCTGCCCACCAAACTCGACGAGTTGCACGACTACTGCCACCCGGTAAAACCCGAATGGGTTGACCCTGAGGGTAAGATTGTCTGGAAAAAGGGTCAGGCCACCATCAACTTCGGACGTCACACGGGCACGCCCCTTGAGCAGCTCGCCCGGGATGACCGCGGCTACCTGCAGTGGGTCTTAAAGAAAGACTTTTCTTCTGAGGTGATGGACATCTGCGAAGCCGCCCTACGCGGTGAGTTCCCCGAACCTCCCAAGGCCCTCGCAAGCAAAAGCGCCTAGCCCCGACGCCGCATGGTGCGCGCCATCTCCCGCTTGGTGTCCCTCTCTTTGATCCGCTGACGCTGGTCTTCCTGCTTCTGGCCCTTGGCCAATCCAATCTCCAACTTGGCCCGCCCCTCCTTGAAGTACATGGAGATAGGAACAATCACGAAGCCCTTCTGGTGCACCTTCACCGCGATTCTGTCCAGCTCCCGGCGATGCATCAAGAGCTTTCGGTCCCGATCCGGCTTGTGATTAAACTGGTTCGCCTGCACATATTCAGCAATATGCCCCCCCATCAGAAAAAGCTCGTCCCCCACAAATTTAACATAGGCCTCATTCAGATGGACCCCGCCAGCCCGGCAGGACTTTACCTCCGTGCCCACAAGCACCATTCCGGCCTCAAAACGCTCCCCCACGGAGTAATCGTGAAAAACGCGACGATTCTTGCAAATAAGCCGTGTCCCTGGGATTTTCTCTTTCTCTGCCTTCTTCGCCATAGCGCGTCCTCTAGCACAGATCCTCAACCAGACAATAGTGTGCTTTCGTAATTGCCCACCGGCGCCAGAGGGATTATATGGGTTTAGCCCCGCCAGCCTGGAGAATTACAATGCAAAATACCAGCAAGATCCTCATCGCCATCGACATGTCCGATCACGGGCGCAATGCGTTTTATCAAGGCATCTCCCTCGCTACCCGCTTGGGAATCGAGGCCCATGTGCTCTATGTCTCTGAGCCTCTGCGCTCCTTCGACTTCAGCAAAAAGCGTTATGTCGAGACCCGCGACACCATCGAAAAAGTCGAAGAGGGCGTCAACCGACGAATCGACGAACTGTGGGCTGCCGGCGGACTTGAGAGCGTCGACCGCCGCAAGGTCCACCTCATCATCCGAGGCGGCAAGGCTTCCCAGGAAATCCTCGACAGCGCCGCCCACCATCAACCCGACCTCATCGTCATGGGGGCCGGCGCAGGAAGCGCCCCCCTCGGCGCCACCGCCGAGCGTGTGGTTCGTGACGCCACCTGCTCGGTGCTCATCGTTCGTTCTGAGGCTTAACCATGCGGCTCCGCCACCTCCCCCTCTCGGTGCTTCTGCTGAGCATGGTCCTGTCGTGCGCAAAAGGCGGACCCCTGACCTCTGAAGATCTCAGCCAGGCCCAAGCCCGGTGGGGTGCCAAAGGCCCCACCTCCTACCAGCTTGTTTTGGAGATCACCGGAGACAACGTGGAGACGGGGCTCTTTGACATTGAAGTGAAGCAAGGCAAAATCGTCAAAGCCAGCCGCAATGGCAACAACCTCGCCACCACCGACTCCTTCTACACCGTCCCCGGGCTCTTCCACTTCCTCGACAACGAGCTGGAGCTTGGCAAAGAGCCCAAACGCTACTTTGGCGCGGCCCCCAATGCGCGCATCTACATGCGCGCCCACTTTGACCCATCCCTCGGGTACCCCACCCGCTATCTCCGCACCATCACCGAGACCAGACCCAACATCACCGTAGAGGTGAAGAGCTTCACTCCCCGCTAAGGGGTCCCCCCCTGAGAAGAGAGAGCGCTCGCGTCCCCCACAATCGACACCAAAAAGCTCGGCAGGATGGCCACCGGCCCGGAAGTTCGCAGGAGCCCGTCGTCCACCACTGGCCACGCCACCCCCAAACGGACCGTCAGGGGAAACGCCCACCCAAGCTTTAAACTCGCCCGCAGCTCTCCCCCAACACTAGCCTTCCCTCCCCACAGGCGATTCCACCCCTTTTGGGCCACAGCCTCCAAATCGGTGTCGCCCGGTGTGCCAAAACTGTTGCCCCCCTCCATAAAAAACGCCCCGTGCAACCGCTCAAAATAAACAGGCAGAGTCCCTATTCCCCGCTCCAGGTGCCAGAGAGGAAAACGATACTCCAGATAAGTGGCCAAAACCCCCGTCTTCTTTTCCACATCCTTTAAAGAAAACCCCCGCAAGGGGAAGGTCCTCGCCGTCGTCGCCTGAAAGAGGGACGAGAGGTAATCCCCACCGAGCAGAAAAGTCTCTTCAAAATCCGGCCCCAGGGCGATGGCCCCCCGAACCCGCATCGCCAAAACGTGGTTGTCCCAAAGCGGGTTGTTTACATAAAGACTGCCATCAAAGTTCAAGAGGAGTTCGTCAAAGTCCCCCCCAAGCGCTTTGCTATAATACGCCGCCGACACCCCCAGCGCCTTCCCATGCTCGGGACTGACGGAGTAGGGAAAGACACGGCTATGATTATAGCTGTACCCCAACTCCACCCATGAAAAATCACAGCGCCCCGGCTTCCCCGTGCCAAAACAACCCTGACTAAATTGCGCGTCGGCGAAGGGAATAAATGGGTTGCCAAGCTCCCCCGGATAATCCTCAAGACCACTCCCGCCCCGTTCCTCTTCCCCATAATCACGCCCCGTCAAGGCCTCCCAGCGCTCCCGGGACTCCCCCACACGTGGCTCTCTCCGGTAGGAAATCACCGCCTGGCGGGTGCGCCGCTCAAAATGGTGCGAGAGCCCCACATAATGACGCTGCTTGATCGGCAAAGACATCGCCAGAGTGCTCCCCCGAGTCCGCTGCAACTCCCTCCACGAAGCGCCATACAGATAATCACTGCCGGCCTTGCCCTCATTGCCCGCCACCTCCAGGGGCTCATACGTCCCCATCGCCCCCCGCTCAAGGCTGATACGATAATCCCGCACCCCCATCGAGAAGGTTGGGTACCAGGCGTCATTAGCATAAGCGACGCTCCAATTCGGAGTCTGGGTAAAATAACTCGTCCCAAGAGACACCGCCCACCCATGCTCCCCCAGCACATCTCCCCCGAGAGTCAGGAAATTAATCGTAGGATCATCATTCATCCAAAAGACCCCCGGCAACAAAAGCCAGTTGTCCTGAAAGGGCAATAGCGTCGACCAGGGAGAATAGGAGGTATCCCGCTCCGACGGTTTGAGCTCCCAAGCGGGCTCATCTGCCCGCCACACCCCTGTCGAAGCGATCATCTCCGCCCCCGCCAGAGGATCAGCCACCGAGACGCTCCCCGACTCCAACTCTTCCCAGAGAGAGGGGGCATAGGGCATCTCATGGATGTCAAACCCAATTCCCGAACAGTTCCGAAACAAGAGCCACTGCCCATCCGGAGATACATCCGGCTGAAAGGCGCCTCCAATCACACGGGTAACCCTGAAGTGCTTTCGCGTCGCCAGCTCATAGCTATAAATATTGGAGATGCCGTCCCGATCCGATTCATAAAGTAAAAAACGTCCGTCAGGGCTCCACGTCGGGTTTCCATCAAGGGACATGTCATTGGAGACCCGGTGTTGCAGCACCCCAGTCTCCGCGTCCACAACAATAAGATCCCGGTGTCCCCCCGGAAACCACGTGGACACAACCACCCTCGTCCCATCCGGAGAAAAGCGAGGGCTCGCGTGTTGCATGTCCCCATAAGGCGCGATCAACGTCCGCACTTTGATCCGCGCCGCCGGCTTGCCCGGTTCTTCTTCATCTTCAACAAAGTCACCAATGCTCACCCAGTTTTGGTGCAGCCTGTTCTGCACAAAAACGAGCCGTTTACCATCAGAAGAGACATCCGGAGAGCGTGCACGCAGACTTCTCTTCGGCTCGTCAACGTCCCGCAAGCGAGTACTCTTCTTCGACGCAATCTCATATCGATACCGATCTTTATAGCTGTTGAAGCTTTCATACACCGCGCTCTGGTATAAATAAAAAGCGCCACCATCCTTTTCGAATGAGAAGCGAGGGCTAAAGGTCTGCAGAACCAGAAAACGGTCGTCGCTTCCATCACGGTTTACGCGCCGCACCGTCGCACCATCCACCGGGCTGGATCGGGAATAGAGAATATACTTGCCATCAGGACTATACTGAGCCCCCGCGATATTGCGCCCATGATGGGTGAGGCGACGTGATTTCGTCATCCCCTCCTTCTTCAGACGCTCCTCCAGCAAACGTCCCTGGGCCACCAACTCCTGACGCCACTGCTCCCAGAGTTGCGGCAGACTGCTGCCATAAATCCACATCGCCCCGGGCCAATAGAAGTAGGGAATCGGCATCGCCGCGTTGAACTGATGCAGCGCCCTGACAGTCTCGTGACCAAATTTCTCCCCGAGCCAGAGGTGAAAGCGCCCCCCGTAATAATAGGCCGCGCTGCCCCCAGGCCAATCGGAGTAGAGGATGTTGGCCTGGTCAATCCCAAGAAACCGTCCATCAAGGGCCGCCGTGCGCAGCATCATATCAACATAGGTCGAGCGCCCCCGACCCGTGCTGCTGAGGAGGGTCTCCACATAAACAGCCACCCCTTCGCTAAAAAACTGGGGCGTAAACCCATTCATGGAGATGTACTTACCAAAGATCCACCGAGCGAAACGGGTCAGCCCCCAACTCTGGTCGATGTCCACGATGTGTGAGATCTCGTGAATCAAGAGGATCCGAATCCAGTCCTCGTAGGCCGAGAGCCCCGTCAATTCCGTGGGCGCGGCCATATAGAGTCGAATAATATTCTTCGGCATGACCTGGGCCGAGCCGTTGGCAAAATCCACCGCGTCCGAAAGGACAATCTCAATAGTCCCCTCGGGAACAAACCCAAAAAGCTCGCAGATGTCATCCATGACCTCCTCGGAGACCCGTGAGATCCTCAGGGCGAGGTTTCTCGCCCCGTCTGGATAATGCACTGCGAAGCGCGGGCTATGAATCGTACGCCACTCCAGTTGAGGGTCATACATGCTCGCCGCAAAAGAACTCGTCGCCAGCAACACCCCCATTAACAAAGAGGCAAGCCCAATCCTCAAAGCTCCCATGCCATTACCCTGCCCCTTAAAATAAAACCGCCGACAGAGCACGACGCTGCTCCTCAGTCACCGGGTGCTCAGGCCCCAAAAGCACAAACAAGGCCACACAGGCCCGCCGCCCGGCGTCCTCCTGCCACCCTCGGTCGGCCTTAACCACCTTGATCCATTCGGTGGCCGCTGCCGCAAAATCACTGGCCCAAAACGCCTCGCACCCCACACGCATCGACTCCGCCGCCGGGCAGAGTTCCTCCAAGGGCACCGCGTCCAAAAGCTCCTTTAACTCCCGCATGGCCAGGACCCCGTCATAACCGGGGTCCTCCTCTCCCCAACCCTCCACCAGCGCCAAAGCGCCCTCAGGATCATCGGGAAACTTCATCTTCGCCAACATCACCCCCGCTTCTTTATTTTCGGGCTCAGTCTGCAGCAGCTGCAGCAACCCCGAGAGGGCCTGCTCTACCTGCCCGGAGGCCATCAACTCCTTGATAAACTCAAGACCTTCACCCTCCGGCAGCGTCGCCGCGGGGACACCCAAAGCCTCCATGGCCTCCGCGAGCCACCGCTGAATCACATTCTCGGGCTGCGCACCATGAAACTCACTGACCTGGCGCCCCTTGAAAAGCAGTTTAACGGTCGGCAGGCTCTTAATCTGAAGCGCCTGGGCGATTTGAGGCTCACTGTCGGTGTTGACCTTCACCAGCTTCCACGTCCCCGCGGCCTCCCCCTCGAGCTTATCCAAAAGCGGCGCGAGGGCCTTACAGGGGGCGCACCAGGGCGCCCAAAAATCCACCACGACGGGCTGCTCAAAGCTGGCCTTAATTACTTCTTCTTCAAAATTAGCGACGGTTGCATCCACGATAGTTACTCCTTAACCGCTTAAACCATTGCAACCCCCATGATTTCAAGGCTCTTGTGAGAATCCTCCCAACCAGAGGCTTTGGGCGATTGCCCCCCGGGGTGAGCTTTGCTATGCCCGGGGGGTCATGAAAAAAGCGCTGTCTCTCCTTATCCTGCTCGCAGTTTCACTCCCTATCGTCGCGGAGGCCTACATTCTACCGGCCCATTTCATCGTGCGAACCCTCGCCGAGAAGCAGCGACAGCTCCGGATTAAAGACTGGTCTCTGATCCTCTCCACCGAATACCCCGAAAAAAACGAGGTCATCGAAGAGCGGCTCTACCTCAAACGCCCCGAGCGGGTTCACTTGATTCAAACCACCGACGAGCAACGCCTCTACATTGAGCGGGAGGGCATCAGCGCCGTGGGGGCGGGGGAGTCCCTGACTCGCGGGGCCGGAGCCATCACCAACTTATTCGGCGGGCTCATGCTCACCCGAGGCGCTGATCTCGACGGACTTTCCGAGCGCATCATCACCCTCCTGACGCGCTCAGGGATCAACACCGAGGTGGTCAGCCTGGGACGCATCAAAGAACAACCTGTCTACATCATCGGCGCTCAAATCGGTGAGCCCGAAAAGCCTCAAATCTGGTTTGACAAAGACACCTTCCTCCCCCTGCGCTGGATCGTCTACAACCAGGGAGAAACGCGAGGCATCAAAGTCGAGATGCTCATGAGTGACTACGGCTCCTCCCCCGCCGGAAACATTTATCCCCGAAGCGTCAAAACCTACCGGGACAACAAACTCTACAGCCACTCCCAGGTGCTCGAAGCCAAAACCAATCAGTCTCTCCCCGAGAGCCTCTTCAGGCTCCCTTGAAAACCGCCAAGGAAAGCCCATGACTCCCTCGGCGGACGCTCCCTTACGCATTCGGGTCATCGTCGATAAGCCCCTCGGCTTGTTGGATTACCATGTCCCAACCTCGCTAAAAACCGACATCAAGATAGGCGTCCCGGTCACCGTGCCCCTTGGTAAACAACAGGCCACGGGCTATGTCGCCGAATTGCTCTCCCCCGAAGAGAGCGCGCCACCAGAAGACTTCGAGGTCAAACCCATCTCGGCGGTAGATCACACGCGCCCCTCTCTACCGAGCAATCTTATCGAACTCATCCTCTTCAGCGCAGACTATTACGCTGCCACTTGCGGTGAGGTTCTCCACGCCGCGCTACCCGCCGTGGCCCGCGCCACCACACAACGTTTCACCATCACGCCTGATGGGCTAAAAGCCCTCGACACCAACCTCTCCGAGCCCCATCAACAGCTCCTCGAGTACGCCAAAGAGCGCCCCAAAGGTTTTACTCTCACCGGCCTCACCCGGGCCCTCCAGTGGAAGCGCGCCTCAGCAGGCTCCCGGCTGCGCCAGCTGCGCGCCAAGCACCTTATTGAACTCACCGGCGCTCAGCAGGCCACCAAACGCAAGCTCCTCTCTTATCGACGCTTGCCCACACCCCCCGAAGGCGCCTCCAAACTCAACCCCACCTCCCAGGCGCTGCTGCATGTGATCCCCACCCTCGAGCCCATCCCGGCAACCCGGCTGGCCCAAACCCATCCGGGAATTTTCTCACGCTCCCGGCTCAAGACCCTTGAACGCCACGGCTTCATCGAGCGAATCGAGACGGCGCAATCCAGCAACCCCTACGACATCACCGTCGAACCGGATGTCCCCCCCGCCCCCACCGATGAACAGGCCGAAGTCATCGATGTCCTCCGAGAGGCATGCAGTGCCAACACCTTCAAGTGCTTCCTGCTTCAAGGCGTCACAGGCAGCGGCAAAACAGAGGTCTACCTGCAAACCATCGAGCGTTGCCTGGCCGAGCAGCGCAGCGCCCTGGTGCTGGTCCCCGAGATCGCCCTGACCCCACAACTCGGGGGGCGATTCCGCGCACGCTTTGGCAACCGCGTCGCCACCTTTCATTCGGGACTCACCCCCGACGAGCGCCGGCATGAGTGGGAGCGAGTACGCTCCGGCGAGGCTCCCATTGGACTTGGAGCGCGCAGCGCCCTCTTTCTCCCCCTCAAGAACATCGGCATCATCATCGTCGACGAGGAGCACGAGACCTCCTTCAAGCAGGAGGAGAGTCCGCGCTACAACGCCCGTGACCTGGCAGTTCTGCGAAGCAAATCCGAAGGGGCGGTTTGCATCCTCGGCTCAGCGACCCCCTCCCTTGAGACCCGCGCCAATGCCGACAGCGGACGCTACCACCACCTGCGCCTCAACCAGCGGGTCTTCAACCGCCCTCTTCCCCCAGTGGAAATCATCCCCCTCTCCACCACCGAGCGCGCCGGGGATGGGATCTTCACGCAGCCTCTCCTCGACGCCCTGCGGGCATGCCTCGACGCAGGGGACCAGGCAATTTTATTTCTAAACCGCAGGGGCTTTGCCCCCTACGTGTTCTGCAAAGACTGCGGGACCCCCTTTCGCTGCCCGGATTGCGACGTCTCCCTTACACTCCACCGACGGCGCAACTGCCTGATGTGCCACTACTGCGGCTTTGAACAGGCCGCCCCCACCACCTGTCCCGAATGCGAAAGCGACGAAGTGGGTGCCCATGGAATCGGGACCGAGCGCATCGAGGCCGAACTCAAGACCCTGCTTGGAGACGTGCCCACCATTCGCCTCGACCGAGACACCGTGCGTCGACGGGTCGACCTTGAGAACAGACTCAACGAGTTCCGAGCAGGAAAAGCCCGAGTGCTCATCGGCACCCAAATGGTCGCCAAAGGACACGATTTTCCCGGGGTCACCCTGGTGGGCGTCATCACCGCCGACACCAGCCTCAATTTTCCTGACTTTCGAGCCGGTGAACGTACGTTTCAACTCCTGACCCAGGTCTCGGGCAGAGCGGGCCGCGGAGACAAGCCCGGACGGGTCATTGTCCAGGCATTTGAGACCGAGCATTACGCCGTCAACTGCGCCACCACCCACAACTACGACGACTTCGTTATAAAAGAGATGGAAGCCCGGCACGAGCTTCGATATCCCCCCTACAGTCACCTCGCGATTCTTCGATTTGAATCCGAAGAAGAAGCACTGGCCAACCAAGAGGCCAACGAGGCAACCAACCGGTTAAGGACACGCACCGAGGAGTTGGGACATGGGGTCTCTGTGTTGGGCCCCGCCCCCGCTCCCCTCGCACGCTTGAAAGGGATTTATAGAGTTCAGGTTCTGTTAAAAAGCTCAAGCCGACGTCAACTGAGGGAGGTTCTCAGCGCCGCTGGCGGAAAACGTAAGTCCGGAATTCGTCAAATCCTTGATGTTGATCCGGTGAGCATGCTGTAATTGCGACCGAGACAACCATGCCGAAGAATGTCCTGGTTTTAAATGACTCCTCCGGGAGCCTCACGCCACTGATCAAAGGTCTGGCGCAAAGCGGTTATACGGCCTACTCCACCGAAAACCCGCACAACTGCGTCGAACTCTTCAGTCAGGTGCAGGCATCCACTCTCATGCTTAGCCTGACAGATCCCAATGCCCTCGACTCTCTTCAGGTCATCCGCATGGATCCCGACGGGGCCACCGTTCCCATCATCCTCTTTGGAACCGGCACAGAAGGCATCAGCACCGCCGCCTCCGCCCAGGAGCAGGGGGGTGACCTCTACTTCGAGCATCCGATCAATCTTCCTGAGGTCATCGGCAAAGTACAAAGTTTTGTGGGCTCCGGGGAAGCCAGCCCCGTTCCCATTCCCCAGCAACATATCTTTGAGCCACTCCCCGAAGACTCCAACCCGCCAGCACCCGAGGTGGCTCCCGAGCCTCCAACCCTCCCGAATTTTGACACCGATGCCATGCAGGAGATCCGAAGAGAGCTCGACGAAAACCCCCCGGACCTCAAACTCGAAAAGGCCTCAGACCTCTTGCTGGATGAGATCCAACAAAAAGACACCATCGAAGAGACCGCGCGCTCCCAGGCAGATGCGAAAAAGAAACACCTCGAGATAGAGCTCGCCAGGCGCAAAGCCACCACCCAGCAGCGCCTGACGCAATTGGAACACCAACAGCGGGCCGAAGAAGACGCTCGAGAGCGGCAGGAACTCGAGCAGCAGGCCCAGGAAGAGGTCGAAAGAGAGCGCCAACGAACGCAGCTCGAAGAACAAAAGCAACTCACTCGAGTGCTCCGCGCTCAAATCGAACGAGCCGAGCAAGAACGAAACGCAGAGGCCAGCCGGCGCCAGGAGTTGGCCATTCAGCTGGAGACCCTCAACGCGGAGCGAAACCAGGCACCCGCCCCTCCTCAAAATCAGCCACACCAAGACCATTTAACCGCTGAGCTCAAGCGACAGTCTCTGCTGCTTGAAGAGCTTCAACGACAGGCCCGACAAAACCAGGCCGAGCTGCAGGCTCAACAACAAGCTATTGCGGTGCAGCTAAAAGAACGCATGAGCGCGGTGACCTCCCCCACCCCAACGCTAACCCAGACACCAGTCTCCCCTATGCAACCTTCCTGGGACGAGCAGCCAAGCGCCAATGCTCCACTCCCCAGTCTCCCGCTGCAACCCCTTCAACCTCCCCCGGAGTCGTCTCCCATTGCTGCAGCGATTCCACAGCCCCCTCCTCGAGAGGACGTCAGCCTCGACCACACCCCATCCATCGACTTTTCGCCGCCTCTCACGGCCGCGCAACCAAACAAATGGGCCCCTCTGCCCTTAAGCCAGCAGGAGCAGGGTGGAGATCTCTCTTCTCCCAACGCTATCCCCGAGCTCTTTGTCAATCTCTGGCGTAACCAATTCTCGGGCCGGGTCGATTTTCTACGAGACACCCTGCACAAATCCATCTTCTTCGAAAATGGCAGCCCCGTAGACGCCCACTCCAATGACAACGCAGATCGTTACGAAGAGTACCTCCACCGAACCGGCAAACTCGAACGCACTCATTGCCAGGTGATTCTCCAAAGCGGCCTTAGTGGCTCCCGTCGCATCGGCGCATTTTTGGTCTCCAAGGGGCTGCTTAAACCCGAAGAGCTCTTCACCTGCGCGAGCGCTCATCTCCGTGAAGTGGTTGTCAGCCTCTTTGGCTGGGAAGAAGGCACGTCCCAGTTCTTTAGCCAGTCCGTCGCCGATGACGCGCGCGTTGTCCTCGACACAGATCCCAGAGCTCTCATCGTCGAAGGCATCCGACGCAAACACCTGCTCCCCAGGTTGATGGGCATCCTTGGCTCTCCCGGCACCGTAGTGAACCTCGTGCCCAACGCAATCCCCGACTGGGATGTGCTCAAACTCACCCAGGACGAGTTGCGGGTGTTAACGTTGATGGATGGTACCCGAACCATTGAGGAGCTCGTCTTCAACTCCAGACTCGACGCGCTCCGTGTCTACCATCTGCTCTCCGCGCTGGTCACCCTCCAGGTCGCACAAGTGGTTAGCCGGGGGGCTGAAGAATTCGTGTCGACCCCCTGCGCACCGCAAAGCTCCATCGATCATCGGCGTATTCAAAACAAGCTCGAGCAGGTCCAACAACGAGACTATTTCGAAATCCTGGGGGTAGAGCGTTCCGCAACCTCCTATGAAATAGAGCAAGCCTACGAGCGCTTCTGCTATGACTTTGCCCCCGACCGCCTCCCGCCCGAGCTCAAGACCGAGCTGAGGCGCGACCTCAGCGAGATTCATCAGGTAGTGGAGGACGCCCGACTGGTGCTGCTCAACCCGCAGACCCGAGAAGCCTACGCCCACCATCTCTCCTAAGCCTTCGGCCCCTCAGTCTTTTTTCAAAAAAACCTAAACAGCTGAAACTAAAGGTCTTTTTTCAAAGGCATTTAGGATTGACCCTGGACGATAAGCGTGCGAATGGGGGATAATAGTGTGACTGAAATTTTTGTAATGCTGTGCATTTTTGAGGAGTTGGGCCATGGCCATTCGTCAGATCCGCATCTGGCCAGATCCTGCCCTGAGCGAGGTCGCCAAGCCAGTTGAAACCTTCGACAAGGAGCTCGAGACCCTTGTCTCCGACATGTTTGAGACCATGTACAAGGCAAATGGTGTAGGCCTCGCCGCGACCCAAATCGCCGTTCCCTCACGGGTTCTGATCATTGATCTGGACCCTCAGGAAGACGCAAAAACCGAAGCGGATATCGCCCGAGAATTGGAGAGTTTTGGCTTTAAAGGTCCCCAGGAGTTTATCAACCCTGAGATTATCAAAGCCGAAGGGGAGATCACCTGGGAAGAGGGATGCCTCTCGGTTCCCGGCTACACCGAAAACGTCCGACGCAAAGCCAACATTAGGGTGCGTGCCTTCAACCGCCACGGCGAGGAGTTCACCATTGATTGCAGAGGGCTCTACAGCGTCGCACTCCAACACGAGATGGACCACCTCGACGGACGCGTCTTCGTCGAATACCTCTCCAAGTTAAAAAAGGACGTGGTGAAGCGTAAGATGAGCCGCCTCAAACTCAACGGCACCACCGACGGGGTCGAAGCCGCCCTCCAACTTTAACCGCCCCAAAAAAACTGAGAGTCTATGGTGACACCTCGCATTCTTTTTATGGGAACTCCCGCTTTCGCGGTTCCGTCGCTAGAGGCGCTCGTAGCACGCCCTGACCTCTGTCAGGTTCAAGCGGTCATCACCCAACCAGACCGCCCCGCTGGCCGAGGGCGAAAGCTCACCGCCTCTCCGGTGAAGCTCGCCGCCCAAGCCCATGACCTTCCGGTCCTCCAGCCCACCAAAATGAAGAGCGAGGAGACCTGGGAGGCCCTGGCTCAATACAAGCCAGACCTGATGGTGGTCGCCGCCTATGGTAGGATTCTCCCACCCCGGCTGCTTGAACTCCCTCAGCGGGGCTGCGTCAACGTCCACGCTTCGATACTCCCCCGGCACCGGGGTGCCTCTCCCATCGCGCACGCGATTATGGCGGGCGATCCTCAAGTCGGGGTCTCCATTATGCAGATGGACGAAGGACTCGACACCGGCCCGGTGCACGGCGTGTCCTCCATCCCCCTCCAATCCACCCACAACCGCGGCAACCTCACCGAAGAGCTGGCCCTCCTGGGGGCCCAGGCCCTTATCGAAGCCCTCCCCGGCATCCTGGACGGGACCAGCCAGCCCACTGCGCAGGAAGACGAGCGCTCCACCTACGCCCCCCTGCTTACCAAACAGGATGGGCTTCTTGATTTCTCCAAAGATGCTCTCACCCTCTCGCGCCGGGTTCGCGGCCTCAACCCCTGGCCTGGTGCGTACGCCATGCAGGGAGACAAACGCACCCTCTTCTCGGTGGTTTCGCCCGCTGAAGGAGCGGGACGTCCTGGCGAAGTCATCCAGGCGAATTCCAAAGGGGTCCTGGTGGCCTGCCAATCTGGAGCCCTACGCCTTGAAGAGGTACGCCCCTCGGGCAAAAAACTCATGGCCGCAACGGCCTGGGCGGCGGGGCGCGGGATTCAAGAGGGCGATCTCTTTAACTCTTCCGCGGAATAAACAAGAGACGCTCACAGAGTGCATTGGTTGACCAATCACCCACACCCCTCGTGCCTGTTTTCCCCTTAATAATTTGAACCCCCCTGATGAATGACCTAACCTAGCGAGGACTGCGCTTGAACGACTCAAGCCGGCACACTCGACGGGGAGTATTATGTCAGATAAAGACTTGGAATCCTTTAAGATCGGTGACTCACACCAAGCCGGAATCTCCAATCCGGTAGGCGCAGGTCCAGGCGCAAGCTCCGGAGACGACGACGCCCCCTCCGTGGGGTTTGAGCGCATCGAGACAGTTCTTGAGAACGAAACCCCTGAAACCATTGGTGAAAAACTGAGTACAATGATCTCCGACCTGGAGAAGTTTGAGGGCGAAGCATCGGCCCAAAAAGACAAGCTCGCAGCACAAAAAGCCATCGCCGCCATTGAACGGGTCGCCGACCTTATGGATTATCTCTTCCAAACCAAGAGCGACCTTCAGGCTAACGCTGAGTAATTAATGAGTTTTTTTATCTTTGAGCCCGGAACGGGGATCCGAGCCGCTTAATATGCCGTGTTTTACTGTGCTTTGAAGAAGTTCGGGTCTACAATAAACTCTTGTGGGCCTGGAGGGATCGGCAGGGGGACAACATCAGTCAATCTGCCATTATTATGGTTTTTTCCATGAACTTTTCAGCCCGAAAACAGGGTTTGGGATAATGTATCAGGGTAGCGGGGCCCCTCCCAACTGGGAAAAGCTCCAACACCCGGAAAACACAAGGAATCTGGTAGAAAAACGCCCCCAGCGTTAAGACCGGTTTGAGGAGACAACCAAAATGGCTAACACAATTAATCCCAACAACGCAGGACTTAGAGTCAAGATTGACTCAAGTCGTACTCGCCAAACCCCCAAAACCAACTTTGGGAGTGTTTTTAAAACCGGCCTCTCCAAGACCGCAGACACCGTCATGGGTGCAGGCAATATGGCCGCTCCCTACATCCCCGGTGGAGCAATCCTCTCCGCGGCCATCACCGGCCTCGGTGGTCTCAAATCGAAATCCTCAGCCTATTCTGCCAGCTCCCCTAACGCCGTCAGCGTTGGCGGCGGTGGAGGCGGCGGCACTGGCGGGGTCAGCTCATCGGGTGGCAGCAGCAATTTTTCCAACATGGAAGAGCTGGCTGCTCAAGGTGACTCCGGCGCCATGCAATTACTCGCCACCAAAGAAATGCAGGAAATGAACCAGAGCTTCAACCTGCAGTACCTTGAGCTTCAACAAAATATGCAGCAGGAGAACCGCAAATTCTCCACCCTGTCCAATATCATGAAGACCAAGCACGACACCGCGAAAGCAACTATTAACAACGTGCGATAATAGTCTCAACGGCTCGCCTGGGGGCACCGTACTACCACATAATGACGCCGCGCCCTTTTCACAAAAACGGCGCGGCGTTTGTGTTTAAACCCGACCTGCACTACATTGCCAAGAGCAGGATCATCAAATCATCACTAACCTGACGAGTTGTCCCATGCCTGAACAAAACACTCTCCCCGAAGTTATTCAAGGAATCGTAGCGGTTCCTCAAGAGGATGTTCGACTCCTTCTCGAAGCGGGATATCTATACATGGAGTTTGGCAAACCCGACGAAGCGGAGGAAGTCTTCGACGGGGTCGGTATGATGCTCCCCCACAGCGAGGTTCCGCAGATGGCCCTCGGCAACCTCTACTTCTCCCAGGGTCGTTTTAACCCTGCACTCAAGGCCCACCAAAAGGCGGTCAGCCTCAATGACACATCCGCAGCAGCCCACGCCTCCGTGGGAGAAATCCTGCTCTTCCTCCGCCGCCCCGACGAAGCAATGAAAGAGCTCGATAAGGCGATCAACCTCGATCCCGAAGGGTCAGCCGGGCAGTTCGCCGAAGCACTTCGAGAGGCTCACTCCCAAGGAATCTTTGCTTAACCCCCGTGGAATAAGGAGCCAAAGACATGAGCCGAATCGGTGGCGGGGGCCCTAAACCACCTCCAGACGCAGCCAAAGACGTCCAACAAACAAAGGCCGAAAGCGCCCAGACTAAAGAAGCCGCAACGCCCGAAACTCAAAAAAGCTCGGCGAGCGACAAGGCAGCCGACAAGTTTGAGTTGAAGTCCAAGCTTGACTCCATCACCAGTCAAAAGGGAGCCGGGGCCAAAACCCAATTTACCAACGCCGATATCGCGGAGTTGGTGAAGACCTTCGCTGCAGTGCTAAAACAAAACCCCAACGCCGACCGCCTCAAACGGGCCAGGCTCTTCGCTCGCTCGGTTCTCAAAGGCAAGAAGCTGCGAAAACTTTTCGGCGAAGCGACCGATGCCGAACTGGAACAAATGTTTGAAGCGATCGCAGAGCAACTTGAGAGCTCTCCCTTCTTCGCCCAACTCCTCGAAGATGTGTCGGAAGAAACTCTAAAGACAGCAAGCCAGACATGACAGCAACAGACCCAACCTCCAAAGACAAGCCCGCAGCCAAAAAGACCAAGCAACCGCCCATTGATTTCAATGATAAGAGGGCTGTTGCAGAACAATACATGCCTTATGTGCGCTCTATCGCGGGCAAGGTCAAAAAGAAGGTCTCACAGGACATCGAATTTGATGACCTGGTCGAATATGGGTTTATCGGCCTGCTCGAAGCCGCCGAGCGCTTCGACCCCAGCGTGGGCGCCAATTTCATGACCTTCGCCTATTATCGAATCCGGGGAGCCATCTACGACGGCCTCAGGGGAATGGGCTGGATGAGCCGCACCCAATACGCCAAGGCGCGCTTCGAAGAGCGCGCCAACGAATACCTGGCTGAGGTCGCCTACGCCGAAGAGCGGGGTCATGAGATTCCCGAGAATCCCTTTGAGTATGCCATCGAGACCCTCTCTACCATCGTGCAGGGCCTCGCCGCAGTCTACCTCACCTCCCTCGACAGCGCCGAAGCGATTCAGGTTGAGGACACCAAAAACAGGCTCCCCGAAGAAGCGGTGGGGCTGGAGCAAGCCCGAGCGCTGGTTCGCAAAACCATCGCCACCCTCTCCGACCAGGAGCGCCAACTGCTTGAATTGTACTATTATCGAGACATGAGTCTGCAGGAGGTGGGGGAGCAGCTTGGGTTGTCCAAATCCTGGACCAGCCGCCTCCACGGCCGAGTTATCGACAAACTGCATAGAATGCTAAAAGATTCAATAGGTTAGAGAGCTCCCCGCCACGATCATCTCAGCGCAGTCTTTCGCAAAAAAATCAACCAGGTTGCCAATCTCCCGCTAATGTTCACAGAATAGTGGAACGAACGGCAATCATCGAGAGGTTGGGACAACCCTGACCCATTTGCGGAGACCCGATATGATGGATCCAACTGGAGGCGGCATTGGCAAAGCCGCAGGCGAACTTCTTAAAGAGATGCAACAGTCCCAAAAGGACCTGCAAAAAAACGAACAACAAAAGGGCGTCGGCAGCAACGACGGCAGCTTCCAAAACAAACTGCAAACTCAGCAAACGCAGAACACCCCCGCTCCCACCCAGGTCAACAAGCCTCAAGAAGTCAGCAAATCCTCCAATGTGCTGCTGAATGCGCGGGTCAACCAAACGCCCCCCACAACCAAAGTGGGCGCCACCTCCCGTACCGAGAGGTCAAAAATGGCCAGCATGATCGAAGGCCTGGTCAATGGGCAAGACAAAATGACCCAGATTATGGAGATGGCCATGTCCGGCAAGAAAATGGGTCCCCAGGAGCTGCTCGCCATGCAGGCTGGCGTCTATCGCTTCTCTCAGGAACTCGAGTTGACGTCCAAAGTCGTGGAAAAAGCCACCAGCGGCATCAAGCAGACAATGAACACTCAGGTTTAATCCTGGTGGTCTGAAACGCTCCATGTAGCAAAACGAAAGCGGGTCTATGGCCCGCTTTTTTTTGCTTTTTCCCCGGAATATTGCCAACACCTTGTGGTGTGAGTTACCGTTTGGTGAGTGCCACTCTCACCTGAAACAGGGCGGTTTGACGTAATGCGGGCAATGGTAAGAGCAAAACATCTTCTTATTTTTCTCATTTTAGGAACAATCACCGGTTGCGGTGTTGAGACAGTAGTGAACGGTCTCTCCGAGCGGGAAGCCAATCGCATCACCGAGTTGTTTGCCGACAATCAGATCGCCAGCACTAAGGGCGTAACTGACACCGGCCGCGAAATCTTCTATCACATCTCGGTCCCCCCAAAGAACAAGCTCGACGCCATCAAGCTCTTAAACCTGCATGAACTCCCTCGTCGGAAAGACCGGGGCTACTCTGAGGTCTTCTCCGAGACCGGGCTCATCCCCACCTCGGCAGAAGAGAAAGCCAAGAAAATGGCCGCCCTTGAAGGGGAAATCGAACGTCAGCTTAAATTAATTGATGGAATCCTCGATACCCAGGTTCAAATCGTCATTCCCGAAGAGAGCGCCCTGCGCACTGCCGAAGATCAAATATCGCCCACCACCGCGAGCGTCACGCTTCGCTACCTGCCAGGAGCGGCGGGAGCCAAACCGATCACGGAACAGCAGGTCCAGACCCTCGTCTCCGCGGGCGTTGAGAACTTGACCGCCGACCGAGTGTTCCCCTTATTGACGCCGGTTCGAAGCATCGGTGAACTCACCATCCCGGATGTCCCAGCGCCCGCAGGCGGCTCATGGCTCACCCGAGTTCCCGCCAAGACCGTCAACGTGCTCAGTATCGTCATTCTAGCGGTAATATTAGGGCTGTCTTTGCTACTCCTCTCCGGGCACCTTCGTCTCCGAAGCGCTCAGGCCCGACTCCTTCGTTTGCAAAATGAGATCGCGAAAGCACAACGACGCGCCCAGAGCGAGGAGAACCTGCCACCCAGCGCAGGTTGATCTCCGGAATGCATCCATTCTTTGCCCCCCTAAGTGAACGCGAGAGCATGTTGCTGCTCACAACGCTTACCATTGGGGGAAGTCATGAAACCGAGTTATTCTCCCTTCTTCCCCCCCCCTCGGGACAACGACTCCAGGATAAAGCGCAACAACTCCTGCAGATCTCAGCGGACAAACGGGTTCCCTTTATGGTCCGAGAGATGAAACGAGCATTAAAGGCCGACACATCCCACGGACTTGAACTGATTGATCCTTCGTGGCTCGCCCATGAACTCAAAGAAACTCTTCCCTCCCTTGTCGCTTGCATCCTGTTGACTCTCCCCCAACCAACGGTCCGCTCCATCCTCAAACGACTACCCGAAAGCACCCGGGAGGCGCTGCCCCCAAAATCCAACGTTCGGCAGACCCCCGAAGAAGTCCGTAAAACCCTGCGACAGCTCTTTGAACAACGCTTCACCCCCATGCCCGGCCCCATGGGAAAAGAGCTCACCTTTCCCGCATTGATCCACCTTCAACGTAAAGAGCTCCTCACCCTGACCCACAGCCTCGGGCTCCTCGAGGCCGGTCAGGCCTTTGTCGCGGTGGGCCCCATGGCGCTGCGAGAGCTGTGTCGACGACTTCCTCATGAACAGACCGAAGAGCTGATTCAAGCGACCCGCGAGGCCGCACAAACAGACCCCAGCGAGTTGAGAAGCGCCCAGCGTTTTTTGGCCCGAGTCTCCTCCAGCTTCGATGACTCCAGCGAGTTTCTCTATAAGGCCGGCCTGTGGCGTCTGGCCAAGAGTTCCCTGCCTGAATCTCCACAGCTCCGAACTCAACTATCCCAACGACTCCCCCGTGAGCCCGGCCTCATCTTCCTCGAGTACGTGGAGAAGATGGCCAATAAGCATGATCTAACCGAGAAAGTACTCCAGCGCTTTCAGGACTCCGTCCTGCTAAAAGTCAGAGAGCTCTCCGAAAAGGGACTTCTCAGCAAGAGCTGGGCAGATCTGCCCGCTCGCCTGCACGGAACCACAACCGAGCATGAGAACGACCCGACCCCTGCCGATGATTTCCTTAATGATCCCGGTGGAGAAGAGCCTTAATGGCCACCCGCCGCTGAAATCGACGCTTTTTTTCGCCTCTATCTTTCCCGTCAACTTCAGGCATGACAAGATCCCAGTATGGGGAAAGTAATCAAAAAGGGGACCAGTGAC